>DHOD01000005.1:12941-13533 GCA_002407725.1 Christensenella sp. UBA5399 | reverse complement strand
AAAAACGCTGGCGTTTTTTAAAGCACGGCAGTCTAAATGAAAACAGATGCTTTCATTTAGACGCAGTATTGCATAAGAGAAGGAGCACGATCCTTTGACATTAAGTCAAAACGGCGCATGCTCCCATATGAATAAATTACTCGCCGATATCCACCAACTCCGCATTGTGGAACACGTTTTGCACGTCGTCGTTGTCCTCCAGCATATCGATCATTTTTTCAAACTGCTTTGTTTGCGCTTCGTCCAGCGTAACCGTGTTGGACGGTACCATTTCCAATTCCGCTGAAAGAAATTCATAACCTTTGGCTTCCAGCGCCTCACGCACGGCGGAAAAATCGCCGGGAGACGTAGTGACCTCAAACGCTTCGCCTTCGTTGGAAAAATCCTCCGCGCCCGCATCCAGCGCGTCCTCCATCACAGTGTCCTCGTCTTTTCCTTCCGCGTCGATGACAATGATACCTTTTTTCTCAAATTGAAACGCAACGCTGCCGGTTGTGCCCAGGCTGCCGCCGCACTTGTCAAAGGCGTGGCGCACCTCGCCCACCGTACGGTTTTTATTGTCTGTCATTGTCTCCACAATCACAGCCGACCC
>DHOD01000005.1:3437-12778 GCA_002407725.1 Christensenella sp. UBA5399 | reverse complement strand
GACCCGCCTATGCCGTAGCCCTCATAGGTAATCTCGTCATAATTGACCGAGCCAAGCTCGCCCGAGGCTTTTTTGACGGAGCGGCTGATGTTATCGTTGGGCATGTTGGCGGCTTTGGCCTTGGCAATCACGTCGCGCAGGCGTGAGTTCATGTCCGGGTCGGGGCCGCCCAGCTTGACCGCCACCACAATCTCGCGGCCGATTTTGGTAAACACCTTGCCCCGCGCGGCGTCCGCCTTGCCTTTTTTATGTTTGATCGTTGACCATTTGGAATGTCCTGACATATGTACACCTCTTAAAATATTCTATACTTCGATACTATCATAAACCGCATAAGCTTGTAAACCGGGAACAACGCACCCCTTAAAAACGTCAAAATCATAAAGAAACAGGGCTTTTTGTTTCCTTTAACTGTAAAAAAAATTTGAAGATATGCATTTTTAAAGGAAAATAGCGCTTTTTTGTGATAAAATAGCCTATATTAGTACCTGATTTACAGTGTCTTGACAAACGGTAGCGCGTAGTGCGCGCTACAAAACATAGTATTTTTTTGGAGGAAACGCACTTGGCCGATCAAAAAGACGGCGGCGGCAAAGGCCGAAAAATCGATATTCCTGCCACGGGTGATAAAGGCCGGAAAGTAAACATCCCTGCCGCGGGCGACAAGGGCCGGAAAGTTGATCTTCCCGATACGGGCGATAAGGGCCGGAAGGTTGATATCCCCGGTGCGGGAGGCGACGACCGGAAAATCGAGATTCCCGCAACGGACGATAAACCCAAAAAAGGGATCAAACTGAATATACTGGAAAGCTTCCTGAAAAAAGACAGCAGCGACGATGGCACCAAGAAGATTACTCTTCCTTTCAATTTGAAAAAAAGCGGAAAGGAAAAGCCTTCGGAAGAAACCGTTGTGTTCAGCGATAAAGCGCTGCCGGGTGGCGGCGCGCAATCAAAGGGCAAAGAGGAAACGCAGTTTATGCCGGTGCTGGGGCAAAAGGGCAAGCGCGCGTCCATTTTTGTTGCGCGCGAAAAAAAGCCAAACTTTGTGCTCGGCGTCTTCCTGACGGTCGTCAAGCTGATTTTTGTCGCAATCATCGTGTTTGTTGCGGCGGGGTTTGGCAGTGTGATTGGTGTGGCGGAGGCGTATTTGGAGACAACGCCCGAGCTGGATACCGGCAAAATCGAGGATCAAAGCCTGACGTCCTACATATACGACCAGCAGGGAAACCTGCTTGTGACATATTCCGGTGCGGAAAACCGCGATTGGGCGTCTATTGACGAGATCCCCACCGACCTGCAAAATGCGGTTATCGCTGTCGAGGACATCCGCTTCCGGACGCACGACGGCATTGACATCCGGCGGCTGGCCGGTGCTTTTGTGTCCAACCTCAGCTCCAGCAAGGTCGAGGGCGGCAGCACCATCACGCAGCAGTTGATCAAAAACAAGCTGCTTTCCAACGAGAAATCATATAAGCGCAAGCTGCAGGAGGCGTTCCTTGCCACAGAGCTTGAGCGCAAATATACCAAGGACGAGATTTTGGAGGCGTACTTAAACTCCATTCCGCTGGGCGGACGCGTTTACGGCGTCAAAACCGCTGCCAAGGATTACTTTGGCAAGGAAATGTCGCAGCTTACGCTCAAGGAGATGGTGTGCATTGCCGCCATTACCCAGAGCACGACAAAGTTTAACCCGCGCCGCGCCACATACACCAATACGGACGACCTGCCTTACCTGATCAACAGGATGAACATCATCACCGAGCGTATGTGGTGGAACGGCATGATCACCGAGGATCAGTACAACGAAACGTATATACCCTCCAGCGAATACCTGTCGGACGAATCCGTGCTGGATGACGATGGAAGCGGAAAAGAACTGATCCTGGCGTCCGGATACTTGCAAAAGTGGAAGGTGGAAATGAATATACTGGAGGAATCCCCCGCCAATGCCACATATAAGTATCCCCACTTTGTGGAATACGTCATACAGGATGTGCAGAATTTTATGCTCGAGCAGCAGGGCCTGGAGGACACCTCGGCCAACCGCCTGATTGTGGACAGGGAAATGCGCGCGGGCGGCTATAAAATCTATGCTACGATCGATACAAAAATCCAGGAGACGGTGCAGGCTTCGCTGGAGGAATGGGACCAGTACCCCGACTTCCGCAAGGCGTCCGACGCAGTCACGATAGATAAGGACAACAACGGCAACCCGATCGAGATCATCCAGCCGCAGGCGGCGGCAGTCGTAATTGAAAACGAAACGGGATACCTGCGGGCCATTGTGGGGTCGCGTACCACGCCCGATTCCATGCTGACGTTCAACCGCGCCTCGGAGGGCACGATGCAGATCGGTTCTTCCATGAAGCCTATAGGCGTATACGGCCCGGCGTTTGATACAGGCTACGGGCTCGCGTCATCGGCGGGCAACATTCCCGTTCTGATCACGGGCTGGGAAGTGACCGACGACGATCCGGGATATCCCAAAACAAGCCACGGCAGCGGCGGCTACGGCCCCGTATCGATGCACGAGGCGATTGTGAGTTCGCTGAATATTGCAGCGGCACGCACACAGGCGGATTATGTGGGGACAGAAACGTCGCTCTATTACCTGGAGCGCCTGGGGGTGGATACGTCAAAATTTGTGGATGAAGCCACAGGCATTGACAACAGGGGCATTGTGGGCCTTGCACTCGGCTCTGCGCCCGTTACGCCGCTTGAGCTGACCGGCGCCTATTCCGTTATACCGCGCGGCGGCGAATACCTCCAGCCCATATCGTTTACCCGGGTAGAGGATTCGCAGAACAATGTTGTGATAGACGCGACCCAGGAGCGTGAGCAGCACCAGGCGTTTAAAGCGACAACCGCCTGGATGCTCAATACCGCGCTGGAGGATGCCGTTGACCACGGTACCGGTACGCGCGCCAAAATTGAAGGCATGACCACCGCGGGCAAAACAGGTACGGTCGTACAAAACAAGGGCGCCTGCTTTGCGGGATACACGCCTTACTACACATCGGCGCTTTGGGTGGGGCACGACCTGTATAAATCATTTGAAAGCGGCGACGGCGGACGCATATGCGCGCCGTTGTGGAACGATTATATGACCAAAATCCACGAAGGGAAGACGGACAAGGCCATATTCTCCGTGGCGCCCGAATCGCTGGGGCTTGTGGAGGCGACGCTGTGCTCGTATTCCAATATGAAGGCGTCCGGGGCGTGCGGCAGCACATCCACCGACTGGATTGCCGCGGCGGATGTTCCCGTTACGGAATGCGACTGGTGCGGCGGCGGAAGCGGCCACTGGTTCTGTGCGGACAGCAATATGCTTGCCGGGCCGTACTGTCCCGAATCATCCAAGGCGTACAGGTCTACGCGCAACTTCCCGATCGATTCGCCGTACTATCTGTGGAGCGGCGGTTCGGCTTCCGCTTCTACAGTGGAACAGGTGGACCCCGAAACGGGCGAGACCGTTCATGTGGCGGCGCCTTTGGGCGACACGTCGCAAACCTGCAACATACACACCGAGTCATGGTACTGGGCCAGCGCGGTTCCTGCGGAACCGGTGGCGCCGGTAGAGACGACGGATCCCGCTGCGCCGACAGAGCAGCCGGTTGAACCGCAACCAGAGCAGCCGGCCGAACAGCAGCCGGTCGATCCGCCCCCTGCATAAGAAAAAAACATGCATATATTAACAGGCCCTGCATGTGATCATGCAGGGCCTGTTTGTGTAACGCATTATATCCCAAAAACAAATGTGTACAGCAACGCAAGCGATTCCCGCATATAGCTGTTGGGAATGATGTAGAACGGTGTGGGCGCTGCCAGCCCTTGCGCGTTCATGTTTTCGCCTTCCGCAATGATGCCCGCGCGGAGGATATGGAAATCGTTTGTCACATACACCACGCGGTAATCGGTACCGAGAAGGCCGTCCAGCAATTCTTTGGAAAACGCGAAGTTTTCGGCAGTGCTGGTGGACAGTTCTTCCTTGATGATGCTTTCCGCCGGCACATTTGTGTGCTCCAAAAGGTACTTTTGCATGGCGTACGCTTCGCTTACATCCTCGCCCTGCCCCTGCCCGCCGGATACAACGACCAGAGCACCGGGATTCTCTTCATAATACTGTGCTGCCGTATCCAGCCGGTTTTGCAGTGCGTAGGACACAGTGTTGCCCCGGATGCCCGCGCCCAGCACAATGACCGCATCTGCGCCCGGGTCGGGGCGGGTGTGCGCGGCAAACGCCGCCCACACAGAAAAAACGATCATGATACCGGCTACGGCAAAGTAAACGGTAATCAGGATGCGCTTTACGATCTTTGCCGCGCCATGGCGTGTTCGTTCGTCAATTGCAGGCTGAAACAGGCCGTACAGCAGCAGCGGTATGCCCATGATTGCGGGCAGCACAACGCCCAGGTTCCAGTTGGAGCGGAGGCGTATAAACACACTGTCCAGTATCAGCAGTATCCCCAAGGCAATTAAAATGGCCCGCAGAATTTTACTTTTATTTTCAGCTGCCATAACAGCGATTGTTTCCTCCATACTATTTTCGGGCGCACTTTTTTCAAAGAAACAATATATTGTCATTGCGCGCCCTGTTTTGACAATACAGCCTCTATATACTATAATATATTGTATAAATTAGCAAATCGTATGGCGAGGGTTACGCCGTTTTTAGGGGTTGGGTGCGAGAGGAAAATATGCAGCAGGATTATTTGAAGTATGATACTATATACAGGAAATTTCCGCTTTCCGCCATTATTTTCAAGGACCGGGAAAACTATCCCATTGTGTATCTCAACGCCTATGCCAAGCAGACGCTCAACCCGTTGCTGGTCATAGACAATATAAAGGAAAAAACCGAGGAGAATTATCTCGCCCAGGTGATGCGCTTTAAAGACCATAACCAGGAAGCGAGTTTTTTTAACATGCTGCGCACCCTGGGATCTGTCGACGGGTATGCCACGGAGATTGTGACGCCGCAGGATGACATGATGCCCGTTCGCCTGACTGCCAACCGGATCGAAGGCGAGCGGGAGGATACGTATATCCTTTATATTTCCGACCGTACAGAGGGGATCCTCTCATCCCTTTCACCTGCCGAAATCAACAATGTACTGTCCTCGGTGTTCTATATCTCATCCCATACGGACAACATCGACGAGGCAATCAACGACATATTGGAATATATAGGGAAATATGTGGATGTCAGCCGGGCATATATTTTCGAGGATATTTCACCGCTGTACACAAGCAATACGTACGAATGGTGCGCCGACGGCATCGAGCCCGCCATCCAGAACCTGCAGTACCTGAAAAAGGCGGATTACAACTACGACGTGATTGTGCAGAGCGGGATGTATATCACAGACGACGTCCGCGATCTTCCCCAGGACGACAGAGAGATACTGGAAGCCCAGAACATCAAGTCGCTTGCCATCCTCTCGTTGGTTTACCATGAAAAACCCATCGGGTACATCGGGTTTGACGACTGCAACAGCTACCGGGTGTGGCGGAAGGACGAAATTGCGTTGCTGCGCAATGTATCGAGCATCATTGTATCGCTGATGGTCCGGCGCGAGGCGGAATCCAAAGTTCTGCGGACGATCGACATATTGCATAAAATTACGGACAGCCTCAACTATATTATTTATGTAAACGACATACAGACAAATGAGATTTTGTTTACCAACAAAGCCCTGCGCGAGGTTTGCTCGCCCGATGGGCGCGCGCTGGAAGGCGCGCAGTGCTGGCAGGTGCTCCAGCAGGGCGAGGACGGCGTATGCTCGTTCTGCCCGCTCCATAAGATGATCGACGAGCACGGCAATGTCATCATGGATGCGTACACATGGGAGTTCCAAAACACGGTGACCGGCAAATGGTACCTGGTCAACGATTCCATCATAGAGTGGATTGACGGGCGCATGGTGCACATGGAGACGGCGCTGGAGATCACCAACCGCAAGGAATATGAAGAGCGGCTGGAGCGTTATGCATCCACCGATATGATGACGGGCCTGCTAAACCGCATTACAGGTTACCAGATCATCCAGAACGTTTTGGATGACACCGCTGAGAACGCGGGCGAGGTCATGTCGTTGATCTTCATCGATGTGGACGGCCTTAAGGACGTCAACGATACATATGGGCACGATGCGGGCGACGACGCGATATTGAGCGTGGTGGATTCGCTGCGCAGGTATGTGCGGAAGGAAGATATGATCTGCCGATGGGGCGGGGATGAGTTTTTGGTGATGCTGCAATGTGGCCAGCAGGTTGCGGCCCAAAAGATGGGCGCAGTCGAAGAGGACATCTTCATCAAAAACTCGCTCAACAGGACGCCTTACAAGCTGGCGGTCAGCTACGGCATAACGGAATTTGTCGCCGGGTCGGGCAGCAGCATAGACGATATTGTCAATGCGGCGGACAAAAAAATGTACGATGCAAAAACAAACAAAAAATAAATTCACCAAGCGGCGCTGGTGTGGCGGATGTGGGCAGGGGCGAAAGCTGCGGGACGGGCGTTCCGTACAGAAAAAGCAAGAGGGAATGTATGCTGAGTAAGGACGAATTAGAGCTGCTTATCGCAGAAGAACGGCCTGTGGGAGATTTTTTATTCGATGAGCAGAAGCAGTGTTTTACAACGGATGTGGAAGTGGTTTATCAAATCATAGAAATAGATGAAAACACTTTTTGTTCAGGGGAATTTATATATTTTGGCGGATACGACTATATGATAGAGGAACACGAGAAAAAAACGTGTTTTGGAACGTTCGGGGAAGTGGAAGAACAGCTTGCGCAAGAGTATAACGATGAAAACCAGTTTATGGATTTCCCCGTGATTTATACCAATTTCCGGGCGGAGCTGACCGGAAGGTAGCGCACAGGCAACTTGCGTTTTAGCATAGCTTAAAAAAACCGCGAAAGCGGTTTTTTTGGGTGCGCAGTTCACAGGGGAGAAGCGAAAACGAAACGCAGAGCTATAACCGGCGGATGCGTTATGCCAGGTACAGTTCCCGTAGCCTGCCTATATCGGCATCGGTCAGCCCGATGGCATTGCCAATGTAACGGTCAAACCCCCCGTACAGCTTGTCGATGTTGTCAAACGCATATTGCAGGTACTCGCGGCGAACCACCAAAAATTCGCCTAACACGGCAAGCTCGCCCTCGGATTTGCCCTGTGCGCGCTCCAGCTCGATCATGGCGGCGTTTTCCGCTTTGCGCTGCTCGTTGGTCTTCAGGTAGTCGTCAAAAATATCCTCCATGTCGGCGCCCAGTATCCGCAGCAGGAACGCAGCCGTCATGCCGGTGCGGTCCTTGCCAGCAAAGCAGTGGAACAGCAGTGCGCCGTCGCGGTCTTCCAGCGTTTTGGCAAAAAACTGCCGTATACCCTGTGTGGCAAGATCGTCGCCGGTCACTAGGTCGTATGCCTCCAGCATGAATCCGCGCGCAGCGGTTTTCCCCGCGTGGGCCTCAAAATTGTCAAAGCTGACCACCAACTCCTCGGCGTTTGCCATCAGGTCGATGTTGGTATTGGGCACACCGGGAAACGATGCGTCCGGGCGCTCGACAAATTCCTTTGCGGAACGGAAATCCAGCACCTCGGCAAGGCAATAGTCGTTTTGCAGTATCGATTTTTCTTCTTCCGTCATGCCGCACAACTCGCCTGAGCGCAGCAGCTTGCGCATTTTAACCGTTTTGCCGCCACGCACGGGAATTCCGCCCAGGTCGCGCAGGTTGGCGGGCTTGTTCAATCGTTTATCCATACCTAAATTATACAGGGGTTCGCCGGATTAAGCAAATGAATCACCGAAGGCCCATCATGAATTACGCAGGTATTCCCTCTGGAGAAGGGATGCGAAAACACCCAATCATTCCCTAGCCCTTGTGATGCGGCAATGCGACCTGGTCAATGCGTTTCGGTTTGCTTTTAAAAAATGAATCGGACGCAAACTCGGTCATGTTTTCCCAGTAGCGCTTGGGCATGTGTGTCATGCGGCACTTGGGATTGTACCGCTCCTTGATGCCGATGGTATTGTAAAACAGCTTCCAGAGCTTGCGGAATTTCAGCTCCTCTTCATCCGGGTCGGGCATTGTGAAGTCTTCCACGGGGCAGATTTTCATTTTCCCTTCATGGTAGAAAAAAGCGGACTGGTGCGTTTTGTCATAAATCAGCATGTTCTCGCCGGGGTATCGCGCAATAAAGTGCGGCGCAAGCACAGGCAGCACAAAGTTTTTGGGCGTGATTTGCGCGACAAGCGCGCCGCCCGCATCGGAGAACCGCAAAAATCCGGAAAGCAGGTGCGCCTCCTGCCCCAGGTGCCGCACCGCCTTGGAGAGCCTGTCCACAACGTCGTTATGCAGCATGTCCATGACCCTGCGCCCGTGCGTGAAGCCCAGCCGCAGGAAGAGCAGCGTGTCCAGCTCTTTTTCGGCAGGGAACGTCAAAAAGGCCCGTTGCACAAAATCCAGCGCGTCGGGGCAGATTTTGCGGGGGATGGCATCGGATACCCGCAAAGCTGCCGCGCGGTCGGTGACAATCTCCCTGCTGCCAAACAGCGAAAGCTGCCGCGTACCGGGGCCATAGACCGCCCCCGGTACCTCCCGCCGGTCATAGCTTTCGAACACGCAGCACATCAGGCCCTCAAAGCTGCCGTCGTATGTATAGATTACATCTGGCCGCTCAGGCATTTGCGCACATCCTCTTCAAGTAATTCCGGCCCCCGGAAAAATGAAAGCTGTTTGGAGCCGTCGTTTAAGTAGTAGCTGCTTCTGTACATGGCAAGTTCTTTTTTGGACATCAGCGAATACATGACTTCGTCGTCGGAAAAGCGCAACCCGTCCTGCATCCTGCCGCGGCAGGTGAGGAAGTATTTGGCCCGCTTGAGCACAACGCCTATTTTTTTGAGCGCGTCAAATGTCAATTGCGCCGTGCGCCGCGCGGCCAGTATACGCTGCGCGCTTCTCACACCGATGCCGGGCACGCGCAACAGCTCGTCGTACGACGCACGGTTGACCTCCAACGGAAAAAGCTCCATATGGTTGACCGCCCAGTTGCATTTTGGGTCGATATACGGGTTGAACGTAGGGTGCGCGTCGTCCAGTATCTCGGCGGCGGTAAAATTGTAAAACCGCAGCAGCCAGTCGGCCTGGTACAACCGGTGTTCGCGCAGCAGCGGCGGCTTTGTCTCCAAGGATGGCAGCAACGGGTTGTCCGCTACCGGGATATATGCCGAAAAGAACACCCGCTTAAGCTCGTACTTTTTGTACAATCCTTCCGTCAGGCGCAGTATCTGCAAATCCGATTCGGGCGTCGCGCCAACGATCATCTGTGTGCTCTGGCC
>DHOD01000005.1:3005-3277 GCA_002407725.1 Christensenella sp. UBA5399 | reverse complement strand
ATCTGTGTGCTCTGGCCGGCGGGCACAAACCGCAGCGCGCGGCGGTAGATGGCCAGTTCCTCGGTGTTCTCTTGCTTGCGGTCGCGCACAAACCCCATGGGGTGCAGCACGGCCTCCCGCGTTTTGTCGGGTGCGAGCAGCTTCAGGCTTTCGCTGGAGGGCATCTCGATGTTGACGCTTACCCTGTCCGCCAAAAATCCCAGCCGGGTCAGCAGTTCCTGCGATGCGCCGGGAATCGCCTTTGCGTGGATATAGCCGTTAAAGCGGTATTC
>DHOD01000005.1:0-2835 GCA_002407725.1 Christensenella sp. UBA5399 | reverse complement strand
GATATAGCCGTTAAAGCGGTATTCGTCGCGCAGTATGCGCAGCGCCTCGATCATCTGCTCCATTGTGTAATCGGCGTTTTTCAGCACGCCGGAGCTGAGGAAAAGCCCCTCGATGTAATTGCGACGGTAGAAGTGGATGGTAAGGTCGGCAAGCTCGCGCGGGGAAAACGTGCTGCGGGGCACATCGTTGGACGCCCGGTTGATGCAGTATTTGCAGTTGTACACACAGGCGTTGGAAAGCAACACTTTTAATAGCGAAATGCACCGCCCGTCCGCTGCAAAACTGTGGCAGATGCCGCAGGCAACCGCACTGCCCAGCCCGCCGCGTTGCGATGTCCTGTCCACGCCGCTCGACGTGCACGCCACGTCGTACTTGGCCGAATCGGCCAATATCTCCAGTTTTTCAAATATATCCATAAATGATCCCCATTTGTTTGTTGGTTGCATCTGATTATATACCATATGCATTCCAAAAACGGTACATGCTTGCGTTGCCCACATAATTTCAGTATACTGGATAGCATACGCCCACCCTGCGCTTTTGGCTGGGGATACCATCATACCATATTGATTGAAAACAGGATAGAAGGTTTATAGATATACCATGTAATATAAATTGCAGGAGGATATGCGAATGCGTTTGTTGACAAGATCGGATTTTGACGGGCTGGCTGCCGCGGCGTTGCTTAAGGAATTGGGGATTATAGACTCGTGGAAATTTGTCCACCCAAAAGATTTGCAGGATGGGCTGGTCGAGGCGACGGATAACGACGTGCTTGCCAACGTGCCGTATGTCAAGGGGGCAAAAATGTGGTTCGACCACCACTCCAGCGAGAGCGAGCGGTTGGGCGACACTGCGGAATTTGAGGGCGAGAGCCGTATTGCGGACAGCGCCGCCGGCGTCATTTATGAATATTACGGCGGCAAGGAACGCCTGCCGCACTTTGATGCCATGGTCAAGGCTGTGGACAAGGTGGATTCCGGCAAGCTGACGGCGGACGACATACTGCATCCGGAAGGCTGGGTGCTGCTCGGGTTTATCATGGACCCGCGCACGGGGCTGGGACGGTTCCGCGACTTCCGCATCAGCAATTACCAGCTGATGGAAGAGCTGATTGAGGCGTGCAGGACAATGGATATTGACGAGATACTGGCGCTGCCCGACGTGCAGGAGCGGGTGAAGCTGTACTTTGAACAGGATGCGCTGTTCAAGGAAATGTTGAAAAAGCATACGCGGACGGACGGCAATGTGATCATCACCGACCTGCGCGGGGTGGAGCCGATCTATACCGGCAACCGCTTTTTGATTTACAGCCTGTTCCCCGACCAGAACATCTCCATGTGGATTGTGGACGGCAGGGGCAAGCAAAACTGCCCGATCGCGGTGGGGTATAGCGTACTGAACCGGACATCCAATACCGATGTGGGCGCGCTGATGCTCAAGTATGGCGGAGGCGGGCACAAGCAGGTGGGCACGTGCCAGGTGCCGTACGAGGATGCCGACCGGGTGATTGGCGAGCTTGTGGAAAAGATGAAACAGGACGGCTGACTTATTGCGTAGGCAAAGTCAATCGCATTGATATTTACAAAAAAGCGCCAAAGACAGTTGTCGGAGGCGCTTTTACAATATTGGATTATTGATTTTCTGATGCGAGGCGTGTATCATAATGGGTATAACCATAAAACACATGAATGGCACTCACGCGATACATTGCGATGGATGAATTGGCGCGGCGCTTTTGAGGGGGCGGGTTGTTTATGAGAGACGATACTGTGAGGAGTTTTCGGCGGTATAAAAACGGTGTGTTGGATACTGCAAATTTCGAGAAGTTTGAAACAAAAATCAACGACGATGAAGAGATCGTTTTTGCAGCAGCAGCCAAGCTTACTGTGACCAAACGGCAAACCGATGATGCAGACAAGCGCAAGGGAAACCTTGTCGTCACGTCTGTGGCAGTATACATCCAGCAGGAGGCAATCTGGGAGGAGAAAGTGCGCCGATACCCGCTGCAGGATATGGAAGATATCTCCTGCAAAGTCAATCAACTGACAGGCGCTGAATTTGCGTTTATATTTCCGGATGTGACAATCGATTTCCCAGCAGCTTTCAACAAAAAAACAGCCCAGGACCTGCATGAAGTGCTGATAGAAACCGTACGCACCGCGAAGCTGGAGGCCGAGACTGCCGCGCTGGCCGATGACCCGGTACCAGAAGGTGCGGACATGCCGCTGGTCGAGGATGGCGCCGGGCCGGACACCCACAATCTTGTGCAGGAGGAGCCGGTGCAGCCTGAAGACGAAAACATACAGGACAACGACGTTGCCCCGGTGGAATCCGGCGGGGAGATATCCGCTGAAAGCGTGGATGTACCGGAGCCTTCCCATGAAGCGGATGAAGCGAGATTTGTGCAGGAGCTGAACGTGCCGCCAATCCCCACGCGCCCCGGGCAGGACCAACCCCCGGTGATTATGGATGTAATCACGCAGATATCCATGCCGATGCCAGCGCCGCCGCCGAAGGAAGAGCCCAAAGAAGAAAAGGCGTCCGGTGAAGCGTCTGTTACGGCAGCGTTTATTGCGGATGAGCTATTAAAGCTGAAAGGGCTACTGGATGCGGGCCTGTTTACGCAATCGGAATTTGAAGAGCAGAAAAAGAAAATACTCAGCCTGCGTTGATGCAAACCGCCGGCATAATCATTTCAAAGGAATCCTGGAAATAAAAAAGCGGCTACAGTTATAGCCGCTTTATACTGTCGAAGAAGTGATGTCTGACAGAACCATATGCAAGATTGAAAAGATAACTTGCATAACTAGGCCCCACTGAAATACAATTTT
>DHOD01000018.1 GCA_002407725.1 Christensenella sp. UBA5399 | reverse complement strand
CATATCATCACGCAGTGATACCATTGAGTTTTGAAATAGAGATTCTTAATATTTCATTCCTGCTCATCCAATTTAGGTTTTTTGACAACCTGAACTGCCCGTGTGGGCGGTCAAATATACAGCGGCTGTGGGCGAGGCCCCTAAAACCGCCGCCTGTCCTTGATAAAATTGCTGCCGGGCAGCGCTTTCAGTATTTTTTCAATTCGGATGCCACCGTGGAAACTTCCAGGTGGTTTTTAAACTGCCGGATTTCGTTGGTTGCGATGCCCATGGAGATGGATGTGATGGGGTATGTCTCAATTTGCCCCTTGCGGTTTTCGGTGGATATATAGCCGCGCTTGACATCTTCCGCGCTGAACAGCTCGCGTATTTTTTCATCAAACTGGGCGATGCAGTTTTTGCAGATATCCGCCGCTTTATCGGGCGTGGTGACAATGACAAAATCGTCGCCGCCGATGTGACCGATAAAATCGTCCTTGTTGCCAAAAAGCCGTGTTTGGCGGACAAGGACATCCGCCGTCATTTTGATGGCGAGGTCGCCGCTGGCAAAGCCGTACACATCGTTGAACGCCTTGAAATTGTCCAGATCGACATAGATGGTTGCAAAAGGCTTGCCACTGGCGATACGGCTGTCAATTTCCCGTTGTATCTCTATATTGCCCGCAAGGCCCGTCAATGGATTGGCGGCACGGTTGCGCGAAATGCGCCTTAATGTGTTGCGTATGCGGCTTAACAGCTCGCGCTCGTCAAACGGCTTGGTGATGTAATCGTCCGCGCCCAGTTCCAGGCCGCGCAGTTTGTCGTCCTGGTCGTCCTTGGATGTCAGCATTATGATGGGCATCAGGTTGTTGCTGTCCGATTCGCGCAGTATGCGACAAACCTCAAATCCGTCGATATCGGGCATAACGACGTCAAGCAGCACAAGGTCGGGCTTCTCCATGGCGACAAGCCCGAGGCCCTCCTCGCCGGAATCGGTTGCAATCACTGTGTATCCGCTGCTTTCCAGCGATTGGCGCATCTGTTCCCGGAAAAAACGGCTGTCGTCTATAATCAATATTTTCTTTGTGTCAGCATCCATGTGCATTCCTCCGGCACGGTTGGCAGCCCATATATTGTTCTCATTATACACCAATTTCTGTAAAATACTATTGTTTGTTTTCAGCATACTTTTGTGATTCGGTGATGTCGTCTTATGGTATAATTACACTTGAGGTGATGTCATGAAACTATTAATTGCGTCAGATATACACGGGTCGCTGCTTTATACGCAGAAGCTGGCGGACATATACCGCGCGGCGGGCGCGGACAGGTTGATCCTGCTGGGCGACCTGCTCTACCACGGCCCCCGCAACGACCTGCCGGAAGGCTATGACCCCAAAGGCGTGTTTGCGCTGCTCAACTCCATGAAGGACGAAATATTGTGCGTGCGGGGCAACTGCGACGCCGACGTCGACCAGATGGTGCTTGATTTTCCCATTACGCCCGAAAGCATGTGGCTGTACCTGGATGGACAGCCGGTATTTGCTACCCACGGGCATATCTGGGGCCGCGGCAACCCGCCGCTGATCGGGCGTAAGGATATCTTGTTGAACGGCCACACGCACTTGCCCGCCGCAGAGGATACCGGACGCTTTATCTACCTGAACCCGGGCTCCATATCGCTGCCCAAGGATGGCAACAAGCACAGCTACATGGTGTACGAGAACCGCAAATTCACAGTGCTTTCGTTGGATGGGGAACCGATTTGTTCGTATGCTTTTTGACGGATATCCGTTTAAAAATGGCGTCTGCCGTTTATCTATAAAACAGACGTGCCAGCTGGATAATCTGCATACCAGAGTACAGGGTCGGGTTACATGTGTTTACGTGGCGGCCCTTCTCAGCTGCACGACCGAGAAAAACCGGCGGGAAAAACACCGTCGGTTTTTTGCGTAATGGCAATATGTATTTCTGGGGGAGGGGACATAAAAATGTTAAAACAGGAATCTTTGATACAGGCGGTGCAGGAGAAGGGGAAAGCGGACGCACGTATTGACGGGATATGGATGTACGGCTCGTTTACGCAAGGGGAAGGCGACGCGTATTCCGATGTGGAATTCTATATTTTTGTGCAGGACGATACGTTTGCGGCGCTGGATACCGCAGCTTGGATTGCGGAGGTATACCCGGTGTATACCACTTTCTTCAACGATTTTGGCACACAGGTTGCCATATTCCAAAACATGGTGCGCGGCGAGTTTCATTTTCACACAGCAAGCGAAATGGCCATGATAGACGGTTTTCGCGGTGCAATCGACCAGCCGGATATCGATGCAATGTGCCTGTATGATAAAGCCGGCACGCTGCACGTGCACCTGCAATCACTGGTGGGTGCGGACCCTTTGTCCATGGGTGAAAACGCACAACATGCCGCCGATAACATGATCAACAATCTGTTGTTTGGATGGTCGGTGTTTATGCGCGGTGAAATCGCTCGCAGCCATGAGCTGCTGTGGTATGTGCAGCGTTACTATCTGCAACTGGTGCGCATAGCGCAAAGCAGCACCGCCCATTGGCTGAACCCGACGCGATGGTTGGAACGGGAGATTCCGGCAGAATATTACGACGCGTATGCAGGCTGCACGGCGCCATTGCAAAAGCAGGCCATACGGCAGGCATACACCACGGCGCTGGACAATTTGAAAAGCATATTCGCGCAGCTTACGGCGCAAGGGGTTCTATTAAAAGATTATGCAGTGCTTTTTACGGAATTAGAAAAATATATGGCATAGTAAGTCTTAAAATAACCAGTGCAGTTTTGTTCAACATTCGTTTTGCGCACGCTCGGTGAGCTGTGCTACGTAAGGTGTCGCCGGATTGTTGCGTATTGCATCGGGCGGGCCCAGTTGCTCGATCAGGCCTTCGTTCATCACCAGCACACGGTCGCCCAGCAGCATAGCCTCGCGTATGTCGTGTGTCACAAAAACAATGGTGACCCCCAGTTGATTGTGTATGCGGGTGATCTCCTCCTGCAGCATTTTGCGGGTGATCTCGTCCACTGCGCCAAAAGGCTCGTCCATCAGTAGTATGTACGGTGATGCGGCAAGCGCCCGCGCAATGCCCACGCGTTGTTGCTGGCCGCCCGAAAGCTCGCTGGGATACCGGTCGGCCAGGTCGTTATCCAGTCCCATGACGTCCATCAGGTGCTCTACCGCTCGCTTGGTGCGCGCGGGATCTTTTTTGTTGAGCAGGCTGGGCACATATCCAATGTTTTTGCGCACGTTCATATTGGGGAAAAGCCCCACGTTCTGGATCACATACCCAATGTTGCGGCGCAGCGCAATTAGGTCGGTGGCGGAGACGTCCTCGCCGTCCACAACAACCTTGCCGCTGTCCGGCATCAGCAGGCCGTTGATCATTTTGACCATGGTGGTTTTGCCGCTGCCCGATGCGCCGATAACGGTCAAAAATTCACCCCGCACCACTTCCAGGTTAAAATCGGAAAGCACGGGTTTTTCGCCGTAGGATTTATAGATATGCTCAAAGCGTATGATTGCGTTATCCGCCATATTCTCCCTTTATACTATTCCCCAATAGAAACAACCGGTTGTTTCTATTGGGCGCCGTCGGCGCGCAACGAATAATGCTTTTGGCATTATTCGTTGGGGAGCCGTTCAATACGAATTTTTCTAAAAATGGGTTGCCATTTTCAGACTGCATTTCATGCAGTGATAGCAAAACAGCGCCTGCTGCTTTGCTATCAAAAATTCGTATTATTTCAGCATGCCTTTGCCCTGCAAAAATTCGGTCGCCACATCCAGTTCGTTGCGGCCGTTGATATCCACTTCGTAGTTCATTTGTGTCATTTCCTGCTCGTTGATCAGCCCTTCCATCAGCATCAGGGCGTCCTGCAAGCCGGGATATTCCTCCAGCGCTTCCGCCCGGACGACCGTGCCGCAATATGCGCTCAAAAAGTACTTTTGGTCGTCCTCCAACACCACCACGTCCGCCGCAGCCAGCTGGCCGTCCGTTGTGAATACGTCGATCACGTCCACTTCGCCGGCGTTGATCGCCTGGTATTTCAGGCCGATATCCAGATCGACCGTCGACTGGAAGTTCATGCCGTATGTGGCAATCAGATTGTCGTAGCCATCCTCACGCTCATAAAAATCCGGCTCTGCGCCAAAAACCAGGTCGTCCGAGACAGGCCCCAGATCGGAATATGTTTGCAGGCCGCGCTCGTCGGCAATGCCCTTGCGGACGGCAAGGCCAAACTGGTCGCCAAAGCCGTACATACCTACCCATTCAAAATTATAATCATCCTTATATTCCTGCGTAAGCTGCGCAAACAGCGTATCCTCGTCGGGGATATCATCGTGCTTGAGCACATACTGCCACGCGGTGCTGGTGTACTCCGGGTACATGTCGAAGTCGCCCTTTTCCATCGCAGGCTGAATGTTGCCCGTTCCGCCGCCGATGCCCTTTGTAATCTCCACAGTGTAATCGGTGTTTTCCTCAACAAGCAGCTTGATGATCTCACTGATGATAAACTGCTCTGTCATGGGTTTGGTAGCCAGCTGTATCGAATCCTTCTTTGCGCATCCTTCAAACAAAGACACGGATAACAGCATGACAGCCGCCAGCACAAACGCTATTTTCTTTTTCATTTTTTAAAACACTCCCTTTTCATTACTTGGCGAAAGCCGTCTTTTTTTGACAATATACTTCTCAATCCTGTTGATTGTAAAATCCAGTATGAGCGCCAACCCCGCAATCAATATGCTGCCCGCAATGATCATGGCGGGGTTGTTGGTGGTGATGCCGCGGTATATGGCGACGCCCAGGCCGCCGGCACCGATAAACGAAGCGATGCCCGCAAGCGCAATGGTCATGACCACCATGTTTTTGAGCGAGGACAGTATGACCGGCGCTGCAATGGGGAGTTTGACCCTGTACAATGTCTGGAAATCCGTACTGCCCATGCCGCGGGATGCCTCAGTGATGCTGGGGTCGATGTTGATGATGCCTGTGTATGTGCCCCGCACCATAGGTAACAGGCCGTATATAGTGAGCGCGATAATGGCCGTCGTGTCGCCTATGCCGGAAAGTGGAATCAGAAAACCGAGCAGTGCAATGGAAGGGATGGTATAAATGACATTGGTGACGCCGATGACCGCGCCGGAAGCCCTTTGGTGCTCGCTGATGAGCACGCCCAGGCTGATGCCGATGGCAGCCGCAAACAGTATGGATATGCCGGATATCCAAAGGTGCTGGAGCGTGAGTTCCAGGAAAAACCCGGGCCGTTCGGCAAACAGTGATATGACTTCGTTAAACAAAAAAATCCCCTAACATCCGGCAGGCATATCGTGAAAAAAATCTGCCGTGATTATTAATAGAATAACACAAAATGTAAATTATCAACAGTATATCCGGCAAAAGAAAAGGGATTTTTTGGAAGCGGATATGTAAACAAAAAGTTAAAACCGCGCAACATCGGGTATACCATTGGATATGCGTGTGGTATCATAAACAAAAAGCACGAGTAGGAGACGGCGATTTGAACTGGTTAAGGAAGGTCATGTACGGGAGGTACGGGAGCGACGGACTGGGGTTTGCGCTCATCATTATTTCGATCGCCCTTTCGGTTATCACAATGTTTATTCCAGTTCCCTTTATCGGGCTGGTCAGCCTGGTTCCACTGCTTTTTTGCATATACAGGATGTTTTCGCGCAACATCAGCAGGCGGCAGCAGGAAAATTATAAGTTCCAGCGCTTCTGGTACAAGGTAAAAGGATTTTTCACCGGATTCAAAACCAGAGCGGCCCAGCGCAAGCTGTACAGGTTTTACGCGTGCCCGAATTGCGGACAAAAGGTGCGGGTGCCCCGCGGAAAGGGCAACATCAGTATCAAATGCCCCAAATGCTCTACAAAATTTTCCAAAAAGACCTGAACCGGTCAAAATTTATTGTTTCTTCCATTTCTATATGTGTATAATTAATATATACGCATGCGTTTTTTAGGTTGTAGATCTTATACTATTCTCCAATAAAAACGTAGACTTTTTTATTCCGCGCCCTTAGCGCGGGGTTCATTACGCTTTTCAAGGTGAATTCTGTCAAAGACGGAAGAGAAGGCACCCTGGGGTGTGGCGTAATGAACCGGATAAGCCGTTCAATGCTAAATCTTGCAAAACGGCATATCGTTTTGCATCCGCATTTCATGCGGTCACGTCCGCAAGCAACGCGAGCGGCTCACGTGACCCATGCAAGGCTTGCCCAAGAGTGCGAAGCACGATTGGCTGCAAGCTACTGCGGCGGGAATAGAAAAGTAGTTTTTC
>DHOD01000117.1:40525-43722 GCA_002407725.1 Christensenella sp. UBA5399 | reverse complement strand
GTGCAGGGAATTTCTCGCGTACTTCCAGCCCAAGCTTTCGGTGGAAACAGGCAGGATAGAGCAATGCGAGGCGCTGATCCGGTGGAACCTGCCCGAGGGTATGATTTTCCCCGACGAGTTTATTCCGCAGGCCGAGGAGAGCGGGTTGATTGTCCCCATGACATGGTGGATGATCGACGAATGCGGCAGACAGGGCAGGCGTTTCTCCGACCGGGGGATGCCTATGTCGATCGCAATCAACATTCCCGCACAAGTGCTGCTGCACGAGGAATTTACCGAAAGGATCGCCGCCGCGCAAGCGGCGATGGGCGGCAGCAACCTGGAGATTGAGATTGTGGAACGCACATTGCTGGACGATATTGATATGGTGGGCGCTGTATTCAAGACATTGCATGAGGGTGGCGTTGAAATTTCCGTCGACGACTTCGGCACGGGGTATTCCTCGCTCAGCTACTTAAATAAACTCTCTATCGACAGGATCAAAATTGACCGCTCGTTTATGCGAGGACTTGAGGCAAGCGAAGACGACCGCTCGATCGTACGCGCGATTGTCGCCATGGCAAAAAGCCTGGGGATCATTGTGACTGCCGAAGGCGTGGAGGATCAATTCCAGTATAACTTCCTCCGCGGAATGGATTGCGACGAGATACAGGGGTACTATATATCACGCCCTGTGGAAGCCGACCAATATATCAACTTTATCAACGAGTGGAACGAACACAATCCGCAAGATTAAGCTGCGGAGCACCGGCGCGGCGTCCTGTAAAAATATACGGGGCGTTTTTTTGTTTGCGGGCGATTGATTTAACCGGCAGGTATACTGTCATAATTTATAATATGGTATAATCCTGTATAATACGGATTTCAAACAGAAAAGTGTCCGGCTGGAGCAGCAACAACCAATTGCTGCCGCTTGGCAATAGCATATGGAGGGCATACAATGCGGGTAGACAAAACCATTTACGACGGACGCCCACAGGAAGCAGCAGTAACGGATGTGGAGAACGCGGCATACGACCTGCTGGAACAGGCAGGCGTACCGTTTGCGCGCGCGCAGCACGACGAGGCGGCCACAATTGAAGACTGCCAGGCGGTTGAGGAGTTGTTGGGGATTACGATATGCAAAAACCTGCTGCTCAATGTGGCAAACAAATCCGCGTATTACCTGCTGGTTTTGCCGGGGAAAAAGCGATTTAAGACAAAGGAGCTTTCCGCCATGCTCGGCTGTTCGCGGCTGTCGTTTTCGGGTGCCGCCGACATGATGCGCCTGCTGGGTGTAGAGCCCGGCTCTGTCAGCGTGCTTGCGCTGGCCAACGACAAGGACAGGCAGGTTACGCTGGTGATTGACCGCGACGTGCTGGAAGACGAATATTTTGGCTGCCATCCCTGCAAAAACACCGCCAGCCTGCGCATCCGTACCGCCGATCTGGTGGAGAAAATACTGCTGGTGATGGAACGGGAGCCGGTGGTGGTGGAGTTGCCGTAGCCAAATGTAACCGACAGGCCGTCCTTCCCCTGATATAATGCTAAACACTGATAGAAAAGTCTTAAAACGGTTTAATCGGCTCATAATGCCACACCCCAGGGTATTTTAATTGGTGAATAGTATAAGCAGAGATAATGGCTTTTATATAATATGTTATGTCAAGGGGGCAATGGGGATTCGGAATCTCCCCCTTGTGCCCCCTTAACGATCCCCTATAACCCCTTCAAACCGCGAAGGGGCGTTGCCCCTTTCGATCCCCATCGGGTATTCCTCTTGGGAGTTATCACTCGCCCAGCATGCAGGTCCGCAAATGCTCAGCTATAGTACAAATTTCTTATTGCCGCCATTTGGCCGGCAGACAAATTTGAACACAAAAAGTCGGGAAAGCCTGCCCCTGCTATTGTAAGGTATAGGTACAGAAAGGAGGCGCACTACGTGGAATGGACGGAATGTATCAGTAAGGCCATCGGCTATATTGAGGACAACATCACCGAAACGCTCACCATCCAAGACATTGCGCAGCAGGTAGCGGTATCGCCGTTTTATTTTCAAAAGGGATTTGCTATGCTTTGTGGTTTTACGGTTGGCGAGTATATAAAAAAGCGCAGGCTCACGCTTGCCGGCAGCGAGCTTGTCGCCACCGACAGAAAAATTATCGATATTGCGCTCAAATATGGTTATGATTCACCCGACAGCTTTGCCAAAGCCTTTACCCGTTTCCATAACGCAACGCCTGCTTCTGTACGAAAAGGCGAAGTCATGATCAAATCCTTTGCTTCACTGAAAATTAAACTTACATTAGAAGGAGGCTATACGATGGATTATAAGATTGTAGACAAAGATGCGTTTACCATTATTGGTATCGCAAAGGTACTGAAGTACGAGGATGCAATGAAAACCGTCCCGCAATTATGGACAGAGTTTCATCAAACAGGGAAAAGCGAACTGATTTGCAGTATGTATGGTGTGAATATTGACGAAAGCATGGGAGGTAACGAGTTTGAATACCTGATTGCGGACAACTACAACCCTGCGATGGATATTCCGGATGGATTCGTTACAAAAGTGATCCCCAAATTCACCTGGGCTGTTTTTGCCTGCAAAGGGCCAATGCCGCAAGTCATGCAGGATGTGAATAAAAAGATTTTTTCTGAGTGGTTGCCCGGTTTTCAGGAATATGAGATTGCCGCGGGGTATAATATTGAGATGTATAACGACCCTGCGGCGTATCCGCAGGGAACGCAAGATGAAAACTATTACAGCGAGGTCTGGATTCCAGTGCGAAAAAAATAATATTTCGACTCAAAAAGGCCCGCTATACAGCATATAGCGGGCCTCAGACTGTCAAAGAAGTGATATCTGTCCAAACCATATGCAAAAACTTGCATAACTAACGGGTATTTCTTTTGGGTCAAGGAGCCTGCGGCAGATTTTTATAGGTTTCGGCTTCGCCGACTTAAGGGGCAAGCCCCTTAAGGAACCCCTGATACCAGCTTTGCTTAAAAGGAATACCATATACAAAGGAGTTCCAAGAACCATGGGTTCTTGGCCGCCAGAGGCAATACACTCATCACGCAGTGATACATTGGACGCACTTCGCTATGGCTGTGTGTTTTACACACAGCTCATACTCAGTGGATGCTTCATTTCCTTTATCTGCCACCGGCAGCGGTCATTACGCATCCCCCAGAGAATCACCCGTGAGTTTTGA
>DHOD01000117.1:39971-40310 GCA_002407725.1 Christensenella sp. UBA5399 | reverse complement strand
AATTTAGGTTTTTCGACAACCTGAGCCCTCTATAAAGCATATAGCGGGCCTTACTTCATTTCCCTACTTCTCGCCTGAAAGCAGCCGTTCACCCACCGCGCCGTGCGGGTGGATGACTGCGAATTTGTCACGCGAGAATCCACTCAGCTGCATCAACACAATGCTAATTGCGTCAAACATCGCAATGACCGCAATGATGCTGGACGTCGCCAACATGTTGAACGGGTCCGGCTCCTTGCTGACCGCCACCTTGAGCAACAGGTCGCAGCCCGTCGCAAGCACGGATTTGGGCGCCTCTGTAACGGCGACCACCATTGCGCCCTTTGTCTTGCAGGGCTC
>DHOD01000117.1:29969-39831 GCA_002407725.1 Christensenella sp. UBA5399 | reverse complement strand
TTGCAGGGCTCCACCAGCATGGTGATCTCCTCTGTTTTTCCGCCCTTGGACAGCAGCACAACAACGTCGCCCTCCTGCACCATTCCAAGCCCGCCGTGCACGGCGTCAGACGGCTCCAAAAATACCGCTGGAATCTCCACACAACTCAGCGTATGGGCAATCTTCCGCGCTGCCGCCGCCGATGTGCCGCAGCCCGCCGTCACCACTTTGTGTTTGTTATTCTTGCATTCCAGTATGGCGTTACAAACAGCCTGCACCTGCGCAATGTCAAAGCTGCCGAGCACCTCCGCAATCGCTTCCGATTCCATTTTCAGTGTGTTTCTTACAGATTCCATTACATCCAGCATATCCACTTTCCTCCATTTTATATTACTGCGCCGCGTCCAGGCTCAACTGCTTTAGCTGCCTGAGAATATCCGTATGCATGCCCGCAAAGTCGTGCAGCTTCACAAATATTGCATATAACCTGTCATATGCAGCGGCAGTCGCACTGTTGGGATGGTATGTCCGCGTATCCTTCCATGCCATCGCGTCAATCGCCTCCGCCGTCGAATCAAACCCGCCCGCGCTGCCGCCCGCCGCAACCGCGCCGTACATTGCCGCCGAATATGCCGACGCCAGCTTCAGCCCGCTCACCTGTATGGGCCTGCCGCACACATCGGCATAAATCTGCATGAGCAACGGGCTTTTTTGTGGGATGCCCCCGCAGGCAATAATCTCGTTAACGGGAATGCCGTTGCGCACAAAATTCTCTATAATGATGCGCGTGCCAAACGCCGTGGCCTCCATCAGCGCGCGGTAGATTTTCGCAGGCGTGGTATGCAGTGTCAGCCCCGCAATCATGCCGCTTAGGTCGGCATCCACCAGGATGGTACGGTTGCCGTTAAACCAATCGAGCGCCACAAGGCCGCTCTCGCCCGGCGCAAGCGCGCCCGCCTGCTCCTCCAGCAGTTCGTATACGGAAATACCCCTGGCCTCCGCCGCCTTCTCTGTGGCGGAATTGACGCAGTTTTTCACAAACCAGCCAAATATATCGCCCACTGCGGCCTGACCCGCCTCGTACGATACAAACCCCGGGATGGTGCCGTTTTCCACAGCGCCGCAAATGCCCGGCACGTGCTTCATTCCCTCGCCGAGCAGCAGGTGGCACGTGGACGTGCCCACGCTCATCGCCATCTGGCCGACCCTGTTTACGCCGATGCCCGCAGGCACTACACATGCGTCTGTGTGCGCCACGGCAACAGCCGTACCGGTGGTCAGCCCCAGCTTTTGCGCGGCTGCCTCTGTCAAAAAACCCACGCGGCTTCCAATATCCATAATGGGCGCGGAAAGCTTCTCTCTGACAACATGCTCCATCCGGGGGTGCAGCAGTGCAAAAAACTTGCTGTCCGGGTATCCGTCCGTCTTGCTCCAGAGCGACTTGTAGCCCGCCATCGCGTTGCTTTTGACAAGATTGCCCGTCAACCTGGCAGTCAGCCAATCGCCCACCTCGGCAAAGTGCGCCGCCGCGTCATACACCGCGGGCGCCTCCTCTGCAACTTGCATAATTTTGGGGATCAGCCATTCGCTGCTGATAATGCCGCCGTAACGGTCCAAAAACGCCATGCCCTCCGCGCGCGCAATTTCGTTGAGTTTGTTTGCGTACGATTGTGCGGCATGGTGCTTCCACAGCTTGGCATACGCGTTGGGTTCGTCCGCAAACTCCGCATGATTGCTGAGCGGCTCCAGCGCTGCGTCCAACGGCAGCATGGTACAGCAAGTGATGTCGATGCCGATGCCAATGACGTCCTGCGGCGCGGCCCCCGATGCCGCCAACACCTCACGCGTACCCGCGGCAATCATTTCATAATAATCGTTTGCATCCTGCACGGCCCAGTTCTCACCCAGCTTTTTGCCGGACGGAAGCGCATGCTCCATCACGCCGTGCGGGTAGTGCTGCTCCGATTCGGCTACAACCTTTCCGGACGGCACCTCTACCAATATCAGCCGCGCGCTCTGCGTACCGTAATCAATACCAATTGCGTATTGCATGCGTCCCCTCCTGTCTATTCCACGGTTTCAGTCACATCCTTCAGGTACCGCAGCGAGAACCCAAGATCCCGCACAATGTCTTCTTTGGTAAGCTTTCCGGCAAAAATATCGTCCAGCGTCAGCCCGGGCAGGTATTCAAACGACACCGCGCCCCGGTAGTCGATGTCATCCAGCGCAATCATGATCTCGCGCCAGTTGAAGCAGCCTTTGCCGGGTACGTCGCGCGTGTTGTCCGCAATGTGCAGGTGGCGCACCCAGTCGCCGCCCGCCTGCCGCAGCGCGTTATGTATGTCGTTTTTCTCCTCCATTTGCATATGGAACGTGTCGCCGATCACCTTGACGTTATCCAGCCCGACATCCTGCGCCATGTGTATGCCGTCATCCAGCGAGCGCACCATCATGACCTCGTATTTGTTGACGCACTCCAGCACAATCATAATGTTCTGCTGCCGCGCATAGGCCGCCACCTCCGCAATCGCGGAAACGGACGCATCCCAATCGGCCTGCTCGCCCGCAAAAAAGCTGCCCTTGTTGATCTGGCTGGGCACCAGCAGCGCAAGCGGGCTGCCGGACGCACTGGCAAGGTCTACGCACTTTTTACCGTAATCTATTGCCGCACTACGCATTTTTGCATCCGAATGGTTGAGCGCGTGATCCTCTGTCACAAAGTGGCCGTTGACGCAAAACGCGGTCAATCCCTGGTCGGCAAGCACCTTTTTGACATTCGTGCCGTCCAGTTTGTCCGGCTCGCCGCTCACGTCGATGCCGTCCGCGCCAATCTCTTTTACACATTTCGCAATCGTTTCAATATCCGTATCGCCAAATATCCAGCTGTTTACAGAAAACCTGATTTCTTTCATGATTTGATCTCCTTTTTTATAAATAGAAATGGGGAAGGTTTATACCAATCCCATTTAAAAAACGCTGACGTTTTTATAGCGCGGTACGCGCGTAGGGGATGGCATGAGACGGGTTCCGCGCTGTTTGGCGCGGAACAAGCCACGCCTCTGGCGGGGCATTCTAAATTAAAACAAATGTTTTAATTTAGAATCAGTATTACTATGTTTCAAGTGTATCTCCGCACGGTTGTTCTGTCAATAAGGTAGCCGCTGCAAAAAATAGTAAAAAAACCTTAAAATACGCTTTGACAAACAAAAAGTCGTATGCTATATTGTAATTGTATTCTTTGAAGCTCTAATGTCTCACATGTTTTTGTAAGTCATGGTTGGTTCGATGATTTACAGACATGTGTTTTCTTTTACAGGACGATAAAGAATCAAAAAATAAATGGAGGATCTACACATTGAACAGCGGAACAGTAAAATGGTTTAACTCTGAAAAAGGCTATGGCTTTATCTCGAATGACAACGGCGGCGAAGATGTTTTCGTGCATTTCTCTGCAATCGTATCCGACGGGTACAAAACATTGCAGGAAGGCCAGCATGTTACATTTGACATTGAGACAGACCCTAAAAACAGCAGCAAGCTGCGCGCGGCAAACGTACAGCCTGCGTAACAGAGCAAACAGGGGTTGTGCCCTAAACAAAACCATGAAAGCGGCCGCTTTTTCCACAGGAATGAGCGGTTGTTTTTTGTTTGCGACTATTTAGTCTGATTTTGTTGTCTGCGCTGTAAAAATATGTTATGATACTTTTGTCCGTACTGGTATGGACGTTATTTGTGATTCTTGTTTTGGGGGATAGATGAATTGCACAAGTACAGCTTATTGACGCGTGCAGACAGCCCGTACCTAAATATTGATGTTCAAGTGCTTTCGGAAGCATCGGTACGCCTCATAGCTGCCGAGGCAGCCGGGGGGCTGGAGGAATTGCTGGAGGCGCGGATTGCCCCCGGGGCGGATATCCGTGTCGTTTTCTCGTATGCGCCGCATCTTGTGGACGGCTGGGTCGAGTTTTTGCTGAAGGCACGGCTGGGCGGGGACGACGGTTTTTTCGACCACAAAGAAGGCGATACCTACTACGGGCTTTCGCTGTTCATGCACAACGACCGGTGGATGCTGGCACAGCTGGAATACAACACTGCCAGCGGAGAGGCCGCCGTTCTTTTCGGGCTACCCAAAACCGAATGTATAGAACTTGGCGTAGGCCACGTGATCCGCGACCAGCAGCGGCTGTGGCTCGATAAAATCATGAAACACAACAGCAACTGGGATATCCACCTGGATAAGTGGTGTATTTTCTTGTCCAAAAGCATTGCCAGCCTGCTGAAGCTTGCTGACGACGCGGTAGTGATTTCCATTGACCGTTTTATGCAGCATGTACATCCCGACGAAAGGGAAGCCATACTGGACGGCATCAGGCGCTGCCCCGCCATACGCGACCGGCTCAACGTACGGCTGCTGGATACCGAGGGCAACGTCTATCATTTTGTAGGTTATTGCCTTGCCGGTTACACGCGGGAGGGCAGGGCAAACAGGATCATCGGCCAGGCGATCAACATCACGGCAGAGGAAGCAAAAAAAGAAGAACTCGCCATGAACAAGCAGCTTTTCCAGGGAATTGTGGAAAGCTCGCAGGATCTGTTTGTCGTTGTGGGACGCAACGAAGCGATTACCTATGTTTCACCCAATGTAAGCGTTATCGCCGGATACGACCCCGAGATTGTGCTCGGCGCCAGTTTTACAAATTTTTTGTCCGACCCGGAGGAGAAAGCCGCATTGCTCAGGGAATACGATAAACTGTTGTCGGGCGGCGTATTTACAGAAAGCGATTACCAGATATTGCGCGCAGACGGCAGCATTGCATGGTTCTCGATGCGGATGTCCACAATACGTGATATCGCGGGCAATGTGGCGGAAATCGTTGCGGTGTGCCGCGACATCACCGAGGATAAAAAGACGCAGGAGCACCTGCAATATGTCAGCAAGCACGATGCGCTGACAGGCGTATATAACCGGTCGCATTTTGAGCGGGAGCTATACCGTATCGACAACGAAGGCATCACAAATGTGGGGCTGCTGTTGACAGACCTCAACGGCCTGAAGCTGATCAACGATACATACGGCCACGAGCGTGGGGACGACCTGCTGATTGAAACGGCCCGCATACTGGAGGATGTCTGCGACAAGGCGATGAGCGTTTTCCGCATCGGCGGCGACGAATTTGCAATCCTCTCGTTTGGGACCACCCGCGAATCACTGGATGTGCTGGCGGCAGTGATCGTCAAGATGTGCGGTGATGTGGGCAGCGACAACATCCCTATGAGCCTTTCGTTTGGCAGCACATTCCGCGGCGATACCGATATGGCCCAAAGCATGCGCAAGCTCTACATGGAGGCCGAGGGCGATATGTATTCCAACAAGCTGTTGGAGTCACGCAGCACCAGGAGCCACCTGATCACATCGCTCAAGGAGGCGCTTCGCGTGCGTAACCTGGAGACGGCCGACCACACAAGCCGCATGGAAAAGATGGTGCGGGTCATCGGCGAGGACCTGGGGCTTTCTTCCAGTGAATTTGGACGGCTGATGCTGCTGGCATCGATGCACGATATCGGCAAGGTATCCATACCCGACGCAATCATCAACAAACCGGGCGCGCTCACGCACGAGGAATGGAACATCATGCGCACCCACAGCGAAATCGGCTTTCACCTGGCGCAAACATCGCAGGAGTTGTCAATCATTGCGGACGACATCCGCAGCCACCACGAGCGGTGGGACGGCGCCGGGTATCCAAACGGCCAAAAAGGAACGGAAATCCCACTGCTGGCGCGCATTATCAGCGTTGTGGACGCATACGACGTAATGACAAACGACAGGGTATATAAAAAGGCCGTCCCCCACGGGACAGCCATAGAAGAAATCAAACGTTGTTCGGGTACGCAATTCGACCCCGAAATTGTTACGCTGTTTGTCGGCGCGTTCGGGGACGAGCAAGTAAGGAAACAATAAGCAATCTATACATCCGCCGGCGCAAATTCAACCGACTCCACCTCGATATCGATCATCGATATGTTGAACCCGGGGTTATCCACGCTGACCGGCAGCACATTGTGGCACCAGTCCAGCTTGATGTTGGTCATCTGGTCGCCCACGGCCACGGCAGGCGATATCAGGTAATCATTCTTTTGCAGCCCAGGCAGCGTCACATGAAAAATCATTTCATATACGCCCGGTTCGACGCTGAGGCTCTGCCCTTCCTTGTAATTATTGAGGTAGAACACCGCAAGCGCCTTCACATTTTCAAATGTGATCCCTATGATCGCATCTTTTGTGGGTTTAAAAAACTCCGCCACCACATGGAAATTGTACGTTCCGTACGCATCCAACCGGTTGACGATCGTTTTATTGGTATCCGTTACAAAAACGGAACGCACCTTGGCGTCACCGGTACCCGAGCGGTCAAAATCTGCTGGTAGCGGCGGATATTTTGAAAGATCATGTGTTTCGGGCTCTTCTTTTTGATCCTCTGCTGCCTCTCCCCGCTGGGCAAGTAACTCTGCGTTGCGGCGCTCCATCATATAGCCGGAAAACCGGTTGCACACCCGCGCGGCATCGCCGATGTCCCTGATCTCCCCGTCCAGCAGCCACATCGCCCTGTCACACATGCGCTTGACCGACCCGATATCGTGCGAGACAAACAGTATGGTCACGCCCTTTTTGGAGAGCTCCTCGAACTTGCTGAAGCATTTTGCCTGAAACGCCGCGTCGCCCACGGCCAGCGCCTCGTCCACAATCAGTATGTCGGGGTCGACATTGATGGCGACCGCAAACGCAAGCCGCGCAAACATGCCGCTCGAATACATACGCACCGGGTTGTCGATAAAATCGCCGATATCCGCAAACCGCAGTATATCGTCCATGCGCTCGTCCATCTCGTCCTTGGAGATGCCGCGCATCACGCCGTTCAGGTAAATATTCTGGCGGCCGGTGTACTGCATGTTAAAGCCCGCGCCCAGCTCGAGCATGGCCGAAACCCTGCCTTCCACATCCACCGCGCCTGTTGTGGCGCTTGTGATGCCGGTAATGATCTTCAGCAATGTGGATTTGCCCGCGCCATTGACGCCCACAATCCCAAACGTCTCGCCCTTTTTAACGTCAAACGTGATATCGCTTAACGCATGGAACGCCTCGCCGTACACTTTTTTTCGCACAAACGACATGGCTTCGCGCAGCCTGTCGGACGGTTTTTTATAGATTTTAAACGTCTTGGAAACATCCCTGACGGATATTGCATTCTCGTTCATTGCCGCACCCCCTATATGACGTCCGCAAGGTGCATGCGCATCCTGTGGTAGGCAAGCACGCCCACTGCAAACAAGGCGCCCACCAGTATCCAGAAGTACAGCGTGATACTGGCTCCCTGCCATGCAAACGTATCTGACACCAGCGCGTCGCGGTAGCCCTGCACCACATAAAACATCGGGTTGAGCTTGAGTATGTACTGGAACACAACCGGGATGTTCATGTTGGTATAATCCCACGCGATGGGCGTCATCCAGAAGCCCATTGTGGTGATCACGTTGATGACCTGCGTCATGTCCCGGAAAAACGGCATGATTACGCTGCTAATGATGGACACCGATATGATCAGGCAGATCAGGCACAGCATATAATACAGCAGCGGGCCCACCCTGATCGACGGCAGTATGCCGTACAGCGCCAGCACCACCAGCATGATCGCCATAAACACCAAGTGTACAAACAGCGCGGAAATCACGCGTACAAACGGCAATATGCGCACGTCAAAAACCATCTGCTTGACCAGGTAATTGTAATCTAACAGAACATTTGTAGAGCTCATCCATGCCTCGGAAAAATAGAACCACGGCACCAGCCCCGCCATAAACCACGCCAAAAACGGCACATTGGCCGAAGCCGGCGGCGTCGCCTTCAGCCCCTTCTCAAACACAAACCAGTATACCAGTATGGAGACAAGCGGTATGAAATACGCCCAGAATATGCCCAAAAAAGAACCCGCGTAGCGCGACTTCATATCGTTTTTGGCAAGCTGGAATATCTTGCCCTTCTCTTTCCATATGCTGCTAAAAAACTCAGCGAATATATTGACCAGTCTTCTCATAACACCTTTTCTAGCGCCTTACCCACAGGCCCTCCACCTCCAGGAAGGCCGCATCGCCCTCCACCGGGATCAAAAACCATGGGTCGGCGGTGTCAAACACCGCGCCGCCCGGCATGGGGCTGCCGTTGTGCGACATGCCGTCCACGCTTACCTCTCTGCTGTTTGACGCCGTACCGTACCGCGCACTTGTGATCCACACACAGCACTGCGCCTCCATCGGGTCAAACCTTAAACATTTTACGCCACTTGGCTGTGGTATGTCAAACCGCAGGCGGAAACGCGCCGAATCCTCCGCAAACACCGTCACCTTGTCGTCTTCGCTCGCGCCCTGCCCATAATCCACATACAGGCACGAAGGCGTAAGTCCAAACACGCCCGTCGCGCCCGCCGCATCCGCACTTGTGGATACGGACTTCGCCTGTACGCCCCCCGTGCCAATCTCAAACGATCCTTCGATCACAACTTCCGCAGCTGCGCCTTCAAACGGGATCACCACCATGGGGTCCGCAGTATGGTATTCGATCCACCCGTCCCGCAGTTCGCCGTTGTGCGTAACTGTACCCGGCTCAACCTGCCGCACTCCCCCGTCCGTACCCGCCACCAATACGCCGGTCAGCTTCACCCGGCAATCCACGCCCTCCAGGGGATCCCATCGAAGCGCGCGCACCGTCCGTTCCGGATCAACGTTAAATGTTAGCCGGAAATCGCTGTCAAACGGCAACATGGCCTTGACCGTATCCTCTTCGCAAAACCCGCCGCCGTAATCGATATACATAAGCGAAACATAGGAAGGGCGAAGGTCGCCAACGCCTGCCTGCAGCAATCGCGCCAGCGAACGCCGGTATCGTTCCGCATCATATGCGCGCATACGGAAAAGCGTACTCTTCATCGCCGCCGCATCAAGTGGCGGCATACTTTGCCTTCCCAGCCTCGCATAGTCCTCCGCATACCGATCCGCAAGCTGCCGGCGGGATGGAAACTCTATCATGCGAACCTTGCTTTTCTGTGCTTCATATGCTTCTTTGTTGTGATAAATATCCTTGATCTCAGCTAAAAACTGTGCGCCCCCGCTGCCCAGCGGCACCAGGTACCCGCAGCCGTATTTTTTGATCCGATTGCCCATAGCGCCCACATCTGCCGCCAGCACGGGGCACCCTGCCTGCATCGCCTCTGTCAGTGTGTAAGAATATGTCTCCGGCCAGATGCTTGGCAGCACCACAAGGTCTATGGCATGCTCCTGCAATAAGCCCTGCAGCGTGTCGCGTTCATACGCGCCGCATATGCGCAGCTTCGCCGCCAGCGATTCATTGATCCGGCCGTCAAATGTATCCCCAAAAAGGTAAATTTCCATCCAATCGGGCAGTTCCTGCTCCAACATCTCAAGCAGTATGGTGCTGCCCTTGGACGGTTGCATGTTGCCCACAAACGCCACGCGAAATTTACCATCACTACGGCGCGCATCGTCCGTACGCGTGTAGGGAAACACCCCGTGCTCCCACACGTGGATTTTCAGATCGTCCCACCACTGCGCCAGCCCCTCCAGCACACATTCGTCGGGCGCATATACCTTTGCCGCCGCCAGCAGGTAGCGGTGCATCGCGTCGCGCCACGTTTGCAGCACCCGTGGGCTTTCAAACACCGTCCCCGCATTGCAACGCCCGCAATCGCGGTCCGGCCCGCAGCATTTCCCATTCTCGTCAATAAAGTTGATCCTGGGGCACGCCGCGTAATAATCGTGCAGTGTCAACGCATAGGGAACGTCCGCATCCAGGCACGCCTCAAAGATATCC
>DHOD01000117.1:27484-29861 GCA_002407725.1 Christensenella sp. UBA5399 | reverse complement strand
GCCTCAAAGATATCCAACCCCAACCGCACCCACTGGTGGATGTGAACCAGCCCGATGGGCAACGCCTCCAGCAAGGCCACCAGCGCGCCCCGAAGGTCTTTGGAATACAGCACCCCCTGTTCGACCGGCATTGCCAGCATCAACGGCATTTCCTCATATTCGCCGTCGTCATAGCGCCCCAGCATCAGTACCCTGCTGTCATGGAACGATGGATACAGCACATACACCGTCTCCTCCATGCTCTGCGCAAGCTCCATTACATGGTATTCCGCTCCGCCGCGCAGCAGGTTTTTATCGTGAAAACAGGCGTTGTGCAGCACGTACAGCACGCTTGGCTTTTCCGTGTTGCGCATACGAAACGCGTCACGCACATTGTCCTGTATCTCCGCCAGAGGGTTTACTGTCAAAAATCTCGTCTGCACTGCCCGTTCCACCGGGTACGTGTGTGTCAGGTATTCCGTCACGCCAGCCATGGCCTTGTCACGCCGGCCCCCAAACGATGCCTTTCCCTTATGATATATGTATAGATCATCACAAGCCAAATGAATAAACCCCATCTGCGCAGCACGGTAACACCAGTCGTTCTCCTCACCGTATCCGCGCCCAAAATGCGCCTCGTCAAAGCCGCCCACAGCATCAATCGCCCTGCGCGTCATATACATACAGTACCCCATGCTCGTGGGCAGTTGAGGATATAACTTATCGCTGACTGCCTCCACAACCGCTGCTGCCTGCCCAAGCGTCAGGTGCGTGGGTAACGCGTTCTCTTTCTCGAACACAGGAACGGACACCAGCGTCGCATTGTTGGAAAGTGGTGTGACCGAAGCTGTCCTGCTATCGGATGCCGCAGCCGCCTCCAGCTTTTCAATCCACCCTGCCGAAACCTCCGTGTCGCTGTTTAGCAGCACAACATCCCCGTCCGTGCACTGCATGCCTTTGTTGCAGGTTTTGACAAAGCCCAGGTTTTGCTCGTTTTCCACCACCGTCACAAACGCAGGATGCGCCGCCTGCACGCCGGCAAGATACGGCGCAATGCGCGCGTCGGTGCTGGCGTCATTGATTGCGACCAGCCGCGCAACGCCGCTGTCCGTATGCGCAATCACCGAATCCACACACGCGACAAGATCGTCGTATGCGTTATACACCGGCAATATAATGGATATCGTCCGCTGCTCCATCATTTCCCCCGCATCCGTTTTATTTTGCCCGCCACCCGGTTTGTAAAGTTCTTACTCAATTGCCCGATCTGCAAATCCTTCTGCGCGTTCTCCAGCAACTGCCGCTTCAGCGCATCGTCCGTCTCCTTCAGCGCGCGCTCCAACACCTGGATCCTGGCCTCCAGCTCCGCTCGCCCCACATTATTTTCTTCTTCCGGGCCAAACCCTTTTCCTGTATCTTTCAAATCACTTTTTCCCAAAAACTTTCCTTTTTAATTTCCTTGCAACATATCTAATATTGCCTTTAACTTTCTCATTGATACGCAGTTTCACCTTAAACTTCGCCCCTTTGATCAGCGCCCCCTCCGATACAATGATCCACGGGTCGCTGTCGTAAAAACGCACCCATCCATTTTTCTCACGCCCATTGTGCATCACTGCGGAAGGCTCCGCAAGCCGCCATTCGTCCAGCGTCGTTTTGACAAGCACCTTCTTGACCTGCAACTCACAGCCCGCAAACTCGATGGGATCCCACCGGATGATCGGCGCAGGCTTTTTTAGTTCCACACTGGCTGTCAGTCCCACCTCCGGCAATGCAAGCGCCGTGCTGACCATACCCTCCTCGGTGATACCGTCGCCCTTGTCTACATAAGCCCTGGATGTGCGCTCCTCTACTTCCAATGTAAATACTTTAGGCTCCGCAATCTCTTCCGTATACTTGCTTCGCGCTTCAATATACCACTCACCTGATATCACAAAATAGCTGATCGGCTTTTTTTTGACCTCCCACATCACGACCGGATCCGGCGTGGAAAATACATAGAAACCATCGCCGTCATCCGTACCATTTGTACCAAAAGCGCCCAATTTCTGCACGCTGCCGTCCGCGTAATGCACCTCCGCCATGTTGATGCGCATCGCACAGTGGTAGAGTTCCGCAATATCAAACCGCAGAACCTTGCACACCTTCTTGTCAATGAAGTCAAACCGCACTTTGAAGCACGGGCCAAGCGGTACATATTTGTGCAGACACTCCTTCTCGCTAAAGCCCGCTCCCGTATCCATGTACAGCCTGGATGTGACCAGCCCGTCCATCACTTCCTTTTGAGGACGCGTCAGCAGTACGCCAGCCATTGCTGCCCGTTTCCATATTACCAACATCGACTCCGGATCGTATCCGCTATGCGTTGCCGCGCTTTCCTCTCGGATATATATATCCG
>DHOD01000117.1:11167-27344 GCA_002407725.1 Christensenella sp. UBA5399 | reverse complement strand
TTTCCTCTCGGATATATATATCCGTATAGAAATCCACACGGGCCTGCATCCCCGCATGTCCAATCTTCTCTATCTTCGCTTTTTTGGCATCCAGCAGGGCCGCGTCTTGCTGCGCCGACTGTAATATGGCGGCCGTTTCTTCCGCCACACCGCCCGAAACAATCCATCCCGCGCCGCGTTCCGCTACACGCAGGGGGATGGCCCCCATGTTGGTCGACACAACGGGGCACCCCGCCAGCCATGCCTCGGTCAGCGTATATCCGTATGTTTCGGGCAGGCGGCTGAACAGCAGTACAATATCGATACCCGCCCGCTTCAGTTCGTTGACAATCGTATCCCGCGCGTACCGGCCGTGAAGCACCAGGCTGCCGCTACGCTCATATGCTGCAATCTCTTTTTTATCTTCCTCCGCGACCGCCCCAAACACGTGCCACTCCACGCCTTCAAGCCGCATGTCCAGCAGCCGTTTAAAATCGGCGCTCCCTTTATGCCCACTCAGCGCGCCCAAAAACGCGACCCGTAGCACACCATCCTTTTCCACCTCGACCGGGGCTTCGTCCGGGATAGGATAGTACGGCTCCCGCACAGCACAACGTATGCCTTCAAACAATGTCTCCACCGATTGTTGCAAAAACTGCGAAGGCACAAACACCTGCCGCGCTCCTTCCAGCGCCACCTGCATAGCTTCCCTATGTGCGCGTATGCGGTGATCCCCAACCAACCCACCAAAGCAATTGCCGTATGCACAGCTCTGTTTATCCTCAATCACACCGCAATATTCACCGTCCGGCGTCGTCAGCGTATAGTTGGGGCAGATTGCGTAAAAATCGTGCAGCGTGACATAGTACGGCACGCCCAGGGCCGCGCACACGTCCAGTATATCGTATGTGTTGCGCAAAAAATGCTGTATATGCACAGCGGAAACGTTGAGCATCATCAACGCCTGCCGCAGTATACCCTCCACCTCGGCATGATGGGCCATCCCCTGTGCCACCGGGTTTTTCAGCTTGAATTCCAGCGTTGTCCTGATACCGTCTACATTAATCGCCAGCATATATTTGCTTACAAGCGGCGCATCGCCATCGGGATACCAGACTGCATAGTTACACCCCCGCATATTACGGGCAATGTCCCACATGTGATACTCCACGCCGCCCCGCACATGCCCAATATCATCGAACGGGTTTTTGTGTAGCATAAAGAACACGGTCTTTTGCTCAGACGCCCACAACATGGTATGTATCTCCAGGTTGAGATGAATGTCAGAAAGTATTTCGCCGCTGATAAAAGCGCGGATTTCCTCTGTGATATCAGGATATCTTTTTAAAATGATTTGCTCGTTCCGGTCGGACAAATCGTATTTGTCATCCGCAAACGAGACGCTGCCATAATGGTGGATATAGGTATCGTCACAAAGAACGTTCATGTACCCTGCTGCCCTTGCCCGTGCACAAAAATCCACCTCTTCGTGATATCCCTTGTCGTACACTTCGTCCAGCATGCCGATCTCGCTGATCACACTGCGCTTGATCAGCATGCAAAAACCAAAACAAGACGGAAGCCAAGGGTAACGCCTAAAGCTGGATTTCTCGATTATCTCTGCGTACTGTTCTATATTGAGGCCTGCCGGCAGGCTGTTTTCTGTCGCGATAACAGGCACACTGCAAAGCACACTGTTATTTGTCAACGGGGATACCACAGCAATACGTGCATCGCTGTACGCGCAGTCCAACATTTTACGCAGCCAGCCGACCGTAACAACCGTATCGCTGTTGAGCAGCACAACGTCGTTTTGCGATTGCTCCATGCCCCGGTTACACGATTTGAGGTAGCCCAGATTTTCATCATTGGTCAATATGGTGATCCGCGAGTCGCCTTCCCGCGCCAGCGCATCCAGGTACTCCCCGGTGGCAGGCTCCGGGCTGTTGTCGTTCACGATGATCAGTTTTGCCAGCGCATCGCCGCTGCGTTCCAACACCGATGATATGCATTCTTTCACCTCGGCGCTACCTTTGTAGACCGTCACAATTACATCACAATATGCCGACAAAACAACCCTCCCACGGTTTTCCAAAATCAAATTTAAGCTGCCTTAGTATAGCATACAACGCCTGTTTGTGCAATATGCGGAGGCCTGTCCCGCATTATGCGAAGACCGCACTATATCTGCAAAAACGGCCGTCACACAACTGCGCGACGACCGTAATCTCTTTCAATCGCATCTGCCGGATATCACGCCTGCGAATCGATGATTTCCTGCAATGTTTTGGTGGGGCTTGCCTCGTACAACTGGTCAAGCTGATCCACGCCGTCGGCAATCGCCTGGTTAAACTCTTCCTCCGGCGCGGCAATGATCTCCGAATCCAGTGTCACAACCAAACTGAGGGCGCAAATCTCTTTGTCCTCCTGGGACGCCTTATCCCACTCCGTTTTTGTCCATTCCATATAGTCGCTCGCGTCCGCCGCCGTATCCTCGGTGATCTCCGGGTTGACCGGAGGCGCTTCGACGTCCTCCAGCGGAACAGAAGCGTCCGCTTCATCCCCCGCCGCCGCATCGGTGGCTTCCGCCGGCTCTACCGTCGCTATCGCCGTCTCTGTAGGTGCATCTTCCTGCGCACAGGCCGCAAATACCATCACTGCAACCAGCGTCAATAATACCAAAGTCATGATTCTTTTCATTTGTCGTTTTACTCCATTTCCGTATAGAAAAATAATTGTTTTATCTTCAACGGCCGTTAGGCCACCTTAACATTTGTCGCGCCAATGAACCCGGTGTTGCCCTGCCCGTCTGTACCGTATACATGGATGTTGTATGTTCCACGGTTGCCCTGGTGGTTGGCGATATCCGCATAGAGCCCCCAGTTGCTGTTGCCAAAGTTCGCACCGTTGTACCACATGATGTCGCTCTGGTCGGCCTTGCTCCACACCGCAAACTGCACGTTCGCCACGCCCGAATAGTCGTCATTGACCCCGTACGCATACGCCTGGAATGTATTGCCCGTCGTCGTTGCCGGGTCCGGCGTCACCGCCTTCGCCGTCGGCGCATGGGTATCCGCCTTCACATTGACGTTGGTCGCACCCACAAACCCGGTGTTCCCCATGCCGTCCGTCGCATACACATGGATGTTGTACACGCCCTTGTTGTTCTTATGGTTGGCAATGTTGGCGTACAGCCCCCAGTTGCTGTTGCCGAAGTTCACGCCGCTATACCACACGATGTCGCTCTGGTCCGGCCTGCTCCACACCGCAAACTGTACATTCGCCACGCCCGATGAGTCGCTCACCCCTATGGCGTACGCCTGGAACGTGCTGCCATACGTCGCTGCCGGGTCGGGCGTCACTGCCTTCGCTGTCGGTGCAACCGTATCCGTCTTCACTTCCACGTTTGTCGCCCCCACAAACCCGCGGTTGCCCAGCCCGTCCGTCGCATACACGTGGATGTTGTACACACCCTTGTTGTTCTTATGGTTGGCAATATTGGCATACAGCCCCCAGTTGGTGTTGCCGAAATCCACGCCGTTGTACCACACGATGTCGCTCTGGTCCGGCCTGCTCCACACCGCAAACTGCACGCTCGTCACGCCCGATGGGTCACTGACGCCATACGCATACGCCTGGAACGCGTTGCCGTATGTCGTCTTTGCGTCGGGCGTCACTGCTTTGGCCGTCGGCGCAACCGTATCGTGCAGTACCGATACCGTGCCCGCCGCCACCATCTTCCTGACGCCGCCCTTATCCGTCATATACGTATGGACGTTGTACAGCCCGCGGTTGTTGTTGTGGTACTGGATGCCTACGCGTATGCCCCAGTTGCCGTTGCCGTAGTCGCGGCCGATATACCGTTGTATGTCGCTCTGGTCGGCCTTGCTCCACACATAAAACTCTACGTTCGAAATACCCAGCGACGCGGAAGCCCCGACAAGCGTGACATCAAATGTCGTGCCGTAAGACGGCGACGGCGAAAGCGTCAGGCTTTTTGCCTTGGGCCCGACCGAGTTGATTGTAACGGTCTTTGTGCCCGATTTGCCCGATCCGTCCTGCGCGGTCGCTTTGACGGTCACCGTGCCCGGCGCTGTTGCGCTCAGCACACCGCTGCTGCTGATCGTCGCCTTGCCCGTGCCGTTCGTCACGCTCCACGCCACCGTCCTGATGGACGCGTTGGAAGGCGATATGTTGGCATAGTATGTCTCTTTTGCGCCCTCATTCAGCGCGCTCGCGCCCGAAACCACGACGCCCGTCACCGGTATCGGCTTAATGGTGATCGTTTTTGTTGCCGTCAGTGTGGAGTTATCACTTTTGGTCATCCGCGCCGTGACGACCACCGTCCCCGTCGCCTTGGCTGTCAGCGCACCCGTGGACGCGTTGATCGTTGCCTTTACACTGTCGCTAACCGACCACGCGACCGATTTATATCCCGCGTCGGATGGCGTCGTGTTGACGCCAAGCTGTATCGTTCCGCCCACCGTAACCTCGCCAGCGCCCGCAATGGTGAATGCCGTCGGGTCGGGTCGGGCTTTGTGATGGTAATATCCACATACCCCCGTACGCCCGAACCATCCCGCGCAGTCGCGTACACACGCACGTTGCCCACCGCCGTGGCGGTCAGCAGCCCTGAAGCATTGATTGTCGCAGGCGGATTGACCGCGTCAATCTCCCATTCGATATTCTGGTTATCCGCGGTTGACGGGGTGATCACTGCATCCATTTGCAGCGTCTGCCCCTTCTTGACCGACGTCGCGCCGCCAGCGCCGGTTACGGTGATGCCTGTCACCGGCACGCCCAGTGTGGGCGATACGACGACGGCCGTACCGGACGGTATGATCAAACTGGCGTAGTACGTAAAAGCGCTGTCTGTATCGATACCGGAATTGATGGCCTGAGAGGGCGCCGCCGTCCAGTCCGTTATGTTGACCGATCCGTCCGTCTTCACCGTGAAGCCCAGCGCATGCGTGTCCAGGTCAAAATTGTCCACATTAACATCCGTCACCGCCGCGGGCAGATCAATGGTGATGTCGCGGTCCTGATATTTCAACGCGCGCAGGGGGTTGCCCTCCGCACGCAGCAAGGTCAGTTGGGCCAACCCCGACGCGTCAACCGCCGTAATATCGTTGTTGTGGCAAAACAGGGATCTCAGACTGGTCAGCCCCGTCAAGTCCAGCGGCCCGCTGAGCGCACTGTCTTCGCAGCTTATATATGACAGCGCGGTTTTAGCGCCAAGTGCCAGAGAGGCCAAGTCCGGATTTTGGCCGCAAGCCAAATACCACAGGTTCGGGTTTCCCGTCAAATCCAGCGTAGCAATAGCCGTATCGTAACACATCAGCCAGTCGAGTGCGGCGATGTCCGTCAGGTCCAGCGATGTGATCGGGTTGCTGTAGCAATACAGCTTTTCCAGCAGGGCAAGGCCATCCACGTTGAGCCCCGTCAAGCTGTTATTGTAGACATATAGCGTCTTAAGCGCCGGGGCCTGCGACACATTCAGCGTGCCGGTCAGGCTGTTGTGATCCGCAATTATCGCCCCTAACGCGGCGTTGCCGCCCAGCGTCAGCCCTGTCAGTTGGTTTCCGTCGCAGTACAGACCTGTTAGCGCCGTCATACCCGCGACGTCCAGCACGCCGGTATATCCGTTGCTGCTTATATAGGCCTTTTCCAACATTGGGTATGCCTTCAGATCGGGCACCGCGCCCGACAACCGGTTGTTGGCCACACACAGCGCCTGCAGCCGCGGGTGCGTGCCCAGCGTCAGGTTCTCCAGCCTGCAATCATTTGCATTAACGTTTTCCAGCGCAACGCAGCCTGTTACGTCAAGGCTTTCCAGTAATTCACTCTCTCTACAGTCTATGGTTTTCAGATTCGCTAATCCAACAGCGCGCACTTCTGTTAATCGGTTGCCTGAAACATCTATTTCTTTCAACTTTTCCAGTCCCGCTAAATCAAGTGCATCCGTCACTTCCAGATTCCCATATCCCCAGTACAGTACTGCTACACGGCGGTTTGTCACGTCGCTGCTCCACGATACGCCCGGCCATACAGCCGGATCGGCAGTATCGTAGCTGATGCCATTGGCGTCAAATATCCCTTTGATGATTGCCACATCGCCCGGATGGTATGTTGCGGGCGTGCCCGCCGCGTAAACGGTCACCTCATACGGAAGCGATTCCTTCGTTGCCACGCCATATGACGCACCCTGAAATGCATACACATGCACCGTGCCCGCGGACACCGCCGTCAGAACACCCGTACCCTCGTCGATTGTCGCAACACTGGTATCGTCCACATGCCATTTGACTGTCTTGTCGAACGCATTTGCGGGCGTGACTTCCGCATTAAATGTCAGCGTTTCACCTTCCAGCACAGTGATCGCGCCGGTGGCCTCCGATATGGCGATATCCGCCGTCGCAGCCGGCTGTGTGTGGAACGTGACCGCCGCCCCCGCTGCCTGCGGCACGCAGGTCACCGTGTATGTGCCCGTACCCGTCCCGCTTGCTACAGGCGTACCGTCAAAATCACCCGCAGCCGATATGGTATGGTCGTCAAATTCCAGCCCGGTACCCGCCGCAGCCGTAATTTCAAACTCTTTGGTGGCAAAATCAAACGCCGTCACCGTGATGTCCGCCGTACCCACGGGGGCGACGTCCAGCGCCAGCGCGCAGCCCGCATCCAGCACAACGGATGTCAGCGGGTTGTTTTCGATTTTCAGTGTCATCAGAATCGTATTGGGTGAGACATCCAAAACCGTCAACGCATTACCGCTGCAATCGAGAAAATACATTTGTGTAAACGAGGAGACGTCTAGCGTCGTCAGCAGATTGTTGCTGCAATCCAAATTTCCCAGCTTGATCCCCGTCCCCAAATTGAGCCCTGTCAGCTTATTGTCAGAACAATCAAAATTGGCCAATGTAGTCAGCGCGGATACATCCAGCGTTCCTGTCAGCTTGTTGTTGCTGCAATCAATGTTTGCGCCTGTCGTCATTGCAGACGGCAGCGTCAGGCTGCGCAGCATGTTGTTGCTGCAATAAATATCAGAAAGGCCCGTTGCGCCCGATACGTCGAGCGATGTCAGGTTATTGTTGTCGCAATGAAGCATGGCAAGGTTTGATAAACTGCTGATCTCCAGTGTGTCCAGCCTGTTTTTGGTCACTATCAGCACACCCATGTTGCCGCAACCAGGCCCAAATGATAAGCCTGTGATTGCGTTCTCATGCGCAACAACCGACCTAAGCGACGCCATTTTTTCAATATACACATTCCCCGTCAGCCCTTTATTCCCGAGTTCCAGACTCGTAATGCGCTTGGGCATCGATGTATCCCATGCCGCAAAAGTCCAGCTTGCCGGGTCGGCCGGGTCGGCGGCAAGCCCGTTGACGCTGATCAGCCGCCGCACCGCAGCCACATCGTCGGGGTGGTACGGCGATCCGATGACCGTCACAACTGCCGAGCCCGTAATTCCCGAACCGTCCTTGGCCACCGCCGTCACGGTCACATCGCCGGATGTTCCGCCGGTCAGCAGGCCGGAATCTTCGTCAATACCCGCCGTTCCAGTGCCTGCCACAGCAGACCATTCCACGGTTTTGTTATCCGCATCCACGGGCAATACATCCGCTTCCATCTGCAGCGTTTCCCCCGCTGCCACTGTCGCTGCGCCGTCTGCGCCGCTGACGGTAATCCCTGTCACCGGTATGCCTGTTTCCGGCGTGATCGTCACCGTTCCTTCCGGAATCAGCGATATGTCAATATAGTACTCGTGCACCCCTGCAACGCCCATTGTAAAATTGCTTGTCGCAGGTATAATCACCCAGCCTTTCACCGTCGCGGTTGCCTGTGTTTCCGCGACCACCTTCAACGCATTGGCGCTCAGGTCAAACCCATCCACATACACGCCGTCCACACCTGCCGGCATAGCGACCGTGATATCGCGGGTCTTATATTTGAGGGTACTCAACGGGTTTTGAGCAATTTGGAGCGTATCCAGCAGCGCCTGGCCGCTGACGCCAGGCTTGCTATATCGTTGAGCTGAATATTGATGTCTTTCAGTGTCGTCACTGTGCCGAAAGTGACATCTGTGAGGTCGTTGTCCTCACAGCTGAGGCTTTCCAGCTCGCTCAGCCCCGATATGTCCAGCGTACCCGTCAGGCCAAGATTATCGAGACTCAGCCCCAGCACACGCCAGTCCGTGCCGCTGCTCCACGTGGCAAAAGACCAAGTGGCGGGGTCGCTTGCATCGACACTCAATAGTGCCTCTAGGTTGTGATCCGCGATCATTTGCTGCACAGCCGTTACATCGGCAGCGTTATAGTATGTCGGCACCACTTCCTTCACCGTGATGGATGTGTCACCCGTAACACCCGACCCATCGTTGGCTGTCGCCGTAACCAGCACCGTGCCCGCCGCAATGCCTGTCAACAATCCTGTTGCGGGGTCTATACTCGCCAAGACGCCATCATCCGTCACCGACCATGTGACCGTTTGATCGGTCGCACCGGTGGGGGTGATCACCGCCTCCATTTGCAATGTGCCGCCTTCGTCTACCTCGTCCGCACCGCCAAGGCCATTGACGGTAATCGCGCTCACCACAATTGGCGCCGCCACCGTGATGGATGTGCTGTTCGAAACACCCGACGCATCGCTGGCCGTGGCCGTCACTGTCACCGCGCCTGCCGCAATGCCCGTCAGCACCCCGGTTGCAGGATCTATGCTTGCCAAAACACCGTCGTCCGTAACCGACCACGTGACTGTGGTATCGTCAGCATCCGCAGGCTGCACATCCGCTTCCATTTGCAGCGTTTGGCCCGTGGCTACCGTTGTAGCGCCGCCCGCACCCGTCACCGTGATGCCTGTCACCGGGCCCGCCGCCAACGCCACTGCAGGCACCAGCGTCATCATCAGCGCTGTCACCATCACAAACGTTAGCAAAGACCGCAGAACTTTTTTTGTTTTCCTCATTGTAATATTTTCTCCCCTCCACAATATGCGTATATAGAAATGAATACTTTGTCATACGAGTTTTGGTATAAAAATCTATCAGATATTATACCCCTTTCCACAGTCAAAGTAAAGAATTGTCATTTTCGAAAATCTGCAGAACAGCACTAGGAAGCGGCTTCCGCATGGAAAAATAGCCATACCCTTACCGGCCATTATGTATGGTGTACAGAACGCGTCATATATCAAATGTTACAAAAAAGAGATAAAGAATCGTTTTTCTTGTTTAGGAATGTGTTTTGTTGTGTATAATATAGATAACCACGTAATACGTGATTAGAAAATAACTTTTTCTCCTATTTTTTACAGAGACGGGCGCCACACCGTCTCTGTAATTTTTTGTGTGCGGCCCCTTTTTCAGGCGTTTGCAATGTGCAGCAACACATTGATTGCGATGATTGGCAGGCCCGCGCAGGCAGAGACCGCCGCCATCACCGTTTGTGTGCGCCGCCTGCTTTTTGCCAGCCGCTCGATCAGCCGGTACACCATGATGCCCGCAAAACCGCCCAGCGTATTGAGCATCAGGTCGTCGACATCCGACGCGCCCAGCATAAACGCGTACTGCACAATTTCCGCAATCGCGCTTGCCGCAATGATAATTGTGATGTTTTTCAGCAGCCTGTCATCCTTTAAAAGGTAAGGAAGGTAGAGCCCCAGCGGCAAAAACAGCAGTATGTTGCCCAATATATTGTTGACGGCAACGCCGCCTCCGCCCGTGGCGTATGCCCCGATGCTCGCAAACGGCACCAGGTTGACCTCCCTGAACGGGTACGCCCCTACTCTGCTAAAAAAAAGGATATCGCAAAGCAACCAAAGATATCCTGCAAAAGCAATGATAACCAATACGCTTTGCACATTTGTATAATTCTTTTTGTGTGTTTCTGTAATCATATCGTTGTTCCTCCATGTGTATTCTTACACACAAAAAAGCCCCCGGCAACACCGGAGGCCCAGTTTTAAGCGGCTGTTACGCTATTTTTAAGAAATGCTTAATCTTATATTCCACTACCGGCTGCGGCGCGAGAGCAGGAACAAACGCAGGAACGACAGGAAGGATGCAAGCATTGCCGCAACATACGTGAGCGCGGCGGTGGAGAGCATCTTTTTGGCCTCGGCCTGCTCTGTCTCCGTCATGACGCCCGACGCCGATATGTTTTGCAGCGCGCGGCCCGACGCATTGAACTCCACCGGCAATGTGACCAGCTGAAAAATGACCACAGCAAGGTACAGCCATGTCCCGATGTCGATCAGTACGGTGAATCCCGAAAATATGATACCGATCAAAATAAGCGGAAACGCAATTGTCGAGCAGATGTTGGTCACCGGCACCAGCGCGCCCCGCACCTTCATGGGCCCGTATTTCTTCTCGTGCTGCAGCACGTGGCCGCATTCGTGCGCCGCAATGGCAACCGCCGCAACCGAATCCTTGGCATAGACCCCCTCCGAAAGCGCCACCGTACCATTCTTTGGGTCAAAGTGGTCCGTCATCTCGCCCTTTATGCGCACGATGTTTACGCCGCTGACGCCGTTTTGCCGCAGCATGGTCTGCGCAAACGCCGCGCCTGTCACACCGCTCGAAACGCGCACCTTCGAATATTTTCTGTACGTGCTCGATACCCGTGCCTGCGCCCAGATTGTAATAATCAACGCGGGAATCAGCAACAACCACGTCCAGTCGTTCCACCCCACCGGCCAATAAAACACTCCTCATCACCTCAAACAGAATTGATACTTAAACAACTTTAAAAACAGTCCGGATGACAGTTTTTAAAGGCGCGGCGGATGCCGCGCGCTGCCGCCCACAGGACGGCAGGTTTGCCGTACATAGTCAACCCAACCCCTCGTATCATACAGGGATTGCCTTATATGTTTTATTATAAAGCATTTTCTTGCGGGTTATGCAAACATTAATAAAAAAATTACAAACTGTGGAATTGCGGTTTGCGCGCAGTAAATGTACATACATACCCCAGACCGCAGCTTTTTGCCAGCGCCATCGCTTCCGGTATTTTGAAGCCCACCGCCTGCTGGCTGTGGCTATCCGACCCAATCGTCAGCACCTCGCCCCCAAGCTGCGCATACCGCTCCAATATACTGGGATGCGGCGTGGGATAGCCATGCACACGGTAGTTGCTGGTGTTGATCTCTATCCCATTGCCCTTACCGATAGCGGAAAGCAATATTTCGTCAATCAGATCGGGATAATCGCAGAATTCAAAAGGCCGCGGCCTGTGCGTAAGATGATCGTAATTGTGCAGGTATTTATCGACATAGCCAATGTGCCCAATGACGTCGTAATCGTCAAACTGTACAATGTTGTCACGGAGCTCTGTCAAATACAGCTCCTGCGCCTGTTGCGGCGTGCGATTTTTAAAATAATCGCCGTCGTACGGATCGCCATCCACAATATAGTGCTGGGACGCAATCACAAAATCGTACCCGTTTATCCTGATATCCTGTTCAATCTCCCCCAGATAACCGCCCAGAAGCCCCGCTTCCACGCCCTTCTTGATGACGACACCCGGAAACGCCGCGCGCGCCTGCTCCAGCGCCGCGTTGTACCGGTCCTGGTCGATTTCCGGGCAGCCGCCGCCCTTGACCGGATACCCGATATCCAAATGATCGGTCAGGCAGATTTCGCCGATGCCCCGGTCCTTCGCGGCCGCGGCGCAATCGGTGACGGAACACGCGCCGTCAAATGAGATTTCAGAATGTACATGGTAATCGTATATCATGCTGTCATTATATCAGTCATGCCGTAATTTTAGCAAGGCCCCCCGGATTGCCGGGAGGCCTTTTGTGCTGTGTCTGATTATTCGGCGACCGGATTTTTTGCAGCCATATCAATCGTTATGATCGATATCAAAATCCAGCACGGTACCGTTTGACGCGTCAATTTCATATTCGTATTTGGTTGTTCCGCTGTGAAATTCCACATCGTAGACCGTCCGACCGTCATCGTGATCCAGCTTGCATCTCATGCCGGAGACTGCCTTTTCCGCAAGGCCCGCATGCGCCAAGGCCGCCGATTTTGCGTCGCTTTCGCCAATCGTCCCGTCCTGGAAAGCCGTGCTGCCGGAAGAAGCGTTTGGCGCTACACCACTCTGCGATATGTTGTAGTTCTCCACATCCTGGTCCCATTGCAGCACTTCGCCGCTGACGGCATCCACTTCATAGTCATATTCTGTATTTCCAGCGTAGAATTCTACATCGTACACCGCCCGCCCGTCGTCGTCGTCCAGCTTGATTTTGATCAACGTGGCGTCCGCACCGGCCAGCCCCGCGTGCGCCAATGCCGCCGATTTTGCCTGCTCTTCACCAATGTAATCCTGCGCCACGCCGGTTTGCTGCATTGCTGCGCCGGCCTGCCCGCTATGCTGCGCGCCCGTCTTGTCTTCGGTTTCATAGCGCACAATGTCGCCGCTCGTTGCGTCAACCTCATATTCGTATTCAATGCCGCCGCTCACAAACTCCACATCGTAGACCATGCGCCCGTCGTCCGCATCCATTTCCACCTGCACATGGGCCACATCCGCCGCCGTCACGCCGGCATGGGCAAGCGCCGCTTCCTTGGCTTTATCTTCACCTATATAGGCTCCGCTGTTGGCCTGCCCGGTGGAAGATACGCCCGGAAAATCCGTGTTTTTTGACGCAAGGATCAGGTTGAGATCGTTGATGGAGAGCCCCGCGAGTTCCGCAAAGTTCAGCCTGCTGTCCGCACTGACCATTGTATCAATCAACGTTGCCTTACCCAGCGATATGCCGTATTGCGCTGCCAGGTCCTGCAGCCGCTGGTCCTCGGGCAGCGTCTGGCTCAGCACCGCGCCATCCAGCGCATACCCCTTCATCAATTCCTCTATATCCGCCGAGATTCTTTCCTCCAACACCTGGCCGCGGGTACTGTCACTGTTTTCTACCGAGACCAATATGGAGTTTTTCATTTCGCTGACGTATCCGTGCTTCATCATAGAGCCGATCAGGGCATTCACCGCGACGTCCAGGTCAACGCCTTTCAGGTCCATTTCCCCCAGTATAACCTGGGCGTCCTCGTTTAGTGGTACGGCGTTCAGCACTTCTTCCTTCATGTTTGTCTCCAGCTGTATGCTGGGGTTGACGTCAATGCCGATCACCGAATCTACAGTGTAATAGTTTACGCCCGCAAACACCATGACAAGCGCCGCGACCGCTGCCGCGGCAACACCCGCAAATTTGCCCCACGCCACCTTCTTTTTTGTATCGGCCTGCTGCTCAAACGCAGCAACCTGTGCTGTTTCAGTCATCTGCTCGCCTTTCTGCTTTTCGCACCCAAGAAGGATTTTATCCCAGACATCCGGCGTTGTGTTTGTGACCGCTCTGTTTAAACGTTGTTCCAATTCACGCTCATGCATGGCCTATAAATCCTCCTGTTCCAAATATCTTTTTAGTTTTTTAATGACCGCCGATATTTTGACAATACCGTGGAAAGGCGTATCTGCATAAAATCCGCAATTTCCCTGTGCTTGAACCCTGCCACGCAATGCAGTGTAACGATTTGTCGCTCGTCATTGCCCAGCCGCTCCAGCACAGCCGCAAGAGCCAGTGCATCCTGGCGTGCGCCGTCGTCGTCCTGCCCCTGCACGCTTTCGTGTACGGGAAGCGCCACCTCGGCGCGCCCCTTACGCAGCTCACTCAGCGCCATGTTGCGTACAATGGTAAACACCCAGGCCATCGGCTTTCCCATGGGCCTATACCGGCCTGCGCCACAAAATACCTTGATATAGGCATTCTGCATAATATCCTCAGCCAGATGCGTATTGCGCACAACGGACAGGGCATAGCCGTACACCGCCGATTTTGTTGCGTTATAAAACGCGGCCTGGGCCTGCCGGTCATTTTGCGCAATTTTTGCCAGCAAGTCTTCCATCCACCCGGATGCTTCCTCCGCCGTATTCGGTTTTGCCGATGTCACATCATCCAATATCATTTCAGCCATCTCACTATACTAACGCGCCGGCACATCAATTTATTGCATCCGCTGGAAATTTATTTTCGCATACGGCAAATTGGTTCTTTACGCTCCCTGCCATACATGCCGTGAAAATCATCCGGCGCACTGTTTGCAGGCGGTTGCCGTAACTGCATTGTAACATAAAATCCAGCTGTGCAAATCCACTCCAATTATCAAGGCATTTTGATACCGTCCTTGTCCTGCCGCTTCTAATTAAATTTTCAAGACTTGGCGCATCTCCGTTTTATTGAAATGATTTCCTGTTTTTGGTATACTATGTTGTCGGAGGTTGTGAATGTGAGCAAAAAAACCAGGTATCTGTGCGAAGCCGCAGTGATTGCGGCAATCTATGCTGTGCTGACTGTCGCGCTGGCGCCCATCAGCTTCGGGATGATGCAGGTACGTGTTGCCGAAGCGCTGTGCATCCTTCCTTTTTTCACGCCCGCCGCTGTGCCTGGCCTGTTTGTCGGGTGCCTGATCTCCAACTTTGCGGGGGTTATGATGGGTACGTCGCTCGGCGTGATGGACATCGTTGTGGGCAGCCTGTCCACGCTTGTCGCCGCGCTGATTGCATATAAAACAAAGCAGAAATGGCTGGTTCCCCTGCCCGCAGTGGTCGTCAACGCATTTACCGTGGCATGGGTGCTGAACACCATGCTGGGATTGCCGTATTGGATCAACTTTGCTTTTGTGGGGCTGGGACAGGTGATCGCCTGCTACGGCATCGGCATGCCGTTGCTGTTTCTCCTCAACAAATACAGGAAGGCGGTGTTCGGACGGGTATGAGCAACATCTGTGTGTACGGGTCGTCCAGCGCGGCCATCGACAGCGTTTTTCTGGATGGTGCATACCATCTGGGCGCGGTTTTGGCCGAGAACGGTTACGGCCTTGTCTTTGGGGCAGGCACCATGGGCATCATGGGGGCTGCGGCGCGCGGCGCGCATTCCAAAAACGGCGTGGTGACCGGCGTCATCCCTTCGTTTATGAATGTAGAGGGCATTCCCTACACCAGTTGTGATAAACTGATTGTCACAGAGACCATGCGTGAGCGCAAACAGGCCATGGAGGAGCTGGCCGACGCGTTTATTACAGCGCCCGGCGGCATCGGCACTTTTGAAGAGTTTTTTGAAATACTGACCTTAAAGCAGCTGCGCCGGCACCAAAAAGCCATTGTGCTGCTCAACACCAACGGGTATTACGACAACCTGCAGGCCATGGTGGAGGAAAGCGTGCGGCGCAACTTTGCCAAAGCGCCCACACTGGAGCTCTACGCGGTTGTGGATACGCCCGAGGCTGCGGTGGAATATATACGGAACTATGAATTTAAAGATTTTCCGGACAAGTGGTTTACCTGACAGGAGGCAGTGATGGGGATACTGCAAATACTGAAGAAGACCGTGCTGGTTTACAAGAATAATTTTGGCAAGATGTATCTTCCTCTGCTGGCATTCCAGCTGGTTGTGCTGTTGCCAATGTTGTTTTTTACCATGCCCGGTACGGTCAACGCGGCACGCGCATTGTTAAAAACGCTCACCATGATCTCAAAGACCGGCTCCGGCATCACCTCTGTTTTTTATGTCATTGCGTTTATGCTGCTGGCGCTGCTTTTTGTCTCTCCGCTGGTTGTCAGCAACACGGTTTACATCGTCGACAAAGATTATCAATGTAAAACCGTGACGTTCCGCGAATCCTTTCGCTTCAGCAGGTCCAATTACAAGCAGATGCTCAGCTCGTATTTTGCGGGCATCGCGGGTTTGATCCCCGTTGCCGCCGTCGTACTGCTGCTGCTTTTTCCCGTGGCGCAGGTCGATTTTTATGCGCTCAGCCCCGGTGACATCGTGTTGATCGTCGCTTGCGTGATATTGCTGCTTCTGTACATTCTGGGTACGGCGTTTGTGCCCTACGCCGTCGTCAGCGAGGACAAAAAAGGTTTTGGCGCGCTGGGCGCCTCGTTCCGGTACATATACAAAGGTAATTTTTGGAGCAACCTAAGCAGGCTGGCTGTTGCGGTGCTGATCATCGGCGCTTTGATGATGCTGATCAATTGGCTGGCGCAACTGCCGTTCGCCGAGCTGTTTGACCTATACCTGGTCGACCCGGCCGCCGCGCTTCAGGAACCACTGATGGCGCTGGCCATTGTGCTTGCCCTTGCGGCCATCTTCCTTGTATCGCTGATCATGCCGTTTTGGTATGCCTTCTCGTTCAACGCCT
>DHOD01000117.1:8993-11087 GCA_002407725.1 Christensenella sp. UBA5399 | reverse complement strand
AATGCCTTCTCGTTCAACGCCTACAAAAGCGCCCTTGCAGAATATCAGAAGAAAATTGAAACAAATAGAAAAGAGGTATGATATGAGAGCTGTTATCAGTGTGCTGGGCATGGACCGCCCCGGCATCATTGCCAAGGTTTCCGCCGTACTGTACGAATGTAACGTCAATATACTGGACATCGACCAAACGGTGCTGCGCGACGAGCTGTTTGCCATGACCATGTTGGCCGACCTGCGCGAAATGAACACCAGCTTTGAGGCGCTTAAGCAAAAGCTGGACACTGTTTCCACACGGATCGGCATGCAGATCAAGCTGCAGCGCGAGGAGATTTTTAAATCCATGCACAATGTATGAGCATATTGGAGAAATAATACATGTTAGATCAAAAAGACATACTGACTACTATCAAAATGATCGAAACGCAGAAGCTGGATATCCGTACCATCACAACGGGCATATCGCTTTTTGACTGCGTGTCGGACGATTACAAGCGCTGCACGCAAAACATCTATGACAAAATCACGCGGCTTGCGGACAGGCTGGTGCAGACAGGGGCGGAAATTGAAAGCGAGTTTGGCATACCGATTGTCAACAAACGGATATCTGTTACGCCCATCTCGCTGGTGTCGCAGTCCTGCGGGCACTATATCGAATTTGCCAAAACGCTGGATAAGGCCGCCAAGGCTGTCGGGGTGGATTTTATTGGCGGCTACTCGGCTTTTTGCCAAAAGGCCGCAACCACGGGCGAACAGGCATTTTTGGAAAGTATTCCCGAGGCGCTGGCCACAACGGATATCGTATGCGCTTCCGTCAATGTGGCGACGACGCGCGCGGGCATCAATATGGATGCCGTACGCATGATGGGTGGCGTCATCAAACGCGCTACGGCGCTGACCGCGGATCATAACGGGTACGCCGCCACCAAGCTGGTTGTTTTTGCCAACGCTGTAGAGGATAACCCGTTTATGGCGGGCGCTTTTCACGGTACGGGCGAGGGCGACTGCGTCATCAATGTGGGCGTATCGGGCCCCGGTGTTGTCAAGGCTGCGCTGGAAGAAGTGCGGGGTCAATCGTTCGACGATGTGGCGCACACCATCAAACGCACGGCGTTCCACATCACACGTACAGGGCAGCTTGTGGCGCGTGAGGCGTCAAAGCGCCTGGGCGTACCGTTTGGCATTGTGGACCTCTCGCTTGCCCCCACGCCACGCATAGGGGACAGCGTTGCGCACATATTGGAGGAAATGGGCCTGGAATCGTGTGGTGCGCACGGCACAACCGCCGCGCTGGCACTGCTCAACGACGCGGTCAAAAAGGGCGGTATTATGGCATCATCCCATGTGGGCGGGCTTTCGGGCGCGTTCATCCCCGTCAGCGAGGACGCAGGCATGATTGACGCAGTCAAAAAAGGCGCGCTCAGCCTGGAAAAGCTGGAGGCCATGACCTGTGTGTGCTCGGTGGGGCTGGATATGATTGCCGTACCGGGGGATACGCCGGAAAGCATACTTTCCGCAATCATTGCGGATGAAATGGCGATTGGCGTGGTCAACACCAAAACCACGGCCGTACGCATCATCCCCGTTCCCGGTAAACAGGTGGGGGACACGGTGGATTTTGGCGGGCTGTTGGGTACAGCGCCCATCATGGCCTGCAACGGATATTCACCCGAGGCGTTTATTGCGCGCGGCGGCCGCATACCGGCGCCGGTGCATGCACAGCGCAACTGAAATCGCTCGTAATATACTATATAACTTAAAAAGGTTCCTCGCGGAACCTTTTTCGTTTCATCAATATTTTGTCAGGTACTGGTCGACCTCCCATTGCGTGACGCGCTGCGAATAGTCGGCCCACTCGGCCTCCTTGCCCGCAACATACTTTGCAAAGGCGTTTTCTCCCAGCACTTCCGCCATCAACGGATCTTTTGCAAATTCCTTTGTCGCATCGTACATGTTTTGCGGCAGCCGCCGGATGTTCTGCTGGTTGCGCTGCGAATCGGACAGGCAATAGATGTTTTCGTTGACCGGCGCAGGCGGCGTCAGGCCCTGTGCCATGCCCTCCAGCCCCGCGGCCAGTATGCCCGCAAACGCCAGGTA
>DHOD01000117.1:2824-8849 GCA_002407725.1 Christensenella sp. UBA5399 | reverse complement strand
AGTATGCCCGCAAACGCCAGGTAGGGGTTTGCCGTCGGGTCGGGGTTCCGAAGCTCGATTCGTGTTGCCGAGCCCTTTGCGTGCGGCACACGGATCAGCGGGCTGCGGTTTTTGGCAGACCACGCAATGTGGCACGGCGCCTCAAACCCGCTCACCAGCCTCTTATATGAGTTGATTGTCGGGTTTGTCAGCAGCGCAAGCCCGCGCGCATGGTTGATTACGCCCGCCATAAACCCGTACGCATTTTTTGAAAGCCCGTATTCGTCATTCGCATCCATAAAAGCGTTCCCGCTCTCTCCCCGCAGCGACATGTTGACGTGCATGCCGCTACCCGCGACATTGTACAACGGCTTGGGCATAAACGTTGCATGCAGGTTGTGCGCCATTGCAATGCGCTTTACCACAATTTTAAATGTCATAACGTCGTCCGCCATCTTAAGCGCGTTGCCATACTTAAAATCAATCTCGTGCTGGCCCGGCGCACACTCGTGATGGGACGCCTCTATCTCGTATCCCATCTCCTCCAGCGCCAGGCTAATATCCCGGCGTGCCCCGCTGCCTGTATCCAGCGGCGCCAGGTCAAAATACCCGCCCTCGTCGCTTGTGGTGAGCGTCGGCTCTCCCTCCGCATCCCTTTCAAACAGGAAAAACTCGCACTCGGGCCCAATGTTGAAATCAAACCCCAGTTTTTTTGCGCGTTCCAGCTGCCTTCTCAGTATATGCCGCGGACACGCCTCGTACGGCTCACCGGCGGTCGTGTACACATCGCAGATAAACCGCGCCGTCCTGCCTGTCGGATTGGACCAGGGAAACACCTCAAACGTATCGATGTCCGGCACCAGCATCATGTCCGATTCCTCTATCCGCGCAAAACCTTCTATCGACGATCCGTCAAACATACAGCCCTTTTCCAGCACGCGCTGCACATGGTTTGCCATGACAGTGATGTTTTTCAATATACCAAAAACATCCGTAAACTGAAGGCGTATAAATTTGATATCCTTCTGTTCTATAATCCGTTCGATATCTTCCAAAGAATATTTGGCCATTCACTCTCTCCTTATTCCGGCACATGCATGCCTGCTACTTATACTATTCACCAACTAGAACATCCTGTGTTTTACAGCGATTCAACTTCATACCGGTTGAATCAGGCAAGTGAGAAACCGCTTGCATATGCAATTTATACCAAAAGTTTGTTTCCAACCTTTTGACAAATTGCTATAATTCCGCGCATATGCGCGGGGATCGTTCAATACCTGATCACTATAAACCGGTTCGTGGTTCTTCTATCAGCAACCTATATTATACTGAAAAACATGCCCGAACACAATATGAGCACATTGTTTTTTTCACCCGCATCCCCCGCGCAAACCATACATGCACGCCCACACGCATCAAAAAATCCGGACGGTTTATTTCTCTTACAGTTTGGTATATATAAATATATACGGGCCAGGTGTGCTTCACTCTTTTATATCACACCGGAAAAACACTATAAACTTCATAATCCTGGGAGGTAAATGCGATGCAATTTAAAAGTATACGTTCGCGGGCCGATGCGGGGGTTACAATGGATGTCGCAGAGGGGCATTTTGCGGCCAATCATTCACACATCAACAATTATATCGATCTCACCAAGGTCAGGACACACCTCTTCGCAGCCAGGGGTGCGGCGGAAATCCTGGCCGGATTTTATGAGAGCACCCTGGTAGAAGCGATCCTTTGTCTGGAAAACACGGATACCATCGGTGCGCTGATGGCGGAGGCGCTTTCCAAGTCCAGCTTTACCGGCATGAACAGCGACCAGGATATCGCCATCGTACGGCCGGAGTTGAACGCCAATAACCAGATGATCTTCCGCGGCTATGCGCAGGAAGCCGTGCGCGGCAAGAACGTGTTGCTGCTTCTGTCCTCCATTTCCACCGGCAAAACAGTGACACGCGCGTACGATTGCCTGAAATACTACGGCGCAATCCTTGCGGGCGTCTGCACCGTATTCAGCGCCCTGCGCGAGATCGACGGCATCCCCGTAAACGCGGTGTTCACCGGCGCGGATGTGCAGGATTATATGACTTATCCGCCGGAAACATGCGCGTTGTGCGCCGCTGGCCGGAATCTGGACGCCCTGGCCGGAATCTGGACGCCATCGTCAATTCTGACGGGTATTCTGAACTATAAAAAACGGGCGCCTTTGGCGCCCGCTTTGGCTTGCATCGTTTATGCGTTTACTTCATCCACCGTACCGTCCGTATAGGTTGTGACCACCTGCTTGTTGTTGGGGTGGATTTCAATCCACGTGTTGCCCGGGGCCAGCGTCACTTCCTCGCCGCTCTCCAGCTTGTAGATTGTAGGCGCACTGGCGTCGTCCACCCTGCTCCATGTGCCTTTCAGGTGTTTTCCGCGGATATAAAACTCCGCCGGGCCCTCGCCAAATACATTGATCTGCTTGCGCCCGCCCTCGTTGGCAAAATCGGATACGCTGCAATACTGCACAATGACATTTTGCACTTCCAGCGCCTCGCCGGTCTCTTCCGCAATAAATTCATCGCCGCTCATATACCTGATAAACTTATCCTTGGCTTCATCATAACGGTACTCGACCCAGCCAGGTGACCGCCAAAATGCCAGTTCCACCTTCTCCACGTCCTTTGCGTCGTCGTACATCTCTTCCGGATAATACTGAAACGGCTGGCGCATGGTCGGTGTATAATCGTATATTTCGGAATCCGCATGCAGATCGGTATACGCCGTATGCTCCAGCGCTTTGCCCGTACCCTGCCGCCTGTAAATCAAATTGGCGTTGGACGGGTTTTTGCCCGCCGCATTGATCCGCTGCTTGATATGGTCCGCACTGGGGCCCCAGATGTAGCTTTCCACATCGGGCGTCTCTGCGCCGCCCACATGCACATACAGGGCATCCCATTCGCCCTGTATCCACTGGTGGTAGTAGCGCGACGAGCGCACCGGCCCCACCTCCAGCTCCTCCGGCGAATCCACTTCGTAAATGATGTCGTTAAAAATACAGGTAAAACGGGTGTCAATACCCTCTATCAGCGTCTCGTAGACAATATCCGCCCACTGTATGCCCCGCTGGGGGCGCGCAGGCGGTTCGTTCTCTATCTGCACAATCACCGGTTTGTATTCCGTTGTGGTGTTCTCCAGCCCTGTCGTGGGCGAATATTCATCGGGAATATATCCCTGCTCTTCCTCTTCCTCCGGTTCAACCACCGGTTCGGCCGTCGGGGTTTCGTCTCCCGTGTTGGTTAGCGCTACCGGCGTGGCTGTCGCTTCCGGTTCTTCCGTCTTGCTGCATCCAACGCCAAGGCACACCGCCAATGCGATCACAATGGCGATTATCGTGATTTTTCTCATTTCTTTCATCCTTTCTGTCTATCCAAGTGATCATTATAACGCGCACAGTTTAAAAAGTAAATATTTGACGAGCAAAACAATCGTAATGTTCCACCCGTCTTGTCACAATTGTGAATATATGGTACTATTCGGTTAGAAAAACAACCTTGGAGGATGCTTTGGCAAAGCAATCGGGCGAAGAAAAAAAGAACAAGCGTAAAAAAGGCCCCCGCTTTGGTAAGCTGAAGCTGCTGATCATTTTGGGTGTTCTTGCCTATGCGAGCATCACGTTTGTCAGCCAGCAATCCTCCCTAGCCACCCAAATGCAGCGGCAGGAAGATCTCTTCGCACAAGAGGAAGCGTTGCAGCGGGAAATTGACTTTTTAAACGCCGAGCTTGATTTTATCGGGACGGACGAATACATTGAGCAGCAGGCGCGCATCCGCCTGGGGTGGCTCAACCCCGACGAGGTTAAATATGTGGAAGGCGAGGACGGCGCAATCGTCCAGCAGACGGCCGAACCACAGAGCGGAGCGACAGAATCACCTGAACCCACGCCCACCGAAGAGCCCGAGCAGCAAAACGGCGAGGTTTCTTCGGGTGGAGAATGAAAGGGCACATCAGAATCATAGGATACGAGTATGCAGAATCGTCTTACAGCGTTTGTGGTTTTGGGTACTATGTTTGGAAACCTACCTTTTTTCTTTAAAAGGTAGTGCCAAAAAAGCGCAAACACCTTTTTCACAAAAAAAGGTTCTGCACTCCAAAATTGCTGCCGGACAGGTTTCTTTTTCATCGGTGGGCGCGGCGACGGCGCAAGAAGAGAAAAGTGGAAGATTATGCGCCGTCACGGTAAAAGCGATCCGTGCTTTTAGTAGATGGGTACCCTCGGCGTACGCTTTTAAAGGCCGCGTTTCTCCCGCCGCTGTGCGCCTAATGAAAGTTGCATCACGCTAGCAAAAGGTAATTCAAATCAAATTGGTACAGGGGAACACCCCGATAAGAAAGTTTTTAGAACCGCAGGAACACCGACTGAACATCGCAAGTGGCCGGGTGGGACAAATAATTCAATATGCGCAACCAGCCTATGATGAAACTACGCAGAGTTGTTTAACTGTCTTACGGATCATTCCATATATTCCTTTGCAAATACAAACGGGATGACTTCGGCTTTGCCGGCAAGCGCCTTGGCGCATTCGGACATTGTAGAGCCCGTCGTATAAATATCATCTATCAGCAGTATCCGCGCGCCCGCATAATCGCTGCCGGAAACAATGGAAAACGCGCCGCCCACATTTTTTTTGCGCGCGTCTGCCGAAAGCCGGTACTGCGGGGCCGTGTCGCGCGTGCGCTCCAGCAATGCCGCAAAGCGCGCCCCGCAAAGTGTCGCCAAATTGGCCACAAGCATTTCACTTTGGTCGTACCCGCGATCCTTTTTACGGTTTTTATGCACCGGAACAAATGTTACGATGTCTGCTTCCAGCCCTTCTTTTTCCATAAACTCATACATTTCCTGCGCTATAAAAAAGGCGCTCCGGGGCCTGTCGTCATATTTATACCTACGCAGCAGCTCACGTACAGGGCCCTGGTATTTGTAGACATGCAGCACCCCGCCCGCACGCACGTCCGGCGGACGGCAATCGTCCAGTTCGCCGCCGCAGCCGGCGCAGTAAACATGATCCGTGGGAATTTCCCTCCCGCAGAACACGCAGCCCGCCGCAGATTGCGACATCAATTGCATAAAATCACGAATGCCCATGCGCCGCTCCCGATAAATACCTGAGCTCACGGGAAAGCGAAGTCGCCTTGCGCCTGCGCCCACCGTTTTTAACCATATACTCCAGCGTATACGCGCTGCCCACCAGCACCACCTGCTTTTTTGCCCGCGTTACGCCGGTATACAGCAGGTTCCGTGTAAAGAAGGGGTTTGGCGCATACATGACGGGAATGATCACCGTATCAAACTCGCTGCCCTGCGATTTGTGTATGGTGTACGCAAACGCGCCATCCAGTTCTGCCAGCTCCATCGCCCCGTACTCGCACATTTTGCCATCCTCGAACTGCACATACACGCTGCCCGCGCGGATGTTCCGGATCACGCCGATATCCCCGTTGAACACGCCCTCGCCCGCGCTCAATTGCTCGTAATTCGTCCATTCCTTGGCATAATTGTTTTTGATTTGCATCACGCGGTCCCCCACGCGAAACAGATGGTCGCCAAACAACAGCTCCGCCTTGCCTTCCTTCTTGGGGTTCACCTCGTCGCGGATAATGGAGTTGAGGCTGACCGTACCCACCTCCCCCCGCTTGATGGGGGCGATCACCTGCACGTCCTCGCCGCTTTTGTACCGTTGCTTGTATTCCGCAACCACCGTGTCGATCGCCTGCCGGTCTGTCGCGCATTCCACAAACACAAATTCCCTGCCGTCCGCCTCCGGCACCCTGCCTTTCAGTATGCTGTGCGCCGCGTCTGCAATCATACCTTCGTTGCGGAAGCGGTATGTCAGCCGCATCCTGGCAACCGCGTCGGACGAAACCAGGTCGCGCATCACATTGCCGGGCCCCACCGGTGGCAATTGGTCGGCGTCGCCCACCAAAATCAACCGCGCCCCCGCAGGCACCGCCTTCAGCAGGCTGTGGAACAAAAATACATCCAACATGGAGACCTCGT
>DHOD01000117.1:1607-2683 GCA_002407725.1 Christensenella sp. UBA5399 | reverse complement strand
GGAGACCTCGTCCACGATGACCGCATCATACTCCAATGGATTCTCTTCATTCCGGTTAAAATAACAACGGTACGCGTCCTCGTCGTATGAATACTCCAGCAGGCGGTGCAACGTGCGCGCCTCCGCCCCCGTCGCCTCTGTCATGCGTTTTGCGGCCCTGCCCGTAGTCGCGGCCAACGCGCAGGCCTGTCCCGCCCCACCCAAAATATTGAGCACCGCTTTTAATATTGTCGTCTTGCCCGTGCCCGGCCCGCCCGTCAGCACACACACCCGCTCGGTGACGGCCAGCCGAACGGCTTCCTCCTGCTCTTCCGTCAAACCGAATTTATCGCTTTGGCGCTCCATCTGTACATCCAGTGCATCAAGCTCATCCGGCGGTGGCGCGTTTGCCAGCAGCGCCAGCTTTGCCGCGCAGGCGTATTCCGCCGCATACGCGCTCGCCGGAAACACCACGGTGAAATCTTCGGCATACCGTTTGATGACCACGCGTTTTTTCAGGCACAGCTTCAGCAGTGCACGGCGCACAGCACCGCGCTCCACGCCCAGCTTTTCGGCAACGTGCGGCTCCAGCCGGTCACGCATCACATACATATTGCCGCCTGCCAGCACTTTGTTCAGCACGTTCAGTATGCCGTGCTCCAGCCGCATGGGCGCGTCCTGCGCAAGGCCCTGCACCAGCGCAATCCTGTCCGCAATGCCAAAATCCACCCCCCGGACATGCTCGATCAACAAATACGGGTTCTCGCGTATCATTGCCGCCGCGCCGCCGCCCAGCGCATCCTCTACAACGCTTGCCTGGTGCGCCGTCAAGCCAAGGCCCATCAATTCCGCATAGGAATATTTCTTTTCCGCGTATTTGCGGAACGCCTCCCCCACGCTTTTCGCCAGTTTTTTGGATACGCCTTTCACCTGGCCCAACAGTTCGGGCTTGTTTTCCATCACGTCAAACGTATCCTCGCCAAACTCCTCTACAATACGGGTCGCAAGCACCTCGCCCAGCCCCTTGATAAACCCGCCCGCCAAAAAGAGCACCATGTCACTGAGGTCGACCGGCAACGTGCTCTGGCAGGATGTCA
>DHOD01000117.1:774-1361 GCA_002407725.1 Christensenella sp. UBA5399 | reverse complement strand
CACCGTGACCGGCTCGTCCCCCACAACCTCCGCGACGGTGTACCCGTCCGCACTCTGGTATATAATGTTTGCGACTGTACCTGTTATTTCCTGTTCCACAATTTCCTGTCCCGTAAATCTACAAAAGGCCAGAAGTAATATCCTCCCGGCCTTTTCGCGTACATATGTTTTATTTCATTTCCGCTTTGATGGCGTCCACCATGTCCAGCCGCTCCCACGGAAGGTCGAGGTCTGTACGGCCAAAGTGGCCGTAGGCCGCTGTCTGCCGGTAAAGCGGGCTTCTGAGCCCCAGCCTCTTGATGATGCCGTCGGGGCGCAGGTCAAACAGCTTGATGATGATGTCGGCAATCTCTGTCGAATGCATTTTGCCGGTGCCAAACGTTTCCACAAAGACCGAAACCGGGTTTGCCACGCCAATCGCGTAGGCAAGCTGTATCTCGCACCGGTCGGCAAGCCCTGCCGCCACAATGTTCTTGGCCACATGGCGCGCCGCGTAAGCCGCGCTCCTGTCCACCTTGGACGGGTCCTTGCCGGAGAACGCCCCGCCGCCGTGACGGCCCATGCCGCCGTATGTATCCACAATAATC
>DHOD01000117.1:337-597 GCA_002407725.1 Christensenella sp. UBA5399 | reverse complement strand
CGTATGTATCCACAATAATCTTCCTGCCCGTCAGGCCGCTGTCGCCCTGCGGCCCGCCAATCACGAACCTGCCCGTCGGGTTTACATAGATTTTTGTATTCTCATCCATCATGCTTTCGGGAATGATGGGCTTTATCACTTCTTCAATGATATCGCGCCTGATGGTCGACTGCGTCGCCTCCGGGTCGTGCTGCGTAGAGACAACAACCGCATCCACACGGAAAGGCTTCCAGTGCTCGTCATATTCTATTGTCACCTGT
>DHOD01000117.1:0-164 GCA_002407725.1 Christensenella sp. UBA5399 | reverse complement strand
CCTATTGTCACCTGTGTTTTGCCATCCGGCCGCAGGTAATCGAGCGTACCGTTTTTGCGCACATCGGCCAGCCGCTTGGCAAGCTCTTGCGCCATATTGATGGGCATGGGCATGTAGCACTCCGTCTCGTTGCAGGCATAACCGAACATCATGCCCTGGTCGCC
>DHOD01000023.1 GCA_002407725.1 Christensenella sp. UBA5399 | reverse complement strand
AAGATTGGGGGCAGCCCACATGGGTCGCGCCCGGCGCCAGGTAAATGAAGAAAGGCTTATCCGGCGTCAGCGCCTTCTGGAATTTGATCCACTCGATTGTCTTATCCGCAAGATCTTCGGAAAGGTGGTAATCGGGCTTATCGCTAGGAGGCACGGGCTGCGTGCCGTCGATCAGCACCGGGTTGCACTGGTTCGTTTCCGCGGAAAGGAAGCCGTAGAATTTATCAAACCCGGAATGAATCGGCCAGTGGTCAAACGGGCCGGAAATACTCGTCTCCCATGTGGGCGTCTCATGGCATTTGCCAAACTGCGCCGTGGAGTACCCGTTTTCACGCAGTACCTTTGCCACGGGCGTCACATTCCTGGGCCGGGTGGAAAGATTGCCGGGGTACGCAGTGCCCAGCTCCGTGATGTCGCCCATATTGACGCTGTGGTGATTGTACCCGGAAAGCAGCGCGGCACGCGTGGGCGCGCAAATGGACGTGGTATGAAAACGGTTAAACCGCACGCCGTCCTTCGCCAGTCTTTCCGCCGTAGGCATGGGCACCGGGCCGCCAAACGCAGAAGGACACCCAAATCCCATGTCGTCAATGAGCACAAGCAGCACATTGGGCGCGCCCTCCGGGGGCTTCACCGTAAAGCGCGGGGGATGGTCGGGGTGGTAATCGTTGGTCACAAAGTGGTCTTCCACCGGTGGATAATAGGGCTCGTGTATGGGCAGGCGCGTCCTGTCCGCTTCAAACGGTTTATTTGGATCTATAAATTGTGGCATTGCAAAAAACCTCCTGTTTGTGGTTTTGGAATATACCTTACCAATAAACACAACCAAAGCAACAAAACCGGAAGTTCCAATAATATTTTTATTTAGAGTTCGTATCAGATACGGATGTATCGAGTTCGCTTTTGATTCGCTTCAGCACAGCGGCGGGCAGCTCCACTTCAATCACCATTGCGTCTTCCTGGTATTCTTCATGCAGCACCGTGCCGTTTTCGTGCAGCATCGAGGCAAGGTCGCTGCGCGCATAGGGCACGCTTAGGGTGGCACGCACAAAATGGTTTGCGATTTGATCCACAATGGCTTTTTTCAGCGCGTCGATCCCTTGCCCCGTCCGCGCGCTGATTGCAATCATACCCTGCGGGACAGGGTCTTTTGCAATATCGGTTTTATTGAATACGGTAATGGCGGGTATATCCGCCGCGTCAAGCGACCCCAGCACATGCTCCACCACGTCCATATGCTGCTGTATTTCCGGGTTGGCGCCATCCACCACATGCAGCAACATATCGGCATATGTAACCTCCTCCAGCGTCGAGTGGAACGCATCCACAAGGTCGTGGGGCAAATCCTGCACAAAACCCACCGTATCTGTTAAAACAATTTCTTTTCCTTCTATTTCCGTCCGGCGGGTAAGGGGATCCAACGTAGCAAAAAGCTTATCCTCCACGTAGGCGTCCGCCCCAGTGAGCGCATTCAGCAACGTGCTTTTCCCCGCGTTTGTATAGCCCACCAGCGCAACGGTCGGCACGCCCGACACCGCACGGCGGCTTCTGCGCTGTTTGCGTTGCTTGGCCAGCTGCTTGATCTCCTGTTCCAGAACATGGATGCGCCGCCGGATGTGCCTTCTGTCCAGCTCCAGTTTTGTTTCGCCGGGGCCGCGCGATGCAATGCCCATGCCCCCGGCCGCCGCAACCTGGCGACTCAGCGCCAGCCCTTGCCCAATCAGGCGCGGCAGCAAATACTTCATCTGCGCCAGCTCCACCTGCAGGCAACCCTCCCGGGATTTTGCGCGCATCGCAAAAATATCCAGTATAAGCGCCGTCCTGTCCACCACCTTGGTCCCCAGCCTGTCTTCCAGATTGCGCTGCTGCAGCGGCGTGATCTCCGCATTGATGACGACCAGGTCCGCATCCAGACCCGTCACTTTCAGTGCAAGCTCGTCCACTTTTCCGCGCCCAATATAGGTTGCGTTGTCCGGCGTATCGCGGTGCTGCACCTCGGCGGCTACAACCTTTGCACCAGCTGTCCGTGCCAGCTCCTTCAGCTCCTCCATCCCCTCGTCCTTCAGCCCGATCAATATGGCGTATTCCTGTGTTTTCTGCAGGTCGTGCGTCTGCGCCCGCCCCACCGTCCTGTCCGCGTTGCGGATAGCCTGCATCAACCCGGGCGCGCCAAATTCGCCGATATCAAGCGGCCCGATTGTATAATACCCTGCCCCCTCCGCCGCGAGGAAGGCCGCATACATGTCAATGATCCTGCCCTCTTTGACGCCGACCGCCGCCATGGAATCGAGCATCGCGTCGTTTAATGTAGCATAGTCTACACTCGAAAGGCTGCCGCTGCCGCCCGGATGCGTGTGGATGCAACGGATGCCGCTCAACCTGCGTTCGCTACGTTTGGTGGAAAGCCTGGGCATTTCCACCCGGTCAAACCGGCCTATACCGACATACTGAACCATACCGTTCCTCGCCACCAGCACGGATATTTCGCGGTTGATCGCGCAGCTGTATTCCGCCATTGCCTGTGCAAGCTCCTCGCTTACAAACGTATCCTTCGACATGCGCATATCGTACATGCCCTGCATCGATTCCAGCATGGCGTTTGATATGCCTTCTATATTCCCTTGTATCTTTTTCTCGTTCAAAAAACTGTCCTTTTCTCCGGTATCCTTTTTGGTTAGCGTCCCGCCCGGCCCAGCGCCGCGAAATGACAGATGCGGTCTTGCAACTCCGGCATTTCCCGCGCGTTCTTCCACGAGAACATGCCGTTTTCCACATCGGCGCTGGCCGCATTTTCATGGCCGATCAGCGCCCATGTCGATGTGACCAGGTGCTTGTATTCGGGCAGTTCCAATGCGGCGCACCGAAACCCCTGCGCAGGCGAATTGATGTCCTCGCCCGATATCTGGAACAATGCGTAATCATCGCAGAGCTTCATCACGCGTTGCAGCTGCTGTTCGGTATTCCTTGTGGGCATATATGTCACCGCAAGAAAACCCGCTTCCTTCAGCCATGGAAACAGCTCGTCCAAATAGCCGTCCTCAAACCGCTGCGCCTTTTTATCGCCCGTCACGCTGTCGCCCACATCGCCAAGATAGGCGTACGCGGGGATGGCCCCAATGGAGCGTACAAACGACACAAATTCCTGCGCCATGGGGCACTCGTCCGTCGCGTCGATATAAAACGAGCCGATCAGGCTGCTTTTCAGTATACCAAGCAACGTGTAATCGTAATATTGCCCTTCCGCATCCAGCAGCGCCGCCCGCTGCTTTTCACTGAGGTGCATCCCCATTTCGCCTTCCAACAGCCGCACCAGCGCCGCCCCTTTATCCACATGGGCAAGTAGCTTTGCCACCAGCGCGTATGTGATGTGGCGCTCCGTTACGCTGCCGCCATCCGCACACATCGAGATGCCGGCGACGTCGCGGTCAAAATCGATCCGCATGCCCGTGCCTGCGAGCAGCCGCCCGTTGATGGTTTCCACCATGTGGCGGTTGCGGATGTTGCGCCTCTGCCGGTACGGCGCCAGCCATGCCTGCGCCGTATCGATATGCTGGTGCGGAATGCCGTGGCATGCCACATACGCGTTGGAAATCTGATCCGGGTTGTTTAAGCGCTGCCCGTCAAAGGGCGTCCCATCCATACGCACCCTGCACTCAAACCCTGCAGTTGTGGCAATGCCCTCTTTCCTTCCCGCTTCTATAAATTGCTTTGCACCGCCCACACTGTCGTGATCCATGATGCCTGCTGTCATCAGCCCGCTGTCCTTCGCCTTTTTCACGGCCTGCACAGGCGTATAGGGCGAAAACGAGTATGTTGTGTGGATATGGTTGTTCACATATTCCGCCATAGGTATCTCCCGTATGATTCTTTGATTTATACTATTCCCCATGAAAAACTTGGCATTCCCTGTCCCTATTTTAGATTACTTCAGCACCGCTTGTCCACCTGTAGAGGAATTTTCTATCTTCCCCTTTTGGCAGATTGACAATCCCGCCCCCAAAGCATACCATTTAAACAACGCTTACACGCATTACCACTCGGCGGGGTTTTTGATATGTGGATCATCTACGCGTTCGGCTCGGCTTTTTTTGCCGGGATCACAGCAATACTGGCAAAAATAGGGGTTCGGGACGTCAACTCCAACCTTGCGACCGCGCTCCGGACAATTGTCGTCGCGGTCTTTTCGTGGCTCATTGTGTTTGCGATCGGGTCGTACCGGGATATTGGCAGCCTGTCGGATAAAAGCGTCCTGTTCCTGATACTGTCCGGCCTGTCCACCGGCGCGTCGTGGCTTTGCTACTTCCGGGCGCTGCAGACCGGCAATGTCAACAAGGTCGCGCCCATCGACAAAAGCAGTACCGTGCTTACCATGATACTGGCATTCATCTTTTTGGGGGAGCCTCTCTCGCTGAACATGGTGCTGGGCATGGCGGGGATTGCTGCCGGTACCCTGCTGATGCTGAACCTCAAAAAAGGCGATGCCCCCGCCATGCAGCCGAAAAACCGGTCGTGGTTGTTTTACGCCCTGCTTGCGGCATCGTTTGCCAGCCTGACATCCATACTGGGCAAAATAGGCATAGAGGACATAGAATCCAACCTGGGGACCGCAATCCGTACGCTTGTGGTGCTGGCGCTGGCCTGGGCGATTGTGTTTGCACAAAAGAAGCAGCGCGAAATACCGCAAATTCAAAAAAGGAACTGGGTGTTCCTGCTGCTGTCCGGCATTGCGACGGGGCTTTCGTGGTTGTGCTTTTACCGCGCGCTGCAGGATGGAAACGCCAGTATCGTCGTCCCCATCGACAAGCTCAGCATTGTGGTGACTGTGCTTTTTTCTGTCATTGTTCTAAAGGAGAAGCTGACAAAGCCTGCCCTGATCGGCCTGCTGCTGATTGTAGCGGGCACGCTGCTCCTGCTGTTTTATTTTTAGAATCTTCTTTGCTTTTTATCGTCATCCGGACTGTTTTAAAATTTGTTTAAGTAGGCCCCACTGAAATACAA
>DHOD01000142.1:6803-8349 GCA_002407725.1 Christensenella sp. UBA5399 | reverse complement strand
TACAAAGATTGGGGGCAGCCCAGCGGTTTTTTCCTTGTTTACATCATGACGGGCTTTATTTCAATCGCGCATCTGGCGCGCAACAGGTTGTTTATTGTGTGCCTTTCCGGCATAATTTACCCTGTTTTTTGTGGGGTCGGTGGACTGTTGAGCCCCTACATTTCTGGTTCTATGGGCAACTATATGGCGCTCATGGGGTTTTCCATGCTGATTGTGCTGCTGGTGATTACGGCATGGCTTTCCCAATCCCTTTCCAGCCCCGCAAACGTTGCGGCGGCGCTGTCAGATGGGATCGCTTCTTCATCTCCGGGGTTTGACGCAAAGTCAGTCGCGCATAATTTGGGCCTCACTGCACGGGAAAGCGAGATTCTGCCCTATCTGTTGGGTCCCATGACCACGGAAGAAATTGCCGGTAAGCTTTATATTTCCATCAGCACGGTAAAAACTCATACGCGAAACATACTCGGTAAAGCAAACGTGTTTTCGCGCCGGGAATTGCGTGATCTGCTGCTTTAGGTATTTGCTTCGTTAATATAAATGCTTTGCGTAACGAAAGGAATGGATTATATGTTTCCCTTTCCCACATCCGGCCAGATCCCAACTGCCAAAAGGTTATTTGTCTTTCTAAAATACGTACGACGCTAATTTTAATCAGCCTCTATGTTTCCAACCAAAAATGCGCATTCTCATGCGCATTTTTTCGTATCTTCTCTTTCAGCCTGCCGTCTTATGTTACCGCAGCGTTATAGACCCCTTTCCATACCACTCTCGCTGCCCAAAACACCTTTTCCCATCGGCTTTTCACCACATACAGAAGTAATTACGGTTCTGAAGCGCAAATAATCGGCTTGGTTAAGCTGTTTATCTCCTTTATCTTTTAGGCATTTTTTTGAGTTTGTTGTTGCTATTTAGATTAAATCTGTTATTTTTTATGTTTTTCCGTTAGCCTTGTCTGCGGGAACATATCAATTTTCTGACTGTCAAAATCCCTTGATAGCGCACCAAAAGGGCCATTGTCAGAAACTCTAATTTTGTATTGTCTATCATTCCCGATCTCCATACAACTCGGCTATGCCTTGCGTTTTATAAGATGCAGCACACATGCACAAAGCAACGCGACCGCACCCACCAGCATGACTATAAACGGCATAAGCGGCTGCGTCGTGTCGCCTGTTTGCGGAGAAGTTTGGGAGTCTGACCTGACTGCCATGTCTTTACCGATCTGTGTATCAATGATGCCGGTATCCACCCATACGCCGTTATCCAGCACCTGCAGCATGAATTCCACTTTCGGTTTGTATGTGCCGGTTTTGTTCACCGTAAAGTCCGCGCTGTATGGGCCGCCCTGCACAAACGTGCCGCTGGGGTTTATGCTCCAGTTGCGCGGCTCGTAACGCCAAGCAATATCCCCAGGCTGCCCGTTCTCGTTCGCCGCTGTGCCGCTTGTGCCATAAGCGGTGATCGTCATTTTCACACCTGCGTTGAACGTGTAGACGCCGCCCTGTCCACTCTCATATTTCACATCTCCGGAATCCCCCGTGCTTTC
>DHOD01000142.1:5863-6697 GCA_002407725.1 Christensenella sp. UBA5399 | reverse complement strand
TCCGGAATCCCCCGTGCTTTCTGCAAAGGCGATCTCAAAACGGTTCTCGCTGCCGGACGGCACTGGATATATTATGGTTGTGCGCATCCCATTTTTCGGATCCATAAAAGTGCCTATGGTTTCCATTGCCTGCATGTGGGTAGCACTCCCCGGCAGTATGATATACGTAGCCAGCTTTTCGTGGGCTTTTTCCCATGTGTATGTGGTATTCAAAGTAGCTATGTGTTTCACGGCGCCGCCTTCGATCACCTCCACCGGGTTGGCCGGTGCGTAAATGGTGTTCTGCAGCTTGCCGTTCTCGTAAAACTGTATAATGAAATATTGGCCGATGACTGGCGCGGCAAAGTTGGACACTGTGGCCGTGATCACCGCGGTCTCCCCCACAATATAGCCGTGCTCGCTGTCAAAGGCCGCCGACTCGAACACGGGCATGCGCTTGTTCACCGTAGCGTCAAAGCCGACGCTGTAGCCGTACGCCGTGAGCGTGACCGTCTTTGTACCCACCGAGGAAAAATCGTACGTAGTCGTTACGGCGCTGCTTGTCATATCGAGCGCACTATCTGTGCCGTCGCTGTATCTCACGGTCAGCACGCCGCCTGCGAGGTCCAGCGTCTCGCCCGCGAGGTATGTGGTCTTTGTGGGCAACGTCTTTATCTCAAGCCCTGTTACGATAGCATCCACGGGCAGCAGTGTGACGGTCGCCGTAGGGCTGTCCTTCCATGTATTGCCGCCGTCGACGGAGTATTTTATTGTGTAGTCGCGGTTCGTGTATGCGGTGTTTCCGGGCAACGTAAGCTGCGCCGTGCGCGCCGACGCATCGCCGGAAGCAGCCGT
>DHOD01000142.1:0-5686 GCA_002407725.1 Christensenella sp. UBA5399 | reverse complement strand
GGGCTGGAAGCGCCGCCGGTAAACGCGCCCACCGAATAGGTGGCGGGCAGGTTTGAGCCGCTTATGGTAACGGTGGTCGTGCCGCCGCTGTTGTTTAACGTGGTTGGACTCGCCGCAACCGACGCAACCGACGGTGTTGGTGCTTCTACGGTTACCTCGTACATGGTACTGTAGCCTGTGAAATTATAGCCCGCCGGGGGATTGGCCGTGTCCAGCATAAATGTGTAGTTGCCCGGCACGTTTGGATTATAGCCGCCCATCGTGGTACATGCCCATGAAAATCCGGACACCCAACCATCCGGCAGGGCGGCTCCGGCATCTGTGTCCCATAGCTCGCAGTACAGGCTGGTTTCCAGCCCAAGGCCGCCTTCCGCCGTTCCCACCGGCACCGATTTGGTTCCTTGGGTGACTGATTTGCCAATATCGAAATAGGTATCTATAATGCTTACGTCGGATGCGGCTTGCGAGATTGCGGGGGCGCCCAGCGCAAGCGCCATTATGATGGACAGTATGATTACAAGTAGTTTTCGTTTCATGATTTGTGCCTCCGTTTTCTGCGGAATGATCATTGCAGTTTTTGGGGTATAAAAGCGAAAACAGAAAGCTGCGTATGCTTTCTGTCATTCTGGTTTATCCTGCTTACATTATAATATATACGGTCCGTCGGCGGTAGAAAAAAGTGTCAAGTTTGCTAAAATGTAAAGTTCGGCCCCCTTATTTTCCCTGTTCGGGCGTAAAGCGGAACGCGTACCCCTGCCCGCGTTTGGACTGAATCGCCAGCATCCCATCAGCCGTCAGCAGCTTTTTGCGCAGGCGGGATATGGCGGTGGTCAGCGCGCCGGTGTTTTCGCCCGCGTCCTGCTCCCACACTTGGCCGTAGAGCTGCGCCGCCGTGAAATACCTGCCCTCGTTCTGAACAAGGTAGAGCAGCAGGGCAAACTGCTTATGCGTCAGTAGCATGTCAGTGTCATGCAAAAAGGCGGTACCGGAAAGCGTGTTCATCACGAGCGGCCCACGCGTCAGCAGACTGCCCTCTGGGATATTGCTCACCAATTCTTCCCGTGCTTTGACCTGCTTGCGCAGGCGTTCGGCCTCTTCTGTGGCCAGCCGCTCTTTTTGCCATGCAGCCCTTTCGCTGGCGTATGTACCATAGAACATGGCTGTCATTTGAAGGAATACGAATAGGAGAAGTGCAACATCTGTGATTGGATTGTTCAACCCGAACAAATAGACGCCGTTGTAGTACAGCGCATCGTGCACCGCCGCGTACAGGAACGCCAGCACGCCGATCAGCGTCAACACAGACTCCGTCCCCACCCTGCCCGCTCTGATTCGCCGGGGAAGCCCTGTTAACAGCCGCACCGCAACGACGGCAATGGCCGCCATATAAAACGCCTGGAACACCGTCAGTGTTTGCGACATCAGCAACGTGGGAGCCAGCAGGTAAAACACAGCGAACCCTGCCGATACCAACGCGACCAGATTGATAAACCATTTTTTGAACAGGCCGGGGTACATCTCACCGAGCATCAGTATCAGGAACAGACTGGCCAGCGGTATGGACATATATTCGATTCGGAACGCCGCCTCCCACGGGATTGCCGGAAACATTTCAGTCAGTATCTTCATGCCCGTCACGCCCGACCGCAGGCACCACACGGCGCAGAACAACGCGAAATACAGGTTGGCGCGGTAGCTGCGGAAGATGAGAAACAGTATGATATGGACAAGGAACAACGCGCCAAACATCCACATCATGGCGGACGACATACCCATGTTCAGGCTGGCATATTGCTGTATCATCTGCGGAGAGCCAACATAAAAGCCCGCATGGTCGCCGCTTTCCCGGTGCACAAAGTTGGAGGTCTGCTGCACGATCTCCACCCCGCCATCTTCAGGCCGCACCTCCAAATATAAGTACTTGTGGCCGGGGGCGGACGTTTGCTCCGTCAAGCCGGGTGATCCGGCCTGCGCCACGAGTTTGCCATTTATGAATACCGTTACGTTAAAATCTGTGCTGCTGTCGCTCAACGCGTACGTTTCGCCCGACGGAAGCAATAGGCGCATGCGGCTGGTACTGATATTCGTTTCCTGGCCAGGAAAGCCCACTTTACTTTCGATGCCGCGCAGTGCAAACTCCTCTGGGGAAAGCAGCTCGTCCGGGATGTATTCCACCTCGCCCATTGCGCGCACGAAACCGTCTGAGAAATCATACCCACGCAGATCCCACACGCCCTCCTCCGATTGCACTTCCTCATAATGGGCGGAATCCTTCAGGTAGCTCGTCTTGAAATACCAGATGGAAATACAAGCCGTCGCGATGATAGCCGCGATGAAGGCAAAAGTTATGATCTGGTTTTTGATCTGGCCGGTAGCCTGCATGGTTTACGCCCTTCTTTGTTTTAAGTATATATTGAAAAGAATGCAAAGTCTATTAGGGACAGGCAACAGGTATCCGCCCATCTCCAATTTTAAATTTATATTGCTTATAATCAAAAATCAGTTTCTCTGGATCAATGTCCTCTCCATCACGCTCTCCAATTATGATTTTCTCAACTTCAGAAACGAAATCAGTCCCCCGTTCCTCAATCTTATCTCGCAAATATTCTTCCACATACATTTAATTATTATAGCAAAATATTGTATGGTACTATGGCATCGCTACTGCAAGCATACGAGATCATCACTTTGCCCGGTTTTGATATAAAGTTTTTATCTGAAATGACATCTTTTTTTGTTGGGAATTTATCCCATTTTTCAAAATGCCTTTATCGCGCCGATTTCCTTCTGTCATTCTTCGGCAGTCGCACAAAATAGATTGCCTGAAATGGAGATATCCTTTTACCCATGACAATCCTATTCACTTTTCGCAAAACCAGGCATAATTCGCATGTTAAGCGCCTAATGGTAATGCACAAGTCAAATGGATGAAAAAGCGCCATAGAAAGAGATTCTTGATTTTGGGCATTTAAGAAAATGCCTTTTTTGATGGTAAAGCAATTTACAGTTGTTAATTTTTAATCGATTTGAAGGGCAACTACACTGTGGAAGCATATCAATAGGCAATGCCTCTTTCCTTGCCCATATCTACGTCTAAACAGACGGATACATTTACCTACGATACAAGGTTTTTCTGCTTACGCATCTCTAGGTTAACACCCGAATGCCTTGCTGGTCAGTTTGGAGAACAAGGAGATGATTTCTTCTTCGGTGTGATAGCTGCTGTTCAGCTTCGTGGTCAGGCGAATGGCCTCCTGGCTGAGCTTGTGCATCATCTGATGCACCTCGCTGCCGCCTTTCACCCCCCCGCCACTGTTTAAGTAGTCCAGAAATTCTTTCAGTTTCATACTGCGTTTGTTCCCTTACCGGTATGCCTTGTCAAATATTTCCGCGCAATCCGCATCCGTCATCTCGCACGGGTTGGCCATAAAAAGGCCGCCCTGCATAGACCGCGCCCCTTTTGCCAGCGTCATAGATTCATCAGGGTGAAAGCCGTAGTCGCTCATTTTCAAATCGTCCACACCGCAGTCTTCCTGCAGCTTTATAAGCGCTGTGATGAAATCCTGCGGCTTATCCGCCTTTCCTATGCCCATTGCTCTTGCCATTTTGATAAACTGCGCGTCGCAGGCATGGCGCTCGATGAAAAACGCATAAAACGGTTTAGAAATGATGATCAGGCCCGCGCCATGCGGCAGGTTGCGGTGATATGCGCTCATGGAATGCTCCATGGAATGCGCTGCCGTGGTGCTGGTAAGCTGCATGGTCATGCCCGCCAGCGTACTGCCGTAGGCAACATGCTCCCGCGCCTCCAGGTCATTGCCGTCCCGCACCGCGCGTGGCAGGTATTTTGCGATATTCTCTATAGCGGACAACGCCAGCGTTTCACTCATAATATTTACGCCGTTGCTGATCATCACTTCCGTGTTGTGGAACAGCGCGTCAAACCCCTGAAACGCCGTATACCTCGGGGGTACGCTCTTGGTCAGCGCAGGGTCGACGATCGCGAGCACCGGTACCAGCGACGGATTGCCAAAGCCGATCTTTTCGTTCGTCTCCGCGTTGGATATCACGCCGAATGCGTTGATCTCTGAAGCCGTGCCCGCCGTTGTTGGTATCGTAACAATGGGTAGGCCTTTATGTACCAGCGGCTTGCTACTGCCTGTGCCGCCATGCACATAATCCCACAGGTCGCCGGGGTTGGTCGCCATGGCCGCAATCGCTATGGATGAATCCAGCACGGCACCGCCGCCAAGCGCCACGATGAAGTCGCAACCATTTTCTTTCGCAAACGCCGCACCCTCCATGACAGCGCTCTTCAACGGGTTTTCCATGATCTTGTCAAACACCGCATATTCCACCCCGGCCGTTTGAAGCTGCTCCGCCGTACGGTCAAAGGAACCGTTCGTTTTAGTTGATTTTCCATTGGAAATCAGCAGCATCGCCTTGCTGCCGGGCATTGTTTGCTTACCCAGTTCATCCAGTGTCCCACTGCCAAAAATCAGGTTTGTCGGGTTATTGAAATTAAACTGTATCATAAAATCCTCCTGTGGCTCATTGCTATAGACAATTTGTTTGCCTTGCTATAAAATAGTATAAAACCTAAAGCTAAGTTTAGGTCAAGCTTTATTTAAAACCTTAAGGAGAAAATGATTGTGAGCTATTCGATTGGGCAGGTCGCAGACATGTTGGACATCAATATATCCACGCTGCGGTATTACGATAAAGAGGGGCTTTTTCCCGCTATGACACGCAGCGAAGGTGGCATGCGCAAGTTCTCCGAGGCAGAAATCGACGCGCTGAAGGTGATCGAATGCCTGAAAGCGACGGGTATGTCCATCAAAGATATCAAACAATTCATGGACTGGTGCAAGCAGGGCGACGCTACGTTACAACTACGCCGCGATATGTTTTATAACCGTATGGAGGCGGTTCAAAAACAATTTGAGGCGCTGCAAAAAACCATGGCAATGATCAAATACAAATGCTGGTATTATGACACCGCGCTTGAGGCGGGCAGTGAAAAATCAGTGCGCCAGATGCTACCTGACGGGGTACCGGAAGGTATCAGGATGGATAGATAGCGCTCCGTCAACCTTTAAAGTGCAATGCGTATCCGCTTTGAAATCTTCATCGTACTATGCAGCAGCCGGGATTGTTTGTACAACGAATACCGGTGTTTTAAATGGAATTAGCATAAGGTTGCTCCGGCCACCATAACCCGCTCTGCCAAGATAAATAAAAAAGAACGCATCCCCCGGCACGCTCTATATTTTCCAACCGGCCCTGCATATTGCCCCAGGTGTTTTTCCACCGCTACCTGACCATATTTCTCCCACTTTGCTTCGCATCGTACATCCGCTCATCGGCATGCTTAATGTACTGGCCAATCTGGTCGCCGGTCGACGCCTGCTTCGTATAAACACCAATGCTTATTGTAATTTTCACAGCACCCTTCAGTGTGCTAAAAACCTTCCTCTCCACCTCTACGCGGATCCGCTCCGCAAGGCTTTTAGCCTGCGCATAATCCGTCCCCATACAAAGCGCAAGAAACTCTTCCCCTCCGTATCGGATCACAAAATCATCCCTGCGCAAGTTTTTTTGTATGATCTTAAAAGTACCTACCAGAATTTCATCCCCCACCATATGCCCATACTGATCGTTGACTTTTTTGAAATGGTCTATGTCG
>DHOD01000099.1:14178-14766 GCA_002407725.1 Christensenella sp. UBA5399 | reverse complement strand
GCGGAGCGTCGGCATGGCGGGTGCAGCGGTGCTGGGCACGCGTGCTGCAATCAGGACCGGCGCGGGGCTTGTGACGGTTGCCTCGGCCGAAAACGTGGTGCAGGTGATGCAAAACTCCGTGCCCGAGGCGACATGCCGGGTGCTGAGCGACGAGGAAGGCGTGCTTGCGAGAAGCAGTATTTTTGAAATTGCTCGCCTGGTGAAGGATAAAACGGCGCTTGCGATTGGGCCCGGCCTTGGCAGCGGCGGCGACGTCAGGGACGTTGTGGAAAATGTGGTGCAGGAATATGACATCCCCAAGGTGATTGATGCGGATGCGGTCAATGCGATGGCGGACAACGCGGAGCTGCTGCGAGAGAAAAAAGGCGAGATCATATTGACGCCACACCCCAAGGAATTTGCACGGCTAATTGGCGTCAGCCTGGCGACAGTGCTCAAAAAGCCGCTGGAACTGGCGCAGGCGTTTGCGCAGGAGTTCGGGGTTGTGCTGGTGCTTAAGGGCGCGACGACGATTGTCGCAAATGCCGACGGCGAAACCTGCATGGTGGCCGCGGGCAGCCCGGGCATGGCGAAAGGCGGCAGCGGCGA
>DHOD01000099.1:9701-14021 GCA_002407725.1 Christensenella sp. UBA5399 | reverse complement strand
CATGGCGAAAGGCGGCAGCGGCGATGTACTGACGGGCGTGATTGGCGGGCTGCTTGCACAGGGGTTGGGCGCTTTTGAAAGCGCTGTCAAGGGCGTGTATATTGCCGCGATGGCGGGGGAATATGCGGCGGAGGACATGGGGGAATACTCCATGACGTCGATGGACGAATGCGACCGTATACCCAAAGCGATGAAAGAGATGGTTTGCGGCTGTGGCTGCGGGCATACGCATAGTTGTGATGACCTGGTGCCGGAGATGGAGCCGGAACCCGCGCCTGCTATCATCAGTGAAACGGGGCGGGAAGACAGGCCGCGCCTTGACGAAGAGTCGGCGGAGGAGCCGGAGCGTGTGAAGGTGATCACGCAGGAGATTCCGATAATCAAACCGGAAAAGACAGCGGAACAGGCGATTGCCGAGATCGAAGAGAAGGAAAAAACGCAGGAATTTAAAAAGGACGAAAATGACGACGGGCCGGGGCCGGACGATCCCAGGCCGGACGGGTCGACAAGAAGAAGAATAGGATAAACCAACAGGAGACTGAAAAAGGAGGCTGTAATATGAGCAAAGTAAAATGGGGGATATGGGCGACTGGGGACATTTGCCATGATTTTGCGAAATCGATGGAGCAGGCGCAGAATGGCGAGGTTGTCGCGGTGCTGTCACGCAGCGAGGAGAACGCGAAGAAGTTTGCGGGCGAGTTTGGGATTCCCAAATATTACGCGGACGCGGAGGCGTTTCTGAACGATCAGGAAATTGACGTTGTGTACGTAGGCACGCCGAGCGGGTATCATCATGACAATGTGCTGCAATGCTGCAGGGCGGGAAAGAATGTATTGTGCGAAAAGCCTGCGGGTGTGAACGCGCAAGAGGTCGAGGAAATGGTTGCCGCAGCGCAGGCGGCGGACGTGTTCTTTATGGAAGGTGTGTGGACGCATTTCTTCCCGGCGGTGCTGAAGGCGCGCGAGTGGATTGACACGGGCAAAATCGGGCGGGTCAAACGCGTCAATGTGGAATTTAACATCAAGGCGATTCCCTCCGGGTGGCGGCTGAAGGCGCCGGAAGGCGGTGGCGCATTGTTGGATGTGGGCATCTATTGCCTGACAATCTGCTCATTTGCGTTTGGGCTGAAGCCCAGCCTGACCAAAAGCATTGCGTTGATGGAAAATGGCGTGGATACTGCAGAGAGCGTAATTATGCAGTACGAGCCGGATCAGATTGCCTCGTTTTCCTGTGCGTTTGACTGCAAAAACGATCATGTAGCGGTGATATCGGGCGATGCTGGGTATATTACGATCGATGATAAATTTTGGCGGCCGAGCAGCGCAAAGCTGTTTCAATACGATGACGACCCAAGGGATTCCTCCCTGGTAGATTCATACGACCAGCAGTTTGTCTCAAAGGGATTCCAGTTTGAGGCGGAGCATGTGGGCAGGTGTATTCTGGAAGGGAAAAAGCAGTCGGATTTGATCCCCTGGCAAAAGTCGCTGGATTTGAGCAATTTGATGGATGCATTGCGCAGCGAATGGGGAAAATAATACCAATTTTAAGTTTTGAATTGAGATTTGCATAAGAAAAAACATAAAAATTTAAAATATTTTTAAAAAAGGCCTAATCTTTTAGGTCTTTTTTACGATAAGACTTACAAAGGCATAGAAGCCAATTTTTTATAATCCAGGAGGGATCCTTATATGAGTACTGTGAATAACAACGTTAATACCCAGGTAAACAACCAATATGCCGCGAAGACCGCGTATGAAGACACCAAGAGCACCGGCAAAAACAAGACTGCTGATACTTCATCTGCTGCTTCAAGCGACATCAGCGATATTGTTGAGTTGAGCAGCAACAAAACCAACTCTACCAATAAAACCTATACGCGTGATTCGGTCAGGGCAAATGAACTGAAAGCAATCACACAGCAAAACCTTACGAATTTACAAAATATGGTCAGCAAATTGCTGAACAACCAGAACAAAGTGGGAAAGGGACTGTCGAACACGACCGAAACTTTTTTCTCCTTTAAACTGGATGCCAGCTTTGAGATGGACGGGCAAAAAGTTGATTTCTGGATGCAGTATGAGAGCTATAGCTTTACATCGAGAAACAGCAACGGTACCGTAAACGTCGATCAGGCTACGCGCGACGAAGCGGCTTCCCTGATTTCGGAAGATGGTCCGCTTGGCGTAAAAGCGGTCAGCCAGAATATACTGGACTTTGCCAAGGCGATCAGCGGCGGCGACACCAGCAAAATTGAGACGCTCAAGGCTGCGTTTATCAAAGGCTTTGACCAGGTGGCCGCGATGTTTGGCGGACGAGATAAGATGCCGGGAATCAGCCAGAAGACATACGACGCCGTAATGAAGGGCTTTGACGAATGGGCCGGTGTGAGCGCGGAAGATTCGGAGTAAAACATAGATATTTGATATCAAGTATAATTTAGCCAGCAGGAGCCTGTGGGATGCGAATTTTCCCCCGCGGGTTCTTTTTTTTGTTTGGCTCGACAGATTGACATTGCAAAGGTATAATGACAGTGTATTCCATGCGCATTGTGCAATGGATAGAAATGGCATGAAACGATCATTCAATGGGAGGATTTGAAGATGAAATACAGGGTATTTGGAAAAACGAACTTCAAGGCGAGCGAAGTGTCGCTTGGCACATGGCAATTGGGCTCTAAATGGGGGGATGCGTTTGACGAGAAGGTTGCGCGCGAGACACTGGAGGCCGCATACGAATCAGGCGTAAACCTTTTTGATACCGCCGACATCTACCAGGATGGGAAAAGCGAAAATGCCGTAGGGAAATTTGTGAAAACAAAAGGTGAGAAAATTTTTGTTGTGACAAAGTGCGGACGTGAGGTGATGCCCGCGGTACCGGAGAATTTTATGCCGGACAAGCTGGAAGGGCACGTGGAAGGATCGCTGAAAAACATGGATGTAGAAGCGCTGGATATGGTGCTGCTGCATTGCCCGCCCAATGAAATATATTATAAAGAGGAAGTGTTCGCAAAGCTGGACAGCATGAAAGCGGCAGGGAAGATCAAACACTATGGTGTGAGCGTGCAGACGGTGGATGAAGCGATAAAATCCTTGGATTACGATATATCGGCGGTGGAGATTATATTCAATATGTTCCGCTTGAAGCCGGGAGAAGAATTTTTTGGGCTGGCAAAGGAAAACAACGTCGGCATTTTGGCGCGGGTGCCCCTCGCAAGCGGATTGCTCTCCGGAAAGTATGACGAGAGCACAGACTTTGGCGCAAACGACCACCGTACATTCAACCGCGACGGTGCAAGATTCGATAAAGGGGAGACATTTTCTGGTGTAGATTATGTCACGGGTGTGTTGGCGGCGCGCGAGTTGAAAGAAAAGCTGAAAACGGATTCACTGGCATTGAGCGCGTTGAAATATGTACTGATGTATGATGCGGTTTCGGTGGTGATACCGGGCGCCAGCAACGGCCGGCAGGCGATTGAAAACGCAAAGGCGTCCGACATGCCTGATCTTACGCCGGAGCAGATGGAGCTGGTACAGCAGGTATATGACGAGAAGATCAGGCCGCTGGTGCACCATCTGTGGTAATAAATAAGTAAATAATGCTTAGATAAGCGTCTCGCGCTTTGTGCGGGGCGCTTTTGCTATATGTGGCCAATGCATGATTGCATTACATTTTTATTGATGCTATAATCGTGATATTGTTTTTTTGGAGGATGGGTGCTTGGATGAACGCAGGCTGAAAAAAACACTGGTGATCATATGTGTGGTCTTTGCTGTATGCACGGTTGTATTTTGTGCATTCAGGTATGCCGGTTTTGATATTTTGGAAGAGATCGTTCCAACGGGAACCGAAGAGGATGCAGGGCTGGTAGAGTGCAGCATTGACAGTATTACGTCACCGGCAGGTTTTTTGAAAATTGAGGGATGGGCGTGCATTCCGGGGGAGGATATAGGGTGGACAGATAACCAGTATATTCTGAAAAGAATTTCTGATGGGAAATACTTCAGGATTTCTTCGGCGCCGGTCGACAGGCAGGACCTCAAAGAGCTGTTTAATGCGGAATATCAGGATGAAGTCCAATATGACCGCGCGGGGCTCAGGGGAAAAGTAAAAGTGGCGCGGCTGGATCTCAAAAACCAGGAATATGAATTGTATATAGAATATGGAAATAACGGACGCGATATCATGAAGAATACGGGGGTGGTAATCAATGCAGGCACTTTATCCTGAAACGGGCGGTGCGAGATATTCCCTTCGGAAATTTTTGCGGTGGGAATATTTTCCGTTTGTTATTCTGGCGCTTTGCCTTTTTTTGATCAGCT
>DHOD01000099.1:6395-9529 GCA_002407725.1 Christensenella sp. UBA5399 | reverse complement strand
CTTTAATGATTGATTATATTGTTAATGGCGGCGGCTCCGCATTCAGCTATGTGAAGGAGATGCTGGTGTCGGGATGGTCGCCGAGGGTGTTGACGTATGCGATCAGCGAGCCGTTGGGGATGCTTCCGTTTACTGCTTGGAGGGTTATATTTACGGTATTTGGGTGTTTGACGGCGGTTGGTATTTCCAAGCTGGTTACATCAAAAAGGGCTGCATTAAACAGGACGATCAATTGGGTTATCACAGCCTTTATGGTAATCTACCCATGGTCACATATGCAGTCGGCGGGCTGGGTCACGACAACAGTCGCATATAGCTTCCAACTGCTTTTTCTAGTGGTTGCGTTGATTCCCGTCAAAAAAATTGTGCGGGGAGAGAGGATTGCCGCGTGGGAATATGTACTCTACATTGTGATGACAATATTTGCGGCAAACGTGGAACAAACGCTCCCGATATTGGCGCTGTGTTTTTTGGGTGCAATCGTTTATCTTGCTGTCAAAAAGAAAACGCATGCTTTCATATGGGTTCAACTGATTCTTACAGTTGCGATTGGGGCATGGATGGTGCTTTACACCGGTTCGGGTGGGCGTGTGCATTCTGAGACCCTCATGGCGATGCCCGATTTCGGGATGCTCTCCACTACACAGAAGCTGGATATGGGCTTCGCGCGGATGGTGTATCACTTCTTTTTTACGCCGAACGTTATGATGTTGGTTTTTGCGTTATTGACTGCCGTGTTGGTGTTCAGGGCACACAAGCGTTTTAGCTATCGCGCAATCGGCATGATTCCTTTGGTTGCAGTGACGTTTTTGGGCGTACTAAAATCGATCACAAGCACTGTTTTTCCCGGCCTTAACGCGATGACTGCCAATGTGGCGCCGCCGGAAGGCAGCACGAGTAGCCTTGGCGCCAGGGGTGCCATCAATTTATTGAATTTTGAAAGCATACAGGCCTACCTGGCCTTTGGGGTGATGGTGATTTGCATTGTTTGCTTGCTGCTATCCATGATTCTGATTTGGAGCGACAGACCGCGTAAAGCTTTTTTGGCAGTTCTTTTTTTGCTGGGATGCATGGGCTCGGTTGTGATGATGGGCTTTTCGCCCTCCGTGTATCATTCGGGTGAAAGGACGTTTATGTACATGTATTTTGGGCTGATTGTCGTGGGTGTATTGCTATTTAAGCGGCTCCTGAAAAAGCAAGGAAAAATAAACCAGCCTATGATCTGGGTGCTGTGTGTGTGTGCGGTGTTATCGTTTGGGAATACAATTTATCTCATAGGTTGAAAAAGCGACCGGAACGAAAGTGGATGGGAAGCAGATGCGCGCCGCATGATTGCTTCCTTATATTATTCACCAATAAAAACGTATACGTTTTTAGCTTTGCATATCTTCGACTAACGAAATCAAAGATTTCGAGTCTCACCTATTCCGCGCCTTTAGCGCGGGGTTCATTACGCTTTCAAGGTGAATTCCACCAAAGGCGGAAGAGAGGGCACCCTGGGGTGTTGGCGTAATGAACCGGATAAGCCGTTTAATGCTAAATCCTGCAAAACGACATATCGTTTTGCACCCGCATTTCATGCGGGAACAGAAAAGTAGTTTTTCTACTTTTCTGTTGGATATTAGTATTATTTTTTTAATCTTCGATCCGCTGTATACGGAACACCACAGGCCTGAAGCCGTCTGTACAGCATGATATCATCGTTCCGTCGCCCTTTACCCAGTGAAAGTCCGCGCCGAGGCAGGTGCCTTCAATCTCCCTGTGAAGGTCTGCCCATGCCCAGGGGCAAAAGCCCTCGGGAAACGTGCCGCCCTGTTCATAAATAAATTTGTCGCCAACCTGGAACCAGGTACACTCGCCGTCCACAATGTCTGTGTTGGCATACATATCCTGAATATCTTTATTTACTGTCTTTTTAATAACCTCAATACTGCATTTTGCCATATCTTCTAATCCTCCTCCATGTATAAGCGGCGCACAAATGATCCATCTACGGATAATTGCTTAAGTATATCACAAGGAAAGATACTTGTGACGGGTATGGTACGATCTTTAGTGTGTTTGTACGATCTTTAGTGTGAATTCGAAATGAGAAGGGAAGCAGGATAGTAATACCAAAAGAAAAAAACCATCTAACGATGGTCTTTATCCTTTGGCAGCGGAACTAGGGCTCGAACCTAGACTAAATGAGTCAGAGTCATTCGTGCTACCATTACACAATTCCGCTATGACAGTCCACAAAACGGACAAGTTATATTCTATATCACAGATTGTCTTTTGTAAAGGGGATTTGTTGTATTTTTTTGCTATTTCTGGTTCTTTGCCGCTTTATATTCTTGTTCAATCATGAATGAGAAAATATTTTAAATTTTCCAGTGGTATTTGGGTATTGGAATGTTTTTTCTCATAGAATGTTTCTTTGCAAGATCTTTAATGTTATAATGTTTACATCCGTTCAAAAAGTGTATATTTTGCGCAACACGTATCTATAGAAGGGTTCTTGATGAAAACACCATATTTGATGAAAGGGTTGAATGATGATGCAGACGAGTAAAGTTTATAATGTTGCGATTGTGGGGCTGAACTTCGGGTCGGATTTTATTCCTGTCTATAAAAAACACCCGCGTGCGAACCTGTACGCGATATGCAGGCGGTCGGCAGCTGGTCTGCAGGAGATGGCAAACCGTTGGGAGATACCAAAAACATACACAGACTTTCATGAATTGTTAGAAGATGATAATGTTGATATGGTTCATATCAACACGCCGCCGTTTGACCATGCGGCAATGAGTGTAGAGGCATTGCTGGCGGGCAAGCATGTTGCCTGCACAATTCCGATGGCGCTTTCGGTTGAAGATTGTAAGCGCGTTGTAGATGCACAGCAAAAGTCGGGGAAGCAGTACATGATGATGGAGACCGTAATTTACCGCAGGGAGTTTTTGTTCATCAAAAAGCTGTATGAGAGCGGGGAATTGGGGAAGCTGCAGTTTTTGCGGGGGTCACATCAGCAGGATATGGAGGGATGGCCGGAATATTGGGAGGGGTTTCCGCCGTTGCTTAATTCAACGCACGCGATATCGCCGGTGCTCTCGGTGGACAGAAGCCAGGCCGAATATGTGGCATGCTTTGGGTCG
>DHOD01000099.1:419-6247 GCA_002407725.1 Christensenella sp. UBA5399 | reverse complement strand
GGGTCGGGGACAATCGACGAGGGGATGCACGCGCGTTATGGATCGCCATATTCTATTGAAACAACGCACATTAAATTTCTGAATTCCGATCTCTGCGCCGAGGTGATGCGGTCGCTGTTTAAGGTGACGCGCCAGTACAGGGAGAGCTTTGACGTTTATGCGTCCCAAAAAAGCTTTGAATGGAGCCTGATTGCAGGCGAGAAGCACGTGATGCATATGGGCGGCGAGGATGCCGTGCATGTCGATATACCCGATTGCCTGGATGGCCTGCCAAAGGAAGTGCACGAATTTGCCATCGCACGGCCGGAGACCGACCACAGCAGGCATGGATATGAGATATTGGGCACCGGGCACGGCGGCGCGTATCCGCATATGATCAATGAGTTCTTGTCTGCGCTGATGGAAGGGCGGGAGCCGTATCCCAATGCCGTGCGGGCGGCAAACATCACATGCAGCGGCATATTATCACACGAATCGGCGCTCAGAGGCGGGGAAATTGTCCGCTTGCCGGAATGGACCATAGAGAAATAATGAAAAAATTGAAAGGCGGGTAAGAATGATGTTTCCATATGGAATCGCATGCGCACTGGAGGATCTGCCGGAACGCGACCCTGTCAACCTCAGGGGAACCATTGAAGATTTGGCGGAAAAGGCAAAAAAAGCAGGATATGACGCAATTGAACTCCAGATGAAAAACCCGGGGCAGTATGACGGTAAGCACATGAAAGCGGTCGCTGATAGCTTGGGATTAGCATTCTGCGCAATAGCGACGGGGATGGAATATAGCGACAATGGGCTGTCGCTGATCTCCGCTGACCGCAGTGTACGCCAACGGGCCGTTGACCGCCTGAAGGAGCACATGGAGCTTGCAAAGGTGCTGGATTGCGCAGTGATTGTGGGCAGGATGCGGTCCAGCATACCCGATTGGAGCCAGTACCAGCGGTATGAAGATTACTTTACGGAAGCGCTGCTAGAACTGTCGGATTATGGGCAAAGGGACAATCAATTATTGGTGGTGGAGCCTGTGATGCGGTATATATGTAATTACTTCAATAACTTACCGGAAACGTCCGATTACCTGAAGCGGCTGGGCAGGGATAATATCATGCTGCACATGGATACGCATTCGATGATTATTGAGGATGCCAACCTGCCCGAAGCCATACGCCATTGCGCCGATACAATGGGGTACGTGCATTTTTCGGACAGCAACCGCAGGTATCCGGGCGGGGGCAACATCGATTTTCAGTCGATTATGGAAGCGCTTGACGAAATAGGGTATATAGGGTATGTGACATTTGAATGTGTACCCTGGCCAAGCCAGATGGAAAGTGCCGTGAGGGGGATAGACTATATCCGCGCATTGGAAAAATGCATCTGGACGCAGCGACAATCGAAATTGGAAATAAAATGAGTATCTTTGAAGATGAGAGAAATAGGAACGAGAGGAGACATGGCATGGATTTTGAAGGAAGAACAGCGATTGTAACAGGGGCTGCGCGGGGGATTGGTCGGGGGACGGTGATTAAGCTGGCGGCGCGCGGCGCAAATGTTGTGATAGCGGACATTGATTATGGGGTGGCAAAGGAGCTGGAAGACAGGCTGACTGCACAGGGATATGCTGCCATGGCGGTGGAAGTGGATGTGAAAAGCGTCGATGTATTACAATCCATGGTCAAAAAAACGGTGGAGCGCTTTGGCAGTGTGGATATACTGTTTAACAACGCGGGGATATTCCATAAAACCCCTATCGAGGATATTACGGAAGAAGAATGGGACAACATGTCGGCGATCAACCTGAAAAGCGTCTTTTTTGCGACACAGGCAGTGTTGCCGTATATGAAAGAAAAGGGCTATGGGCGCATTGTGAATATGTCCTCTTTTTCGGGCAGGAGCGGCGGGATTTCCAATGGACTGGCGTATTCGGCGACAAAAGCGGGGATACTGGGCCTGAGCAAAGGTTTTGCATCGCGGTTGTGCGGCACAGGGATCAATGTAAATGCGATAGCCCCGGGGTCGACAGATACGGGAATATTGGACGGGTTGAATGATGCGGAAATGAAAAACCTGATGATGAAGATACCGATGGGCCGGTTTGCGCGCACAGAGGAAGTTGTGGACGCCGTGCTTTTCCTGTGTTCACAGGAGGCTTCGTTTATTACCGGCGCCATACTGGATGTCAACGGTGGCATGTATTGCCCGTCGTAGAAAGGAATTGCGATGATTATTGATGCGCATGCCCATTTGGGTGTGGACAGGGTTTTTGAAGAGGCGCGCGATGAAAAGCAGCTGATGGATGCGATGGATAAAAACGGCGTGGATGCTGTGCTGCTGCAATCGATGTTCGGTTATATTACGATGGAGGATATCCGTGCGGGGCACGACAGGATTGCCGGGCTGGCAAAAGCGCAGCCGGGCAGGGTGTTTGGGATGATCACCATGACGCCATACCTGAAAACCGGAGAGTTTAAAGCGGAAGCGCGGCGGTGTGTGGAAGAGCTGGGGTTTGTTGGGCTGAAGCTCCACCCGATGGCAATGGCGGTAAGTCCATTGTCCAGGGTTGGTGAAATGATGTGGGAGACCTGTGCAGATCTGGAAATCCCCATCATGGTGCATACGGGCGCGGGCGCGCCAATGGCTGTGCCGTCATTGTGCATCCAGCGGGCAAAGCAGTTTCCCGAGGTGCCGTGCGTACTGGCCCATTGCGGCATGGTTGTTTATTTTGCAGAAACGGTGGTTGCGGCGGCACAATGCGACAATATCTATATGGAGACGTCATGGACGGCGCCGCATCATATTGATGAATTGATCCGGCAGTATGGGTCGGGACGGGTCATGTTTGGATCGGACGAGGACATCAATATCCCGGCGGAACTGGCAAAATATAAATCGCTGCACATTAGCGAGCAAGAGAGGGAAGACTGCCTTTGGAAAACGGCAAATCATGTTTTTCAATTGGGGCTTTAGTCAGGCGTGTGAGACTTTAAAGGGCAAAATAAAAACCCAAAGTGCCGTATGCCTTGTATTCTAATACCCGCCTCTCGGCAGGTGGGCACCCTGCTGGTCACCTAAGGCTTCCCGCTCGTGACGGGCTTGCACACAGATTGCAGACTCCGGATTCCCGTAACTAGAATGTGGGTTTAAAATCAAAGCAATACGCACACCCCAGGAAACTAATAATCCCTTTAAATTTAATTATATGGTATCATAATCCGGCCATTTTGTAAAGTGAAACGGTGCGTTTTATGGTATACTATACTTGACTTATATGGAGGGTATGTAGTGAAGCGGGATCAATCAAAAGCGATGGCGCAAAACAAGCTGCTTATGCTGTACTTGCTGGATAAGAGCGGGATGGCGCTTTCTGAACTGCAAATCATGCGTCTGATGGATGAGCTTGGGTTTATGAGTTATTTTGATTTAAAAGAATGCCTGTTCGAGTTGGAACAGAATGGGCATATCTTATTGCATACAACGCCGCAGGCGGCAATTTACGGGATCAGCGAAAGTGGGAAAAACATTGTCGCGGTTTTAGAGAAAGACCTGCGCCTGTCCGCACGGAAGGGCATTGACGCGTATCTTACACAAAACAGGGAAAAACTCAAAATGGAAGCCCATTATGTGGCGGAATACATCAAACTGGGCAACGACGAATACAGGGTGATATTGAAAGTGCTGGAAGAGGGGATGACCATCATGGAAATCAATATGGTGGTGTATTCGCGTGACGAGGCGGAGGCCATGACTGCAAAATGGAAGGATAACGCAGTCGATGTTTACAAAGAGTTGCTGGGCAAGTTGTTATAGGTTTTCCCGGCTTTTGTCCAGCACATAGGAGAGCAGATAAAATGAACCGCATACCACAAGTATGCCGTTTTTTTTGTCGTTGATTTCGTGCGCGTATTCAAATGCGTAGGCAGGGTTATCCATTGCGGTTGCGTTGTCAAAGTATTTTACATATTCCATGGAATCAAGCCCGCGGTCACGGTCGGCGCGCGTACAGATAACCGTATCGCCAAAATCGGCGATAATGTCCGCGATGGCACGGATGTCTTTATCTTCCATGATTGCCGTCAAAACGGTGATATGCTTTTTGGGAAACAGCTTTTTAACGGTTTTGCTAAGCTCGGTCATGGCGGCGGCGTTGTGCGCGGCGTCAATCATCATGCCATTGGTATATTCTTCACGGGCGGGGATATAGGTTTCGGCCAGGGCCTGTGTGATCAGATCGGCGGGCATGCCCAGCAGGTATGCCGCCGTTGCGGCAACACACGCGTTTTGCACCTGGATGGCCGCGGCGGTGTGCAGTACGGCATCTCTGATCAGCAGGTCGCCGAAGGTAAAATCGAAAACCTGCTGCTGGGCGTCGCTATGTTTCAGGCGAATGGCCGCTTCGTCAAGGACTGTCAGTGTACAGCTCAAGCGTTCACAGGTCTGCTTGATGACGTCCAACGCGTCTTTGGGCTGGGAATGAGAGACCACGTTGCTGCCATATTTGATAATGCCGCATTTCTCACGCGCAATTTTACGGATTGTGTCGCCCAGCACCTGCGTGTGGTCCAGGCTGATTGGCGTAATGATCTGCATACCCGAATCGACGACATTTGTCTGGTCGATCCTGCCGCCGAGCCCTGTCTCAATCACCGCATAATCCACAGCTTCATCGGCAAACCAGCGTAGCGCGGTACGCACCCACGGTCCAAAATAATGCTCGGCCGGGTCCGTCTTTTCTTCCCTCATGTACCTGTCATATAGCGGCTGGGATATCATTGTTCCGTTGATCCGGAAGCGTTCAAGCGGCGAGAAAATATGCGGCGAGGTAAAAAGGCCGCATGTTCCCGATTGGCTAAGTATTGTTGCCAGGTACTGGGCCGTCGAACCTTTGCCATTTGTACCGGCCAGTTGAATATATTCCATTACTTCATTTTTTCCAGAAACGAGAGGCGGTCTGTCAATTTTGCCCGCATATCGGTGTGCTTTGCCAACTTGTCGCGCTCTTCCTGAATCACAGCCTCCGGCGCTTTGTCCACAAACCCTTTGTTTTTCAACTTGCCCTCCGCGCGCGCAATTTCGCTTGCGTTGTCTTTGATCTCCTTCTGTATGCGTGTCATTTCCGCATCAACGTCGATCAGGTCGGACAGGGGAAGGAATGCTTCGCCAATGGCGCTGACCACGGAGACATTGTTTGCGGGGACGGCGCTTTTGTCGGTGATGACCTCCACATCGCTGGCGTAAGCGAGCTTTTTGATATAATCCGCACAGGCGGAGATTGCCTCGCCATTGTCCGTCAGCACGGTGATCTTCACCTTGACTTTGGGGGGGACATCCATCTCGGAGCGGATGTTGCGCACGGCGCGGATCATGTCCATCACCTCCTGCATCATGCCGGCTTCCCGGGCATGCCCTTCAAACTCGGCTTTGGGCCAGGCGGAGAGCATAATCGTCTCGTCGCTGCCCGGTAACGAGGTGTAAATTTCCTCGGTGATAAACGGCATAAACGGGTGCAGCAGTTTCAGCGCGCGCCTGAGCACATAGACTAAAACGTTGATTGTCGCAGCTTTAACGTCCGGGTTTTCGCCATACAGCCGTGGTTTTGCCATCTCGATATACCAGTCGCAAAATTCACTCCAGAAAAAGTCATACAGCTTTTGTGTGGCGAGTCCCAGCTCCAAATCATCCATATCCCTCGTGACTTCGGAGATGGCGTCGTTGAGTTTTGCGATGATCCATTTGTCCGCAATATCCAAAGTGGATTCGTCTACCGGGCCGGCGCTGCCGTCCGTATTCATCAACACGAACCGCGACGCATTCCAGATTTTATTGGCAAA
>DHOD01000099.1:0-196 GCA_002407725.1 Christensenella sp. UBA5399 | reverse complement strand
GAAGCGCAGCGCGTCGGCGCCGTATTGGTCGATGACATCCAGCGGGTCTACGCCGTTGTCAAGCGACTTGGACATTTTACGCCCCTGGTCGTCGCGCACAAGGCCGTGAATGTTAACATATTTGAAAGGCGGTTTGCCCATCATCTCGATGCCAAAAAAGATCATACGCGCAACCCAGAAAAAGATGATATCGTAG
>DHOD01000139.1:30523-30703 GCA_002407725.1 Christensenella sp. UBA5399 | reverse complement strand
GATTCCATTTTTAAAAAGGGCTCTTTTGATTAGCTCCAGGAGGGCTTTTTTTGTTTTGCATCCGACCGTGGCCGTTAGAAAAACATTGTACCCATGAATATTTAAGAAAAAATTCATAAGACTGACCGGTGTTTTCAGTTAGAATATTGGTATTGGATCGGGTGTTTAGGAGTTTTGAAT
>DHOD01000139.1:29901-30370 GCA_002407725.1 Christensenella sp. UBA5399 | reverse complement strand
CGGGTGTTTAGGAGTTTTGAATGAGTATATTGGATATTAAGGTTATATGAAGCAGAATCAGAACGGCACAAACAGGAATGCGGAAGAAAAACGCGCGGGGTGGGGTATGCTGGCTGAAAAGCGCAGTAGAAAGGGACCCGCCGAGCGCATGTGGGCACCCGGGAACCTGAAGCTTGACGAGAATTACAGCTATATCTCCAAAAACCGGTGGCTGCATTTTTTATACTATTTTACGATGTTTGCGGGCATGCCTTTTGTGTACCTATATTACAAAATTCGTTGGCGCTTTCAGGTGATCAACAGGGAGCACGTGAAGCTTATCCGGAAACAGGCGGCGATCACAGTGGCAAACCACGTATACAACCAGGATTCCTTTATGCTGACCAATGCATTTTATCCCAATGCGCCACACTTTGTTGCGCTGCGGCACAATTTTGAGGCGTTTTTGGTGGGTGGGCTAGTACGCGTG
>DHOD01000139.1:29453-29727 GCA_002407725.1 Christensenella sp. UBA5399 | reverse complement strand
CATGCGTGGCATCCCTTTACCCGAGGACCTGAAAAATTTCGAACGATTTCTGACACAGGTGGGCGATGCGCTCCGGCACTCGACGCGGAAAATACACTTTTATCCGGAAGGGGAAATTGCACCGTATTCCCGTGAATTGCGGCCTTTCAGAAAGGGAGCGTTCCATCTTGCCGTAAAAAACAATGTTCCCGTGATGCCCTTTGTGTTTGTCTTCCCGGCGAAAAACCGCATCAAGCTGATTGCGGGTACGCCCATTCGGCTGGAGGATGTACCC
>DHOD01000139.1:29187-29349 GCA_002407725.1 Christensenella sp. UBA5399 | reverse complement strand
CATTCGGCTGGAGGATGTACCCGGTGCGGAAGGGTGGAGCAAACAAAAGCAGGTTGTATTGCTTGCCGAACATGTGAAGCAAACGATGCAGAATATGATGGATAAATATTATGCATCGTGCCACTAGTGAGAGCCGTCAGGCTCCCAAAAGGTAGCTGCCGG
>DHOD01000139.1:27769-29064 GCA_002407725.1 Christensenella sp. UBA5399 | reverse complement strand
AGGCTCCCAAAAGGTAGCTGCCGGATTCCATTTTTAAAAAGGGCTCTCTTGATTAGTTTCGGGAGGTCTTTTTTGTTTTTGTGTTTTAAAAAGAATTTGATTCCATATGTAGTATGATTCTGAAACTATTTTGATATAATGGAAATATATGTGGTATAATTATATAGCTAAAAGTATTGTTGCCGGGACATACAATAAAGGGGTGATCTTTTGAAAAAGTTTTTTGCGGGCATAGGTAACTTGATGTTTACAAAGTTGCCTGATAAATATAGAGGCGCCTTTGAAGCGGGTTGTGCGACAAAGAACAATTGGCGTTTCGCAATACTGCCGTTTTTTAATATACTGACACAGGTGGCCTGTTATTTCATTTATTTGTATGTCTATCCCGTAACATACCCGGAATTGCCGCATCTGGACCGTACGACGTTTACGGCTTTTTCAGCGCTCTATGTTGGTGTCAACATCGTATTCAGCATTGTGTTTTTTCAAATCAAAAAAAGACCGGAGTCCCCGTCTTATGTACGGCGCAGCCATATAGCCGCGGTATTGTTTATACTGGCCTATGTGACTTTAGAAGGTTTTGAGACTTTAATGGAAGTGGAGATTTCCGGAAATATATACCGGTTCTTAGCGACTTTTTTTGTGGCGGCTTTTCTACCCTTGCTCCCCCGGATACAGAAGTTTGTCATTATCCTGGTCTATACGGTCATTGTGGAAGCGGGGCTTGCGTATATGATTTACAACGGATTTTCGGCCGATAATTACTACCAGGAAATCATATTGGGATTCTTTGTAGTATGTGCTTTGCTGTCCAATATATTCGATTCCGCGTCAATCCGGACTTTTATGCTGAACCAAGACTTGATCGAGGCCAATGAAAAACTCAAATACTTGACGGTAACGGATGCGCTTACCAATATTTATAACAGGCGTGCATTCAACGACTATATGCAGGCCATCTGGGAAGAGGGGAAGAAAGACTACGCGACAATGGCCGTGTTGATGATTGATATTGATTATTTTAAGGCATACAACGACCGTTATGGGCATCAGAAGGGAGATGAATGCCTGGTAAAAATCGCGGATTGCATCAAAACTTCGTTTAGCCGTTCGACAGATATGGTGGCACGGTATGGCGGTGAGGAGTTTATTGTGCTGCTGCCACACACGACGCATGAGGTCGCAAAAAATATGGCTGAAAGCCTGCGTAAAAAAGTAGAAGACATGCATATAGAAAACGGTGATGCGCCTGGAGGCATTTTGACGATAAGCGTGGGTGTGGCGACGGATATCCT
>DHOD01000139.1:27329-27608 GCA_002407725.1 Christensenella sp. UBA5399 | reverse complement strand
AGTGGGTGTGGCGACGGATATCCCCGGCGCAGAAGTAAATTATGAGCCGCTAATCAGGGCTGCGGATAAGCTGCTTTACCAGGCAAAAAATGACGGGCGCAACCGGGTACGGGCGTAGCCGGAGATTGATAGGGAGTTAGCTATATTGTCACTTGACAAAGACGCAACAAAACCGTATATTTGTTGTATACAAGATGAATACAAACGAACGGTGAATAGGAGACAATATGCTGACGGCCAATTTGATTGATACGAAAACGATCGTTTATGAAGAGAAAC
>DHOD01000139.1:25579-27191 GCA_002407725.1 Christensenella sp. UBA5399 | reverse complement strand
CTTCATAAACGATCGTTTATGAAGAGAAACCGCTGCCAAAAACAGAGGCGGGCGATGTATTGCTGCACAACAGATTTATGGGGCTTTGTACGTCCGATATGCAGATATGGCACGGGAAACACAAATATTCCGCATTGCCGGTGGTGATGGGGCACGAGCTCTCTGCCGAGGTCGCGTACGTGGGGCCGGATGTGCAGGATTTTAAAAAGGGCGACAGGGTTGTTCTGCAGCCACAGGTTGTGTGCGGCGAATGCTTCCCGTGTAAGAACGGAAAATTCAATGTATGTGAGGAATTACATGTGCGCGGTGTGCATGAGGACGGTTGCGCGTGCGAATATATGACGACAGACGCATGGCATCTGCACAAGGTGCCGGAGAACGTTGCCATGGAGGATGCCGCGCTGGCGGAGCCGATTGCCGTAGGGATTGGCGCGGCGGGGCGCGCGGGAGATTTGACAGGAAAGAACGTGGCGGTAGTGGGCGCGGGAACGATAGGCAATTTTGCGGCACAGGCGGCCAAGGCCCTTGGGGCAAAGGCGGTGCTCATTACCGATATCTTTGATCCCAAGCTGGAGCTCGCAAAAAAATGTGGAATTGATTATGCGATTAATACACGCGAAAGGGAACTTTCAGACGCAATAGACGAGGTGTTTGGTTCGTTCCAGCGTGCGGATGTGATCATCGACTGTGCGGCCACGCCGCGGTCGTTTGCGTTCATCATACAGGCGGCGCGGAAAAATTCAACGATTGTCATTAGCGGCAATTACAAGGAACCGGTGCAGTTTGACCTGCCGCAGCTGCAACGGCGCGAAATATCGCTGCTGGGGCATATGATGTACACAAAGCAGGAAATTGCCGACGCGCTGCGTTACTTGGCCGAAGGGAAGATTTGCACGGACGGCATTGTGACACAGGTATTTCCGTTGAGCAAATACCAGGATGCATTTGAATTTGCGGATGCGCACCCCGAACAGGTTGTGAAAATGCTCATCGATTGCAGGGAATAAAAAACAGGGCGCCGGTTGTTAGCCAGCGCTCTTTATATATGCTGTAATTATCTGTGCCGGTTCCGGATGATGTTGCGCTTCTTGATGACCATGGCGCGCTTATACAATATAAACACCGCAAACCCACCGCCGCCGATCAGTATGGCCGCAATGGCCACCCGTGAACCGATATACGCGTAAGAACGGGCGAATGTGGCGGTATAGGTCGTATCCACGTCCAGGTTGAACGTATATTTCTCGTCGGTGCTGATCACAGTTTCGGGCGAAGCGGGCAGGACCCAGCCGGTAAAGCGCCAGTCCTCGTTGGGTGTAGCTTCCAGTTGGACGATGCTGCCGCCCGCATACATGCCGTCGCCCAGCACAGTGCCGCCTTCCTCGGGCGAGACATTGGTGTCCAGCCTGTATTGCGGCGAAAACTTGGCAATATACGAGACGGGAACGAGCATATCAAACGTATAGGTGGATTCGGTACTGACCGCCTCCATAGGCGACGATGCCTCAAACCACCCCGTAAAGGAATATCCTTCGTTTGCGGACGCAGTCAGCGTGACGGGCGCGTCGGCGACATAGGTGCCGTTGCCGCTTTGCTGGACGGTGCCCCCCAC
>DHOD01000139.1:20742-25435 GCA_002407725.1 Christensenella sp. UBA5399 | reverse complement strand
CGGCAATGACGCCCACTGTAAGCGCCTTGTCAAAACGCGCGGTGTATGTGCGCGACATTTCAAGATCGTATTCAAATTCGGTTTCTTCGGTTAACAGGGAGCCGTCATCGCGGTACCATCCCACAAAGGAATAGCCTTCGTTGGCAGTGGCGGAAAACGTGGTGTTTTGGCCTTCGTCAAATTCGCCGCCGCCCTCCACTGTGCCGCCGTCGGCAGGCTCGGCGATCAAAGTGATGGTATAGCTGTCAGCATAAGAAACAACCGGCATAACAGCCAGGACAAGGAACATGATAAAAGTAATCGTCAGAAATTTATGTAGCTTTTTCATACCGCCAAATCCTTTTGTTGTCGATTGCAGAAAACGTCTTTGCCTTGCACCATCCAGGACGCAGATGGTTGTTCAAATTAGATTTTGGCTAATACCATTGCCGGATCTTTGTTGTCCAACCTGATTTTTACATAATTATAACAAATAAAACGAACGCCCGCAATAATTGCGGGCGTGTAATTTTGATTTATTCTTCGATCAGCGATTTGCCTTCCATTTCCTGCGGCTTAGGAAGGCCCATCAGTTGCAGCAGGGTGGGGGCGAGGTCGGCCAGTATGCCATCGCCCCGCAGTTTGGCGCTCCTGTATCGGTCGCTGACCAGTATGCAGGGCACGGGATTGGTGCTGTGCGCCGTAAACGGCCCGCCGGTCTCGGGGTCGACCATGATCTCGGCATTTCCGTGGTCGGCCGTGATAATCGCTTCACCGCCGATTTCCAATATGGCGTCCACCACATTGGCGATGCATTCATCCACCGCGCCGACAGCCTTGAACGCCGCGTCATAGATGCCCGTATGGCCTACCATATCGCAGTTGGCAAAGTTGAGCACCATCACGTCGAATTTCTGCGCTTTGATCAGTTCGATCGCCTTTGCGGCAACTTCATGCGCGCTCATTTCGGGCTGGAGGTCGTATGTGGCGACTTTGGGGGAAGGGATCAAAAAGCGCTCTTCGCCCTCGTTGGACTTTTCCACCCCGCCGTTGAAAAAGAACGTGACATGCGCGTATTTTTCTGTTTCGGCAATGCGGAACTGTGATTTGCCTTTTTGGCTCAGGTATTCGCCCAGGGTGTTTTCAAGCACCTGCGGCTTGTACGCGACATGCACGTTGTTGAAATCCTTGTTGTACTGCGTCATGGTCACGAAATATAAGGGAAAAAGGCCGTGCGGAAATCCGCCAAAGGATTCTTCGGTCAGGGCCATCGTGATCTCCCGCGCCCTGTCGGGGCGGAAATTGAAAAAGATTACGGAGTCGTTCGCCTTGATTTTGGAAACCGGCTCACCGTTTTGGGTGATGACGACCGGCTTGACAAATTCGTCGTACTCCTCCTTGGCGTATGATTCTGCCATTGCCTGTACAGGATCGGCAAAGTTGATGCCCTCGCCTTTGACCAGCGCGTTGTACGCAAGCTGGACGCGTTCCCAGCGGTTGTCCCTGTCCATGGCGTAATACCGGCCGATGATTGTCGCGATCCTGCCCGCCCCAATCTCTGCAATTTTGGCCCGCAGTTCTTCGATATATCCTTTGCCGCTGTCGGGGGGAACGTCCCTGCCATCCATTAGGCAGTGCACAAATGTGCGGTCGCCCACGCCCTGTTGCCTGGCGAGCCGGAGCAGCGCATACAGGTGTTCGTTATGGCTGTGCACGCCGCCGTCGGATACAAGCCCGATCAGGTGCAGGTCGGTACCGTTCTTTTTTACATTGGCGATCGCATCAAGGAATTCCTGCTTTTCAAAAAAATCGCCGTCGGCAATCGATTTGGTGATGCGCGTCAGCTCCTGATACACGATGCGCCCCGCGCCCATGTTGAGGTGCCCCACTTCGGAGTTGCCCATCTGCCCGTCCGGCAGCCCCACGGCCATGCCGCTCGCGCCAATCGTCGTGTAAGGGAATGTTTCCTCCAGCCGTTTGATGTTGGGGGTACCTTCGTTGCAGATGGCGTTGCCTTCGTTGCATGGGCCAATGCCAAATCCGTCCATTATGATCAATGCAGTAAAGCTCATCAGTAATTAACCACCTTCGAAAAATCTTCGGCCTTCAGCGATGCGCCGCCAATCAGCCCGCCGTCAATATCGCTCATAGCCATCAACTCGGAGACGTTTTTGGGATTCATGCTGCCGCCGTACTGTATCCTGACCTTGTCAGCGGATGCGCCAAACACCTCTTTGACAGCGTTCCGGATAATTTTGATGGTGTCGTTGGCGTCGTCAGAGGTAGCGGTTTTGCCTGTGCCGATCGCCCAAACGGGCTCGTACGCGATAATCACCTTTTCCACGTCGGCGGCGTCAAGCCCCAACAGGCCCAGCTTTGTCTGCATGCTGACAATCTCCGCGGTAATGCCCTGCTCGCGCTCTTCCAGCAGCTCGCCTACGCACATGATGGGGATCAGCCCGTTTTTCAGCGCCTGCTTGACTTTCAGGTTGACGGTATCGTCGGTTTCGGCATAATACTGCCTGCGCTCCGAGTGGCCGATGATCACGTATTGCACGCCCAGTGCTTTCAGCATATCGGCCGATATTTCGCCGGTATACGCGCCGCTGTCGTGATAGTCCAGGTTTTGCGCGCCCAAGCCGATGCCCGAGCCCGCAAGCGCCTCCTTCGCAGCCGCGAGGCAGGCGTAGGGAGGACAAACCACTACTGTGGCCTGCGTGTCTTTTACAAGCGGTTTCAGTTCTTCTATCAGTACGACGGCCTCGTCGGGCGTCTTGTTCATTTTCCAGTTTCCGGCTATTACAGGGTTTCTCATGATCTATATATTCCCTTCTTCACTTATTTGTCGTTGAGCGCAGCTACGCCGGGCAGCTCCTTACCTTCGAGGAACTCGAGCGATGCGCCGCCGCCTGTGGAGATATGAGTCATCTTGTCCGCATAACCCAGCTTTTTAACGGCAGCCGCGCTGTCGCCGCCGCCAATGATGGTTGTGGCGTCCGTTTCGGCAAGCGCTTCGGCAATCGCCTTTGTGCCGCCCGCAAATTCAGGTATCTCCGCAACACCCATCGGCCCGTTCCAAATGACTGTCTTGGCTGTCCTAACTTCGTTGGCAAACACAATGCGTGATGACGGCCCGATATCCAGCGCCATGCTGTCGGCGGGAATCGCGTCCACGGGCACGATGCTTGTGGGTATGCCGGCCTTCAGCTCTTTGGCGACAATAAAGTCGGAGGGGAGCATCATTTTGATGCCTTTTTTGCGGGCCTGCTCCAGCAGGTCGGCAGCCAGGCCGATGCGCTCCTCATCCAGCAGGGATTTCCCGACCTCGAAGCCCTGGGCCCTGACAAATGTGTTGGCCATGCCGCCGCCGATGATCAGGCAATCCACCTTGTCAAGCAGGTTCTCGATGACGCCGATTTTGTCGGATACCTTTGCGCCGCCCAGTATTGCGATAAACGGGCGCACCGGATCCTCCAGCGCCTTGCCCATAATGTCCAGCTCTTTGCCAATCAAAAATCCTGCAACCGCGGGCAGGTAATCGGCAACGCCGGCGGTAGAGGCATGTGCGCGGTGCGCGCTGCCAAATGCGTCGTTTACGTAGACGTCCGCAAGGTCGGCAAGCTGCTTGGCGAAGCCGGGATCGTTTTTCGTTTCTTCTTTATGGAAACGGAGATTCTCAAGCAATACGATCTCGCCGTCGGCAATCGAATCGACAGCATCCTGCGCGGGCGCGCCTACACAGTCGCTCGCAAACACAACCTTTGTATCCACCAGTTCGCCCAGGCGCTTGGCAGCGGGCGCAAGCGAAAATTCGGGCTTGACCTCGCCTTTGGGGCGGCCCAGGTGAGACATCAAAATCACCTTTGCATTGTGGTCGAGCAGGTATTGTATGGTGGGCAGGGCCGCGCGGATGCGCGTATCGTCGGTGATGTTGCCGTTCTCGTCCAACGGCACGTTAAAATCGACGCGTACAAGCACCTTTTTGCCGGCTACATCGATATCTTCGATCGTCTTTTTCATTTTTGAAAATCTCCTTCTTAATTGTTTGCTATAATTCGTTACAAATTTAACACAATCCATTTTACCTTATTTTGCGCATTTCAACAAGCCTGCGGCGATGAGCAACACTCAGTCGATTTCCGCATCGTCCTCTACGCCGCGTATCATTGTGTTGGCGGCGTTTGCGGCATGGTCGGCAACACGCTCCATCATGGTGACCATATCGGTGAATACGGTGCTGCCCGCAGGCGTGCATTCGCCTTTCTTCAGCCGTTTGACATGGCTCTTTTTCACTTTTGCTTCCAAAACATCCACTTCGTCCTCAATGCGCAACGCGGTTTCGGCGCTTGCTGTATCTTTTTCCTCGATTGCCAGCACAGTGGCGCTCAGTGATTCGTTGATCAGGTCGCGCAGGCCGGTCAGTTCTTCGGTGCCCTTCTTACCCAGCTTGATTTTGGCGTCGATGCGGTGAATGGCGAGGTCGGCTATGTTTTCCGCAATGTCGGATATCCGCTCCACATTCATGATGGCGTGCAGCAGGCTGGTGATGGTGCCGCGGTCGCCTTCGGGGAGTGTTTCTTCGCCGGGCAGGCTGGTCAGCGCGCGCGTAATTTCGTGATTGAGGTAATTGACGGTTTTTTCGTTGTCATATACCGTATTAGCCAGCTTTTCATCCTTGTTGATAAAGCTGGTCACCGCGTCGTCAAAGTTCTGC
>DHOD01000139.1:14420-20594 GCA_002407725.1 Christensenella sp. UBA5399 | reverse complement strand
CACCGCGTCGTCAAAGTTCTGCGCCGATATGCGCATCATCCTTGCGGTCTCGTTAACGGCCAGCGTGACCACAAGCGTCGAGCTGTCGGGCAGGGGGAATGAGAGAAACTCCAGTTTTCGGCCCTCCAGCTTCTTGTCCTCCCCGCGGATAAAGAATGTCGCAAGCTTGGCAAGCACCCAGGGAAAGCAGAGGAAGATACCGGTGGTAACCAAGTTGAAGAATGTGTGGAAGTTGGCAAGCTGGCGTACTGAATCGTTAGGCGACCAGGATTTGACCCAGTCCACAATGGGGAAGGCGTTGAGCAATAGGGCAAAGATGCCTGCGCCGATCACATTGAAAAACAACAGAGCCAGCGCCGTGCGCTTGGCGGTTTTCGTGCCGTTCAGGCTGGCGAGGATTGCTGTCACACATGTGCCGATGTTCAGGCCTAATATGATGTAGATGGAGGAATCGAGCCCCATGACATTTTGCATTGCAAAGGCCTGGATGATACCCATGGTGGCCGACGAGCTCTGGATGATGGCCGTGACGCCCAGCCCTGCCAAAAATCCGATCAGGGGCTGCTCAAACGAGGTCAGAAGGTTGATGAAGGGCTCGTAATCCTTAAGCGGCGCAAGCGATTCCGACATGATATTCATGCCGAAAAACAGTATGCCCAGGCCGCCGATAATCTCGCCCAGACGGCGCACGGAGCGTTTTTTGACAAACATCATGATCAACACACCGGCAAACAGGATCAACGGCGCCATATCCGTGATTTTGAACGCAATGATTTGCGCGGTGATGGTCGTACCGATGTTGGCGCCCATACCCACGTTGATTGCCTGCATCAGCGACATGAGCCCCGCGTTGACAAACCCCACCAGCATAACGGTGGTTGCGGACGAGCTTTGGATGACAGCCGTCACGCCTGCGCCCACGCCCACGGCGGCAAACCTGTTTTTTGTAAGCTTTTCAAGCCCGTCGCGCAGCTTGTCGCCCGCCATGGCCTCCAGGCCGTCGGACATCAGCTTCATGCCATATAGGAAGAGCCCAAGGCCCCCCAGCACCATCGCGAAATCCCAAAAATCCATATACATACCCTCCAACTAAACTTAAAAAATCTATATCAAATCTTGATAACCGTTTTGCCGCAGCGCCTCGTATGCTGCCACGCATACCGCGTTGGACAGGTTCAGGCAGCGCTGCCCACCTAACATGGGGATCCGCACGCTGCGTTCCGGGTCGCGCAGGCGCTCGGGTAAACCCTTTGTCTCGCACCCAAACAATAAAAAGCAGTTATCGGAATATGTTGCTTCGTCAAACCGCTTTGCCGTTTTTGTAGTAAAAAAATGCATTTGTGCTCCGCCGTGTTGGGCCATGAAAATCTCAATGTTCTCGTATACCTTGAGGTTGAGGTCGGGCCAGTAGTCCAGCCCTGCGCGCCTGATCTGCTTCTCGTCCAGCGAGAAACCCATTGGCTTTATGATGTGCAGCGTGCTGCCGGTCACAACGCAGGTACGCGAAATATTACCGGTGTTTTGTGGAATTTCAGGGTTTACAAGCACAATGTTCAGCGCCATAAATATTATTGCTTCCTTCTTATACTCAAAATTTCTCCATGATAATTATATGGTATAGATTTACATAGTGCAACGGATATTTTGTTTTATTTTTGTGAGTTTTCTCTATGGGAAATGTGATATAAAGAAAAAATAGTTAGGCTGTTATTGATCATGATTGAATGGAAATAAAAAGCTATAGCACGAATTTCTCGATCGCCGCGGCGACGCCGCCCTCGGCGCTGGACAGCGTCGTGTACATTGCCGCATCCTTGGCAACAGGATCGGCGTTGGAGGGCGCAATGGATGTGCCGGCCGCCCGAAGCATGGATTCGTCGTTCTCGCTCCCGCCAATCGCCATGACACTGCTCATTGCAATGCCAAGCGTACCGGCCACCTGCCGCAGGGCGGCCGCTTTGGATACGTCCCCGCCGTTGATCTCCAGGTTGAACTTTTCGCCGGTTACGGCGTTAACCTTGCCGCCAAGCGCCGTAAGCGCTTTTTTCAGTTGCTGTTCCTGCCCGTCCGACCGGGGGAACACCAGCACCTTTTGCACGCCATGGGCAGCCACGGCTTCCAGTATTTCGTCCATGCTGCCTTTCACGCGCATCATGCCTTCCACAACGTCCCAGCGCTTGTATATCCGGTCGTCGATATCCTTTTTGAGCAGGTAAATGTGGTCGCCGCTGAAATAATAGGTGTACAGGTCAAACGGCTGCGTGATTTCCAGCACCTGCGCAAATGTTTCGGGGGCGATAGGGTTGTTGCGGATGGTGGCGTGGTTTTGGCGGACATCCCCGCCGTTACACGCAATAATGGGCGTACGCAAATCAAGCTGGTCCACATACCGCCGCATAAATGTATAGATGCGGCCCGACGCAAGCGTGACAACAACGCCACGATCCCTGGCGGCGTCGATGGCTTCCATGTTTTTTGCTGAAACAGGAATGTTGTCTTCCGGTACAAGCGTACCGTCTATGTCGATGGCAATCAGTTTTATTTCCGGCATTCTTCCACAAATTCCCCTATACGCTTAATGGCCTCCCGCAGGTTTTCCATAGAGGATGCGTAAGAGCACCGCATAAATCCTTCGCCCGCCGCGCCAAATGCCGTGCCCGGCACGCAGGCCACGCGCTTCTCATCGATCAGGCGAAAGCAGAATTCCTCCGAACTGAGGCCCGTGCTTTTGATGCTGGGGAATATATAGAATGCCCCGCGCGGTTCAAACGCCTCCAGCCCAATGTCATTTAACGCCCGGTACATATATTTGCGGCGCATATCGTAGCTTTTCACCATTTTGGATACCTGTGAAAAGTCGGTGTTCATCTCGTAACGCAACGCTTCCTCGCCGGCGTACTGGCTCATTGTGGAAGCGCACAGCATGGAATATTGGTGGATTTTGACCATTGCGGCAATGATGTCCTCCGGCCCGGCGGCATAGCCCAGGCGGAAGCCGGTCATCGCAAACGCCTTCGAGAAGCCGTTGATGACCAGGGTTCGCTCGTACATGCCGTCCAGTGACGCAACGGAAACGTGCTGCCCGCCGTATGTCAGCTCCGAATAGATTTCGTCGGAGATCACCAGCAGGTCGTGTTGAATCAACGCGTCTTTGATCGACTCGAGTTGCTCCCGTGTCATGACCGCGCCGGTAGGGTTGTTGGGGTAAGGCAGCACGATCGCCTTGGTCTTGGACGTTATGACACGCTCTATCGCCCCGGCGGTAATGGTGAAGTTATCCTCCACCCGTGTCTCGATCGGCACGGGCACGCCGCCCGCAAACGTGACGCCGGGCATATAGGAAACATAGGAAGGCGCGGGCACCAGCACTTCGTCCCCCGGCTCCATGATGGCGCGGAACGCCAGGTCGAGCGCCTCGCTTGCGCCCACGGTGACCACTGTTTGCACCTGCGGATCGTACGATATGCCGTACCGCGTGCGCAGGTATTCTGTAATCAGCTCCCGCAGCGAGAGCATGCCGTGATTGGATGTATAGTGCGTATAGCCGCGCTCCATAGAGAAAATGGCGCTCTCGCGGATGTTCCACGGCGTCACAAAATCGGGCTCGCCCACGCCCAGCGATATCGCGTCCTTCATTTCACTGGCAATATCAAAAAACTTACGGATGCCGGACGGCGGTACATCCCTGACGGTTCCGGAAACAAAAGACCGCATTATGGGCTCACCACCAGTCTCTCGTCCGCATCCTCGCCCACAAGCACAACGCCGTCCTCTTTGTATTTGCGCATGATAAACAATGTGATGGTGCTGGTTACGCCGTCAATCACGGCCAGCTTTTCAAACACAAATTTGGAAATATCCTTCATGGAACGGCTTTTGATCCGCACGGCAAGGTCGTATGCGCCTGCCATCAGGTACACCGCCTGCACCTCGTCGTATTTATAGATGCGCCCCGCCAGGTCGTCGTAGCCGTAATCGCGCTGCGGGGTGATTTTCACCTCGATCAGCGCCTCGGCGAAGTCATCCTCACTGAGCTTCTGGCGGTTGGCCAGCACCGTGTATTTGATGATGACGCCGTCGTCCTCCATCTGCCTGATCAGCGAGCAGACGGTTGCCTCGTCGGCGTCCACCATCGCGGCGATTTCCGCAGGCGCTATGTGCGCGTTGCTTTCCAGTATATCCAGTATATCGCTTTTCAATTGTTCCATCATGTTTACCTCTGCTATTACATTTTGAAACACCAGTTTCAATTTGGGATTCGTATTAATCGAGCAGGGCGACAAATTCGCCGATCCGCTTGATACCCTTTTTGATGCTGTCCATCGATATGGCGTAGGACAGCCGCTCAAAATCGTCCGCGCCAAACGCCGCACCCGGCACCACTGCGACCAGTGCCTCGTCCAGCAACATTTCGGCGAAGTCCATCGAGTTGTTGATCGTCCTGCCGTGCAGGCTTTTGCCCTTCAGCTGCGATATGTTCATCATTACATAAAACGCGCCCTTGGGGGTGATGCAGCTCAGGCCGTCAATCTCGTTGATCATCTTGACAATTTTTTTGCGTCGCCTGTTAAATTCCTCACGCATTTTTACCAACTCGTCCTGCGGGCCGGTCAGGGCCTCGATGCTGGCAGCCTGCGATATAGAGCATGGATTGGACGTCGCATGGCTCTGGTAGCCCCCCATCACCTTGGCGATTTCCTCGCTGCTGGCGGTATACCCAATCCGCCACCCCGTCATAGAGTATGATTTGGAAAGCCCGTTGACCATAATGGTCCGCCGGTATGCATCCTTGGATACGTCCGCGATGCTCAGGTGCTTGTGCGAATCGTAAATCAGCTCGTCATAAATCTCGTCGGAAACGATAAAGAAATCATGTTCCCGCGCGATGTGTGCAATATCCGCAAGTGTTTTTTGCGTATAGACGCTGCCCGTCGGGTTGGACGGGTTGTTGATGATGATCGCCTTTGTCCTGTCGGTGACGGCGGCAAGGATATCTTCCTTCGATGGCTCGAAGTTATTGGATTCATACGCTTCGACATACACGGGAACGCCGTCCGCCATTTTGACAAGCTCGGGGTAGGTGAGCCAGAAAGGCGTGATGATAATCACCTCATCGCCCGGGTTTAGTATGGCCTGGAAGATATTGAAAAGCGAATGCTTCGCGCCATTGGAGACCACGATTTGGGAAGGGGTATAGTCCAGCCCTTCCTTTGCCTTGAGCGAATTGCAGATGGCCTGCTTGAGCTCCAGCATGCCCGACGCGGGCGTGTATTTTGTAAACCCGGCGTCCAGCGCGCGTTTTGCGGCTTCCTTGATGTTTGCGGGCGTGTCGAAGTCCGGCTCACCGGCCCCAAAGCCCACAACATCCTGCCCCTGGGACTTCATTTTCTTTGCCATGGCTGTGATTTTTAATGTCAGCGATGGCGGAATTGCAAGCGCTTTTTGTGAAAGTTGCATTTTCATCCTCCCGATCCATATATAAAAAATTATTGCAAAGCGTTAAAAACACCTTGTATTTTACCCTATCAAAGGTACGACGCAATGTTTATTCTAATATATTATAAGAATAAACACAATAGTCTGTGCAATATTAGGCAGCAATGTTTTTCGTTTTGAGACTTGCTGCACGAATGTCTTGATTTTTGGAAGGGCAGCCTATACAATAAAAATATCCCATATCAAAGGAGCAATATTATGTCTGAGTATGTCATCACCTGCAGTTCCACTTACGATCTCAACAACGAATTTGCGCAGAAGAACAATATAACCGTATTGCCATATCAATATTTTATTGACGGCAACGAGTATTATGACGACAAAACAAGCGATTCGCTGACAATACACGATTTTTATGAAAAGATGCGGCAGGGTGGCGTTGCCACAACCTCAATGGTCAATACCGAGCGGTATACCGATTTTTTCACGCCTTTTCTGGAAGCAGGCAAGGATGTGATCCACATCGAGTTTTCGTCGGGGCTTTCGGGCTCGTACAACAATGCGCTTATGACGGCGGAGCAACTGCGGGAGAAATACCCTGACAGGAAGATCGCCATTCTGGACAGCCTTGCGGCCTCTCCCGGATATGGGCTGCTGGTGTATTACGCCATCCAGAAGCGCAATGAGGGGATGTCGTTTGGCGCGTTGTGCAAATATGTGGACAGGATTGTATATCCC
>DHOD01000139.1:12013-14276 GCA_002407725.1 Christensenella sp. UBA5399 | reverse complement strand
GGCGCGTTGTGCAAATATGTGGACGAGTTGAAATACAAAATCATCCACTGGTTTGCGGTGGACAATCTGGAATATTTGCGGCGCGGCGGCAGGGTGTCGCGCGCAAGCGCGTTTTTGGGAACAATGCTCAACATCAAGCCGGTGCTGGCGTTTAACAACGAAGGCAAAATTATACCGGTCGAAAAAATCCGTGGCAGGAAGAAATCGTTGATCGACATGATCGACAAAATGGAGAAGGACATCGACAACCCGGATGGGCAGATGGTGTTTATCGGCCATGCGGACGCCGAAGAGGATGCAAAAATGGTGGAGGGCGTAATCAAGGAACGATTCCCCACAATCAAAGGGACGTATATAGACCTGATTGGGCCGGTGATCGGCGCGCATGCGGGGCCTTCCACAATTGCGATATTCTATATAGGCAAGCAACGCGTGGATAAGGAATTCAAATAAGATAAAGATGCTGTAATGACAAAGCCCGTCCGGATTTCCGGACGGGCTTTATTGATGTGACCGTGCTTTTACAAAACAAGTTGTGTTTATTCTTCCGTGGCGTCAGGGTCTTCTTCTGTTGCGCCGGGTTCTTCGGTCGCATCGGACGCGGCCGCCGCATCTTCTCCCGCGGCGGGTTCTCCCAGCGTGACAGTGCCCGCAAGCGTGTTGTCCACATAGATGTCATAGCTGTCGCCGTCTGCCAGCAGGGACGCGGAATATAATACTGTTTGGAGCTCGTTTTCGGCGACGACGCTAAACATTTCTGTGTTTCCTTCACGTATGGAAACGAAGCTGCCGACCGGTACGGCGGTATCAAAGGCGTATGTGATGCTGCTTTGTGAGCCTTCCGTCAATGCGGGAACAGTTTCGCCGCCGGCAAACACAGTGCCGCTTTGGACAGCAAGGGAACCATTTGTATAGATGCCGTCGGACGCGGCTGTGACGATAACCATGGCATTGTCAATGGCGATGTCCGCTTCGCCGATGATACCCTGTGCGATGCTGCCGTTGATGTACAGTGCGCCATATCCTGAAATATTGAAAGGAATCGTCCCGTAAAGTGCCGCGCCATAGGCAGTCTCTGTTTCCTGGGGCTGTTCCGCAGCCTCTTCAGTTTCTGCTGTGGGCGTACTTTCCGCAGTCTCTTCGGTTTCTGCCTCGGCTGGCTCACCGGGCGCTTCTGCAGAGTCTGCATCGGCAGCCTCCTCTGTCGGTTCGGCGTTCTCCGGTTCAACGGCATCGTCCGTTGTGGCGGCAGGTTCTTCTGTCGCCGGTGTAGAGCCGCCATTCAGCAGGGTGTTTTCTGTGCCGTCTGCAAGCAGCAGCGTTGCGCTGGCTGCGTCATCAAATAGTATGGCAGGGCCGTCGGCATTGGTAATATTCGCCCCGTTTAGTGTCAGCGTAACATCTTCTCCGGGTGCGTTTACGGTAATTGCCCCGTCTGTGACTGCGCCCGATACGGCGTATGTCCCGCCGCCGGTGATGGTAATGTCGTTTCCGTAAGTGTCCGCGCCCTCGCCGGTGATGACGATACCGGTATCGCTCAGCTCAATGGTTGTTTCTTCTGTTTCGCCGGCCGGTTCCTCCACAGGCGCATCTGTGGCCGGCGCCTCCGTTGCCACCGCTTCGGTTGCCGGTGGAGGTGTGATTTCCACTTCGTCTTCGGCATTGGAACCTGTGCTGCAGGCGGTGAGTAAGCTGGTCGTCAGCATTGCCGCAAGGCCGATTGAAAGGATTTTTTTACCTTTCAAGGGTATTTTTTGTTCAGAGTAGTCAGTCTTTTTCATGTTAGTCCTCCTTTTTGTTTGACTGCACCCTATCGTAATGCAGAATTGTGATAAAACTATGAACGTTTTTTGAGCATTTTTTTGCTAAATTGTAAATATGGGTGTCTCAAATATCAAACATTACGCCAAAAGCGCATAAAAAAGCAGCCCGTCAGGGCTGCTGGAATACCCGGGTATGTTAACGGAGAGAGATAAGCGATTCACGGTTTATTATGCTCGCGTCTTTTCTCTTCCATATAAGGGAAGAGGTAAGAATACCCCTCTACTTCCATATTCTCCATAGGGATAAAGCGCATGGCGGCGCCGTTGATGCAGTAACGCAGGCCGCCGCGCTCGGGCGGGCCGTCGTCAAACACATGGCCCAAATGAAAATCCCCCGCCGCGCTACGCACCTCGGTGCGCATCATGCCGTGCGACTTATCCTCGCGTGTCAGCACGCAGGTCCCTGTGATGGGCGCGGTAAAGCTGGGCCAGCCGCACCC
>DHOD01000139.1:11187-11871 GCA_002407725.1 Christensenella sp. UBA5399 | reverse complement strand
GGTAAAGCTGGGCCAGCCGCACCCTGCGTTGTACTGGTCAAATGTGGTGAAAAGCGGTTCGCCTGTCGCGATGTCCACATAAATCCCGTCACCCTCGACATCCACATATTTGCTGGAATACTGTGGTTCGGTAGCGCCGTCAACCAGCACGCCATAGCTGTGCGGATCCAATGATTCTTTCAATTGACTGTCGGATGGGCGCTTATACTCTGTATTCGCCTGCATAGATCGATGCCTCCCTGCCGATGTGGCAATAGCCGGACGGGTTTTTTTCCAAATAGTGTTGGTGGTATTCCTCTGCCGGATAATAATTCCGAAGCGGAGAAATCTCGGTTACAACAGGACGGGTATAGTCTTGCTGCAGTGCGCGCACAAAGTCCAGCGCTTCGTCGCCGTCTTCCGCCAGGGTATAATAAATGCCGCTTCTGTACTGTGTGCCGACATCGTTGCCCTGCCGGTTGAGTAATGTGGGGTCGATTGCCTTAAAGAACAGATCCAGTACGCTGCTTAATGGGAGGATGTTTTCATTGTAGCTGACTCTTACAACCTCTGCGAAGCCTGTCTTACCCGTGCATACTTCCATGTAACTGGGATGCATCATGTTACCGTTGGCAAAGCCGACCTCGGTATCGATGACGCCCGTAACACGGTCGAAATATTTCTGCATGCCCCAAAAGCATCCGC
>DHOD01000139.1:10144-11014 GCA_002407725.1 Christensenella sp. UBA5399 | reverse complement strand
CCCCAAAAGCATCCGCCTGCCAGATAAATCTCTTTCATGTCCGTTGGCTCCTTTCAATAAAATGGTCGTTTTGACCAGTTTAACTATAAACAGAAAATGCGAATACTAAGCGCATATAATGTAAATTATTTATGACAAATTTGTGACGTTTGGGTGCCGTATCCAGAATAAAAGGCATCTATGTGTGTTAATGGGGACGCGCTGGGCGATTTCGGTTAATATCTTCCATAAATTATTTACAATTGGGGGGGAAGCGGGTATAATGGTGAAAAAGCAGGGGAATAAAAGGAGGAACGCGCATCATGATACAGTTGATTTACGCGACAAAGGGCAGCGGGAAGACAAAAAGGCTGATTGATATGGCCAATGCGGAGCTGAACACCACAAAGGGCGACGTTGTGTTTATAGATGACGACAAGCGCTATATGTACGATGTCAAGCACCAGGTGCGTTTTGTGGATGTAAAGGATTATGGCATAGACTCGTGTGATTCCTTGTACGGTCTGCTGTGCGGCATGGTTGCGCAGAACTTTGATATCGAGGCTGTGTTTATAGATGCGTTTTTAAAAATCATTGGCAAGGATGTGGCCGAGATTGAGGATTATATCAAAAAAATAGAAGCACTGACGGAGAAGAACGACTTTAAAGCGGTGATCATCATCAGCGCCGACCCTGACACGGCGCCGGAGTTTCTGAAAAAATATATCATCTAACGCCGCGAAAGCGGGGCGGGGATGCGGAACAAACTATACATGATGTACGCAGGGCAGGGGCCGACCCTGCCTTTCTTACTACATGGCGCCCTTGGGGTGCTGCAGTCATACAAACAGGAAGGATAGACAATTTTGCTATGAAGGTAATCAGTACAAG
>DHOD01000139.1:9680-9989 GCA_002407725.1 Christensenella sp. UBA5399 | reverse complement strand
AAAAGTGTTTCGTCTGCGGATGCGGTGCTTGCGGGCATTGCGGACGACGGCGGGCTTTTTGTGCCGGAATATTTTCCGCGGATCGACCTGCAAAAGGCGGCCCGGCGGGGGAGTGAAGGGTATGCGCGGTTGGCGGCTTATGTGATGTCGCTCTTTTTTGATTTGGGTGAGGAAGAATTGCTGCACATCACAACGGAGGCGTATGCCGGTTATGATGACGAGAATATCGTACCCCTGCGCGAGTTGACGGGTGACGAGTACGTAATGGAACTGTTTCACGGGCCCACGCTGGCGTTCAAGGACATGGCG
>DHOD01000139.1:6452-9523 GCA_002407725.1 Christensenella sp. UBA5399 | reverse complement strand
GCGTTCAAGGACATGGCGCTGCAGGTGCTGCCCCGGCTGATATCGGCGGCGCTGGAGCTGCGCGGCGGCAGGCAGGATGTACTGGTGCTGACGGCGACGTCGGGCGATACGGGCAAGGCGGCATTGGAAGGATTCCGGGATGTTCCACGGACGGCGATAGAGGTGTTCTACCCCGCGGAGGGCGTATCGGCGCTGCAAAAGCTGCAAATGGTTACGCAGGATGGCCGCAATACGGATGTGTGCGCAGTGCGGGGCAACTTTGACGATGCGCAGACGGGGGTGAAGCAGCTTTTTATGGATGCGGGTTTCCGGCGGAAGGTGAGTGATGCAGGGTATATGCTTTCGTCCGCCAATTCCATCAACATCGGCAGGCTGGTGCCGCAGGTGGCGTATTATGTATGGGCGTACGTCCAGCTGGTGGCCAGCGGGCGGATCGAGCAGGGTGAGAAGGTCAACTTTTGTGTGCCCACGGGCAATTTTGGCAATATATTGGCTGCGTATTATGCGCACCGCTGCGGGCTGCCGGTCGGCAGGCTGATTTGCGCATCCAACAAAAACAATATACTGACGGATTTCTTTCAAAAGGGTGGCTACGATACGCGCCGTACGTTTTATAAAACAATGTCGCCGTCGATGGACATACTGGTTTCCAGCAATCTGGAGCGTTTGCTTTTTGAGATTTCGGAACGCGACGAGCAGGCGGTGGTCGGGTGGATGCAGTCGCTGGCAAACGACGGGCGCTACGAGATCCCCCCCCATGCGCGCAACGAGCTGCGTACGCTTTTCTATGCGGATTTTTGCAGCGAGGAAGAGACTGCGGCGGCAATCAAAAAAACATTTGATGATTTTGGATACCTGATCGATACGCACACGGCGGTCGCGCAGTGCGTATACGGTAAATACGTCGGCGACACTGCAGACACGGGCGTGACGGTCGTGGTTTCCACTGCGAACCCGTATAAATTCACGCAGGATGTGCTGCGGGCGGTTGGCGGCAGGGATATTGATGATGCCTTTGCGGCTGCCGAAAAACTGGAGCAGATGACGGGCGTGCCCGTTCCCGCACGAATCAGCGAGCTGAAAATGAGGCCGGTGCTGCACGACCAGGAGGTAGAGGTGTCCGGCCAGGCGGCTGCGGTGTACGGGTTTGTGGAAAGAATAAAGGAGTGGGGCGATGCGTGACGGCAAAAAGACGATCTTCTCGGGGATACAGCCGTCGGGCAGCCTGACGCTGGGTAATTATCTGGGCGCGATCAAAAACTGGGTGACATTGCAGGAGGAGTACGATTGTTTTTATTGCGTGGTGGACCTGCATGCTATCACCGTGCGGCAGGAACCCGCAGAGCTGCGGCGGCGTACGCTGGATGTGATGGCGATGCTGATTGCCTGCGGCGTGGACCCGGACGAGAGCACATTGTTTATGCAGTCGCATGTGCCGGCGCATTCCGAGCTTTCGTGGATACTGACCTGCCATACATACATGGGCGAGCTTTCGCGCATGACGCAGTTTAAGGAAAAGAGCAGCCGTGCGGGCGCAAACATTGGCGCGGGGCTGTTTACATACCCGGCGCTGATGGCGGCGGATATCCTGCTGTACCAGGCGGACCTGGTGCCGGTGGGCGACGACCAGAAGCAGCACCTGGAGCTGACGCGCGATATCTCCATACGGTTCAACAACATGTACGGCGACGTTTTCACTGTGCCGGAGCCGTATATCAGCAAGGCGGGCGCGCGGGTGATGAGCCTGCAGGAGCCCGACAAAAAGATGTCCAAATCGGACGACAACGACAACGCATATATTGCCATACTGGATGGGCCGGACGACATCCGGCGCAAAGTAAAGCGCGCCGTGACGGACAGCGACGGCGAAATCCGTTTTGATGTGGCGGGCAAACCGGGCGTATCCAACCTGCTCTCCATCTATTGCGCAGTCAAGGGAATGGGCATCGGGCAGGCCGAGCAAGCGTTTGCGGGGCTGGGGTACGGGCACCTCAAGGAGGCCGTCATGGAGGCGATCGTGGCGGAACTGGAACCATTGCAGCAAAAATACGTCCAAATAAGAAGCGACAAGGCGATGCTGGAGAGGATCATGAAGGAGAACAGCGAGAAGGCCGCGAAGGTTGCGTACAAAACGTTGATGAAGGTACATAAAAAAGTAGGGCTTGCGCCTTACAGGCTTTAACGGTGAATGGTATAAGCTGTGGGATTGATATCTGGGGATGACGGATGAAAAGAATTTTGATCGTTTTGTTGGTGGGGATTGTGCTGCTGGGCGCCTGCGCGTGCGGGCAGCAGCCGGAGGAGGCGGAAGTTTCGGAACAACCGTCCGGCACACCTGTGCCGACTGCCGAGCCCGTGCCGGAGGAACCGCCAATCGCGCTTGTGCTGGCGGGCGAGAGCGAATATACCCAAACGGTGGCCGCGGCGGCGCAGCCGCTGGCGGAGGCCGGAGGGTACAGGCTGTCTGTGTATTATTCCGCCGATGCGGGTGCGCAACTGGACGATATGTATGCCGCGATAGGCGGCGGGGCCAAGTGCATTATACTGATGCCCATCGATATGGACAACTTGCAGCCGGTGCTGGATGAGTGTGACCTGCTCAAGCTCCCGGTGGTCAATATTATGGTGCCGGTCAACGGGCTGGTACGTGTGTTGATCTCCCCTGATTACCAGTTTATGGGCGCGCAGGCGGCGGAGGCGGTGGATGGCCTTTCACTGGATGCCGCCAATGTGCTGACCATAGAGGCGGTGGATTCACCGTTTGTCACACAGCTGGTGCACGACGGGTTCAGCACGGCGAGCGGGGAATTGGACAATGTGACGCTTGCGGCGTCTGTGCTGGCCGCGGGCGGCGATGTTTACCAGAAGACAAAGGATGCGCTTGCGGCGGATGAAACGCTCAACTGCGTGTTTGTGATAGACGAATATCTGACACCCGACGTCATACGGGCAGTGCAGGAGGCGGGTCGCGCGGTCGCCGTTGTTGCGACAGGCGGCGGTGTGGAAATGCAGGCGGCCGTAGAAGGCGGCAGTGTGGCGGCAAGCGTGTTCTCCAGCCCGTACGAGCTGGC
>DHOD01000139.1:4370-6327 GCA_002407725.1 Christensenella sp. UBA5399 | reverse complement strand
TCTCCAGCCCGTACGAGCTGGCGGAGCTGGCATGCGAATACGCGCTGATGGCGGCAGACGGCAACGATGCGGCGATACCGCAGTATGCGGGACTCAGGACAGAGGTTATGGACGGGCAGACGGTTGCGCAGTACAAGAGCACGGGTTATGCCGATGTGATGCTGCCCCCGCAACAGCCGGAAACAGAAGAAAACGAAGCAGAGCAGAATGAAACCGATGAAGATGGGCAAGATGAGGGCGAACAGGACGAAGGCGAAGCTGTGGATGAATAATACGGAGGGCTGGCGTCATGGATTTTAATACGGGAAATATGGTAACGCTTGTGATTGTGGCGGTGTATGCTGCAGTGCTGGTGTTTTACCTGCGGGCGGAAGCGGCGAACGACGGGCCGGAGGGCTTCAAAAAGGCGACGCGGCTCAAGCTGACGTTGAGCGGCATGTTTATTGCCGTCAGCATCATTTCAGAATACCTGCTGTACAACTATACGGTGCGCTCCCTGTTTTATATATACCTGCAGGCGGCGGTGATCATAGCGCTGGTGTTGGCGTTTTTCGGCGATTATTTCTTGCAGTATATCAAGCTGGATGTCAAAAAATTTAAAATCGGGATCAGCTTTTTTACTGCGACGCAAATTGTGCTGATCGCCATGATGTGCATATTGTACCGGGTGGGCATAGCCGAGTTTATCGTAACGGTCGGCGTGCTGTTGCTGGTGCTGCTTTTGATGAAAAAGCAAAACTGGAAGCTGGGCGAAGAGGGAAAGCGGCTGACCGCGTATACGATATTACTCGTCTTTATGGCGTCGAAGGCCGTGGTGACGTTTGCGACGGAAAAATCAGTCGGCACGCTGCTTTTCGCGATTGGCGCGGTGCTTTTCCTGCTGTCCGACATGCTGCTGGGCATCTGGAATTACAGCAGCGGCGCGCGCAAATACGCAAACCTCAACTGGATCACATACTTTTCCGGCATGATGCTGATTGCGCTTTCCGTCAGTCCGGAGTTCCTGCATTACCTGGCTTACTGATCAATAAAATCAATAAACGGGGAGATTCCACAGCAAAGATATTGTGCAGCATCGGCATTGCGCATGATCCCAGGGAAGGCAAAAAAATTGCAGAACTTTATAAAAACGCAGATGTGGCGCTTTATGAGGCCAAGCAAAATGGAAAACGGCGATATGTAGTGTTCGGCGGTTCCCAGATGATGTAAAAAAATACATGAGACACATATTTTAGCTTGATTTTACGGTGCGGACGGTTTATAATATACAAAAGCGCGTTGCATTTGCAACAACAAGAGGAGTATATTATGAATAAGCTAAATGTTCTGGTTGCGGCGGATTTGTTCAGGGGGCTGGGCATTCAGGATATCCTTTCGGTGATCAACAGCCTGCATGCGTCCATGAGCAGTTATAACGACGGCGATGTGCTGATTGGGCTGGGCAGGCCTGTGGAATGCGCGGGCATCATATTAAACGGCGTTATCCAGGCAAAGACCGCAATTGGGGATGTAGGTGCGGAGTATGGGGAAAGCGGCATGTTCGCGGAGGATTTTGCGGGTGCCAAGCTGGGCGCGTCGCCAATTTCGTTTGTGGCGGTGGGCAGTTGCACGGTGCTTTGGATCGACCCGGTCAAGCTGGTTGCGGCATATGACAATCCGCATCATGCCACGTTGACAAACAATCTGTTCTCAATACTCTCCAAAAAGAGCATTGTGCGGGGCGAATATATCGATATACTCAGCAAACGGACCACGCGTGAGCGGATTATGGAATATCTGGAAAAGATCGCTGCGGAGCAGGGATCGCGGCGGGTACGGATTCCGCTGAGCAGGGTCGGGCTTGCGGAATACATCTGTGTGGACCGTTCGGCAATGACGCGCGAGCTCTCCAAAATGCAGAAGGAAGGCGTGCTCAAGTTCAACAAAAACGAGTTTGAGTTGCCGGTGCGGAGGAGAT
>DHOD01000139.1:3861-4203 GCA_002407725.1 Christensenella sp. UBA5399 | reverse complement strand
TGGGGTGCGGAGGAGATAAGGCGGTTTCATAAGTAATAATTAAGAATGAATAAGGAATCATGCATGAAGCTTTTCGCATCTGCGAAAGGCTTTTGTTATATATAAATTCATTCTTCAAACTGGCTGTTATACAGCTGCGCGTAAAACCCGCCCTGCGCAAGCAGCGCTCTGTGGCTGCCCTGTTCCACAATGTTTCCTTCGTTCATGACCAGTATGGTGTCCGCCTCGCGTATTGTGGAGAGCCTGTGCGCCACAACAAAGCTTGTCCTGCCCTCCATCATTTTCTGGAAGGCCTGCACAATTTTGATCTCGGTGCGCGTATCGATGCTGCTGGTCGCCTCG
>DHOD01000139.1:1838-3716 GCA_002407725.1 Christensenella sp. UBA5399 | reverse complement strand
GCTGCTGGTCGCCTCGTCCAGAATCAGCATGGAGGGGCGCGTCAGCATGACCCGCGCGATGCAGAGCAATTGCTGCTGGCCCTTGGACAGCCCGCCGCCCTCGCCTGTGACAACGGTGTCGTATCCATCCGGCAGGCGGTGGATAAAGCTGTGTGCGCCCGCCTCTTTGGCGGCGTTAATAATCTCGTCACGCGAAGCGTCCGGCCTGCCGAAGGCGATATTTTCGCTGACCGTACCTGTGAAAAGCCATGTATCCTGCAACACCATGCCGTATAGCGACCGCAGGCTTCCGCGGGTCAGGGATGTAATGTCGATGCCGTCAATGCGAATTGTGCCCGCCTTTGCGTCGTAGAAGCGCATCATCAGGTTCATCAATGTGGTTTTGCCGCTGCCTGTCGGGCCGACAATGGCAATCCGCTCCCCGGCTCGCGTGTGCAGGCTGAATCCTTCGATCAGCTTCCTGTCCGGGGTGTAGGAGAATGTGACGTTGTCAAAGCTGATTTCGCCGCGCGGCTTTCCGATGTGCTTGGGGTCGGCAATGTCCGGCTGTTCCGGCGGCGCGTCGATCACGTCGAATACCCGCCTGGCGGAGGCGAATGCCGCCTGCATTTCGGTGACGACAGACGAAATCTCGTTGAACGGTTTCATGTACTGGTTGGCGTAAATCAAAAAGCTGGACAAGCCGCCTATAGTGATGGCGCCTGATATGGCGGAAAGCGCGCCAAAGATGGCGACGCCCGCATAAATAAACGCGCTGACCAACCGGGTGGCCGGATTGGTCAAAGAGGAGAAAAACTGCGATTTGACCCCCGATGTGTGCATGCGCGCATTGATTGCGTCAAATTTTTCCTGCGCTTTGCCTTCATACGAAAACGATTGTATGATGTCGTGGTTGCGGATCATTTCACCAGCGTAGTCGTTCAATTCGCCGCGTTCGCCCATCTGGATGGAGAATGTTTTGTAGGATTGCCGCGCGATAAACCAGGCCGTCAGCAATGACACAGGGGTGAGCAGTACGACGAAAAGAGTGATGCTGCCGCTGATGGATATCATGAAAAGCAGCGTGCCGGCAATGGTCATCACGCCCGTAAGCAATTGAGAGAAGCCTTGCAACAGCCCGTCGGACACCTGGTCGATGTCGTTGACAATACGGCTGGTGATGTCGCCTTGCGGGTGGCTGTCCAGATAACTGAGCGGAACAGATTGCAGATTGTCCAGCGCCGCAATGCGCAGGTCGCGCGCTACCTTGTAGGAGAGCAGGTTGCCAAGATATGTGAGCAGCCACGAGAACAACGCGCTTATTCCTATAAATACTGCGATTTGCAGCAACAGGGGGGAGAGAGCGGCAAAGGAGACGTCGCCCGGGCCCACAATCAGGTCGACACAGCGCCCGATCAGCACGGGTATATAGAGCGCCGCGCCTGTGGTGGCTGCCGCGGATACGATGGAGAGTACAAGCAGCCGGGCATGGGGCCTGATGGCACGCATCAACCGTTTTGTCACGCTGTTTTTCATATCGCGTCCTCCTCGTCCACCTGCGAGAAGTGAATTTCACGGTACAGCCCGCTGCTCTTGAGCAATTGCGTATGCGTGCCCGCGCCGCTGATGCGGCCGTCGTCCATGACGATGATCAGGTCGCTGCCTTTGATGGCGCCCGTGCGCTGCGATACGGTGACGACCGTCATGGGCGCGAAATCATGCAACGCCTGCCGCAGGTGCAGGTCGGTCAAAAAGTCGAGTGCGCTGGAGCTGTCGTCCAGCAGCAGTATCTGGGGCTGCCGCACAAGCGCGCGCGCAATGGTGAGCCGCTGCCGCTGCCCGCCCGAAAGGCCCTGTCCGTCCGTGCCCACCGTTGCGTCCAATCCCTCCGGCCTGTCA
>DHOD01000139.1:0-1692 GCA_002407725.1 Christensenella sp. UBA5399 | reverse complement strand
CCAATCCCTCCGGCCTGTCAAATACGAATCCGGCCTGCGCGGCATCCAGCGCGCGGCGTATTTGCCCGTCCGTCGCGTCGCCACGGCCGACAAGCATATTATCGCGTATCGTTCCGCCAAAAAGGCGCGCGTTTTGCGGAACAACGCCTATCATCGCACGGAGTTGATGCAATGGGTAATCGCGTATGGGAATGCCTGCGATATAAATCGTGCCGCCGGTTGCGTCATAAAGGCGGGGGATCATGCTGATCAATGTAGATTTGCCCGCGCCGGTTGGGCCGATAACGCCCACAGTCATACCGCGGCCAATCTCCAGGTCGATGCCTTCCAGCACATTGTCGCCCGTGCCGCCGTAGGAGAAGGAAACGTTGTCAAAACGGATGACAGGTGCGGAAACATCGGGCGCGACGGCGGCGGTATCATTGTCCCGGATGGAGGGCTGCGTCTCCAACACATCCGCTACGCGTGTGGCGGAAGCGCCCGCGCGCGTGAATATGACGATCAGGTTGGCGACGACAACAAGGGCAATCATGATCTGTGTCATATAATTGATCAGCGCGACGACCTGCCCCTGCTCGAGGGCGCCGCCCGATACCGCTGACCCGCCAAACCAGAGAATTGCGATGATGCCAATGTTGACGATGATATACGTGAGGGGATTCAGCAATGCGGAAAGGACGCTCAACCGCTTTTGAGCGGCGAGAACTTCGTCGCTTTGGTTGCGGAATTTCTGTTTTTCATTGTCCTGTCGTGAAAACGCCCGGATCACGCGTGCCCCGCGCAGGTTTTCACTGGTGCGGCGCGACACCCTGTCCAGCAGCTTTTGTATGGTTGTATAGAATGGCGCTGTGCGCGTCATGACCAGGTACAGCGCCAGCGCGATGCCGGCGGCGGTAACAATAAAAATAAGGGACATCTGCATGTCAATAGTCATGGACATGATGACGGCCCCAATGATCAGGAAGGGCGCGCGGATGGCAAGGCGGATGAACATGGCGACGCCCACCTGCAGCTTGTAAATGTCGTTGGTGACACGCGTCGTCAGCGACGATTCGCCAAACCGCTCGATATCGGCGCGCGAAAGTCCGTTTATATGGCTGAACGTTTTGGCGCGCAGGTTGGTGCCAAAGCCCTGCGATGCGCGCGCGGCAAAATACTGGCAGACTAGTGTAGAGCAAAAACCCACGGCTGCCAGCAGCAGCATTACGCCGCCCATGCGCGTCACATAGGCGGCATCCCCGTCACGGATGCCGGTGTCGATGATGCCGGCGACAATCAGTGGGACAATCAATTCCAGTATCGCCTCCACCAGTTTGAACGCCGGGCCCAGCACCAGCTCTTTGGCGTAGGGGCGCAAATAAGCGAATAACCGTTTCATATATTTATTATACCATGAAGGGAAGGGGGCGAATCAGGGAAAAATTTCCATACTGTGTGCTTTCGAATTTTAAAGGGCGTTCTTAGAACCGTAGGTTCTAATAGAGTGTCGAAAAACCTAAATTACGAGAATCCGAATGAAATATTGAGAAAAATTCTTACAAAACTCAAAGGTTATTCTCTGGGGTCAATGTATCACTGCAACAATAAGGAATGACGTCGCTGCGCTCCGCCCACTTTCGCTTTGGGTTCGGGCTTCTCTCTGGCCGCCCTCACCACAGGCTCAATGTGTCCGGCGGCCAAGAACCCATGGTT
>DHOD01000097.1:17232-23101 GCA_002407725.1 Christensenella sp. UBA5399 | reverse complement strand
AAGGATTGGGGGGCACGCCAAACGCAAAAACTGGTCTTGAAATTTCTGAAAACACCTTTGCTTTCCGCTCAATTGGCGCAACAATATGAGCTTTTATGGAGAGATTTGGTTGCAAAGCCATAAGATCTGCCATTCTCAATATGCCTGAATAGATGGAAGTCGTATGCTCAACTTCAAAAGCGCGCATAATTGAGCGCCCCTTAATCCACAGAACATCAATATTTTCAACCGTATCCAAAGTAACTTCATCGTAATTAAGAGGAAGTTGGCTCAAAAGGTTCTGTTTTTTCTCAGGTTTCCAGATTTCTACAACTCTTTGTCTATCACTTTTTGGCAACCATATTTTGAATTTCATCTTTTCGCCTATTTTGGCCAGTAGCGCCTGCATTTTAATTGACTCCCGCTGCTCTGTTTGCTGCTGGCTCACAGTATTGCCTGTTTGCGATTCGTTTTCAGGAACAGATACAGTAACTTGACTGTTTTGCGTCTTTATGATTGAAAGCTTAAATTTTTTCTCATCAGCTTCCGTAAGATCATATTTGCGAAGAATGTCTTTTTGTCCAAGCAAGAGCTTTTCCAAATATTCTCCATCTTGATCATCCAGCTTTCGCAAAATACCCCTCACCATTCCGGTCCACCCGAGACTGCCTTTTGCCAGTTTTCTTGTAAAAGATAATTTTTCCCAGCAAACTTCGTCCCGTATCGGAATTGCATATTCGGGTGCCAGCCAGCATTCCTGCTTTACTTTGAATCTCACTGTAAAAGGATCGATTGGTTGCGTAAATATAGGCGCATCGTCAATAAAAAAATTGCTTGTTACTTCCAAAACGCCAACCCAACGCGACAGCTTTGTCATATAACAAATAAGTTTATCTCCCGGCTTGACAGATGAAGCAATTCCTTTTTGGCGTTCTCTGAAGCCCGAGACTGTTTGGTCAGATTTACCAAACGCCCGATATGTTTCAGGGGAAAACAGATCAATGAAATAAGCCATTTTTCTCTCCTATAGTTAAATTTTAATTCTTTTACATACAATTGTAACACGTAGATATTACATTCAATGTATCTTCAAGCAAATCTTTGTTAATTAAATGAAATTGTTTGAGTTGTTAAGTATGTTTACACCCTGTACCGTTTTTTCATCAGGCTCACGCCCGCCCGCACCAGCGGGTTTTTTGACAGCTTCCAAAGCGTCTCTTTTTTGCTGCCCTCCGCGGCGACTGCCTGCGCAAACAGCGCCCGGTAATCGCCATGCTTGGTGATTTGCGGGTTGCGCACATCCCCGCGTCGGACGCGCCCATAAAAGTCCAGCCACACCATGCGGTTTTCGCGCAGGCCTTCCTTCGCAAGCTTTGTAAAGCTGTTCTCTCCGTGCAAACGGTATAGGTACGCGGTATCCGCCGCAAAGACAGGCTCTGTCAGCAGGCATGCCCGCAGCAGGAAATCGTAGTCGTGCACATATTGGTAATTCCGGAATCCGCCGATTTGGTTAAACAATTGTTTTGTGAAAAGCATGTTTCCGGTGGATATCGCCACATTCTCCGCCACGGCCGCAAGCGCCATAAACGGTTTATCCCCCGCAATCTTGCCCTGCACCGCTTCAAACCGCCGCGCCTGTTCGTCCTCCAGCCTGTTTCCCTCCGCGTCGATGCACTGCACGCGCGAGAATGCAAACTGCGCGCCGTCCATCGCCCGCAACATCGTCTCGATCCGGTTTGGCTGGTACAGGTCGTCCGCGTTCAGTACAGCAACATATTCGCCCTCCGCGTTGCGTATCCCTGCGTTGATGGTGGCATACGCACCCATGTTCCGGGAGTTGTATATGACTTTTGTACCTGAAAAACGCTGGCTATGTTCCACTGCCAGCGGCTCGATGACGTCCACACTGTCGTCGGTGGATGCGTCGTCCACAATGACCAGCTCAATATTTTGGTATGTTTGCCCCGCCACCGATGCAACCGCCTGCGGCAGGTAATTTACGTAGTTGTACGAAGGGATTACAACCGATACCAGCTTTTCACTCAATCCAAAAACTCCCTTACAACACTTGATTAAAATAGTCCGCCCACTGCCCTTTGATAGAAACTCTTCAAGCTCTGCGACCGGGCGGATACATGAATGTATGTTGCATAGCAGCTTCTGGCAAATGACACACATACACTGTCATTTGAGAAGCTGCAACAAGTATTCACGCAGCGCATCCCTGTAATGCGGCAGCCGCGCAAACCCGGCCTCGTCCAGCGACCTGACCGACAGGCGCGAATTTTTGGGGCGTGCCGCCGGGACGGGGTACTGCGACGAGGGGATGGGGTTCACCTTCACGTCCACGCCCGCATCCTCAAAAATCTCTTTGGCAAATTGGTACCACGAGCACACGCCCATGTTGGGCGCATGGTACACGCCGTATTTGCCGCTCTTCAGCATATCCGCCACTAGGTTTGCGGTGTGCCGCGTCCATGTGGGCGCGCCAATCTGGTCGTCCACCACGCTCAGCTCGTCCCGCTCCTTCGCCAGCCGCAGCATTGTTTTGATAAAGTTGTTGCCGTTCAGCCCAAAAACCCAACTGATGCGCATGATGTAATATCGCTCCAGCGCATCCTGCACGGCAAGCTCGCCGTCATATTTTGTCTGCCCGTATGTGTTGATCGGCTTTTTGGGGTCGTCAACCTCCCACGGTGTTTCCTTGGAAACCCCGTCAAACACATAATCCGTCGAAAAATACATCATTTCCGCGCCTGCCTTCGCGCACGCACGTGCAATATGCGCCGTCCCATCCACATTGACGCACCTGCAAAGCGCCTTTTCGCTTTCCGCTTTGTCCACCGCGGTATATGCGGCACAGTGCACCACGTGGGTGGGGCCATATCCGCTTACGGCATCCATGACGGCACGCCCGTCCGTCAGGTCGCAATCCGCGATGTCAATGCCTTTGTTCTCCACGCCGTCCATATCCAGTTTTTTGCAGACGTCGTACCCCAGCTGGCCCGCCACGCCTGTCACCAATACCTTCATATGTTCACCTTGTCCCATTAAATAATGTGCCTACCGCATATGATAAGAAGGCGACTTCACCGACTTAACATCCCCTTGCGTTTTCTCTTCTTTCGGGATTCATCTTGAATCTGCGGCTTTAAGAATTCTCTTTTTTAAAATCACATTGGCGCTGCTTCTATTCAAGTATTCCTCCCGGGCTAAATTGGCGGTTTGGGGTTTCTTAAGGGGTTTCCCCTTAAGTCGACGCAGTCGAAACTATTAAAATCCACCGGAGGTACATTGACCCCAAAGGAATACCCATAAAATATGCAACCTATCTTGCAAATTTAAAATACTTACATCTTTCATCCTTAATGATTACTTATAAAGTCACCTGTTTGCATACATCTTTTCGTAATAGCCCTGGTATTCGCCGTTGATGATGTTCTTCCACCAGTCTTCGTTATCCAGGTACCACCTGACCGTGCGCTTGATACCTTCGTCAAACGTGGTGTCCGGCTTCCACCCAAGCTCGGTCGTCATCTTTGTGGGGTCGATTGCATAGCGCAGGTCGTGCCCCGCCCTGTCCGTCACATAGGTGATCAGGCTTTCGGGCTTTCCAAGCTCGCGCAGTATGGTTTTCACCACTTCCAGGTTTGTCCGCTCGTTATGGCCGCCGATGTTGTATACCTCGCCCACGCGCCCGTCATGGATGATCAGGTCAATCGCCTTGCAGTGATCCTCCACATACAGCCAGTCGCGCACGTTTTCGCCCTTGCCGTACACCGGCAGGCTCTCATCCGCCAGCGCCCGCGAAATCATCAACGGGATCAGCTTTTCAGGAAAATGGTACGGCCCGTAATTGTTGGAGCAGCGCGATATGGTCGCAGGCAGCCCAAATGTCCGGTTGTACGCCTGCACCAACAGGTCGGCCGAGGCCTTGGATGCGGAGTAAGGCGACGATGTATGGATCGGCGTTTCCTCCGTAAAGAAAAGGTCGGGCCTGTCAAGCGGCAAGTCGCCGTACACCTCGTCCGTGGAGACCTGGTGATACCGTTTCACGCCCGTTTTTCTCGCCGCATCCATCAACACCTGCGTGCCAATGATGTTGGATTGCAAAAACAGCCCCGGATTCTCGATGGAGCGGTCCACATGCGATTCCGCCGCAAAATTGACGACCGTATCAAACTTCTCTTGCTCAAACAGGCCGAACACCGTATCCCGGTCCGAAATATCGCCTTTCACAAACGCAAAATGCGGGTTATCCATCACGTCCTTCAACGTTTCCATGTTGCCCGCGTATGTCAGCGCATCCAGCACAACAATGTCATAATCCGGATGCTTGTCCAGCATCCAAAACACAAAATTGCTGCCGATAAAACCGGCGCCCCCCGTAACCAATACCTTCATGCAGTTATCTCCCTCAATCAAAAGTTTATATCAGAATCTTTCAGCAACGGCGCATTCTTATCCTTGTCGGAAAGCACCGGATCCGCAATGTCCCAGTCTACGCCAATCACCGGGTCGTCAAACCGGATCGACCTGTCGTGCGGCGCCGAATAAGGCGCGTCTACCTTGTACTGGATTTCCACATCGTCGGTCAGCGTCACAAACCCGTGCGCAAACCCGGCTGGAATCATCAATTGCTTTTTATTGTCCGCCGAAAGCTCTACACCCACCCACTGGCAGTATGTCGGCGACCCTGTGCGCAAGTCGACCGCAACATCCAAAATCACTCCGCGCGTACAGCGTATCAGCTTGTTTTGCGCCGCCGGATGATTCTGGAAGTGCAGGCCCCGCAGCACGCCTTTTTTTGCCGAATACGACTGGTTATCCTGTACAAATACATAGTCGATGCCGATATCGTAGAACTTGGGCTGGCTGTATGTCTCCATAAACCACCCCCGGTGGTCGCCCATCACATCCGGCTCAACAATGCATAAATCCTGTATTTTCGTATCTACACGTTTCATTCTCTCACCCGCCCTGCGTACTCATTTTACCTTATCTTCCGCCACGCGCAGCAAATGCGCGCCGTAAGGGGATTTCCCATATTTTTCAGAACTCTTGACCAACTGTTCCCTTGTGACCCAACCCATGTGGTACGCCACCTCTTCGGGGGCCGAGACCACAATGCTCTTGCGGGTGTGCATCATGTGCACAAATTCCGCCGCCTGGATCAGCGAATCAAACGTCCCCGTGTCCAGCCACGCATACCCTTTTCCCATCACCTGCACGTCCAGCTCGCCCGCTTCCAGGTACACCCTGTTCAGGTCGGTGATCTCCAATTCGCCCCGCGCGCTGGGCTTTAGGTTTTTCGCATATTCCACCACGCGGTTGTCATAGAAATACAGCCCTGTGATCGCATAGTTGGATTTGGGCTGCGCCGGTTTTTCTTCCACCGAAATCACCGCGCCCTTGCCGTCAAACTCCACAATGCCAAACCGCTCCGGGTCGTCCACATAATAACCAAACACGGTCGCCCTGCCGTTTTTCTGGTTTTCCACAGCTTTTTGCATCAATGCACCCATGCCCTCGCCATAGAAGATGTTGTCGCCCAGTATCATCGCGCAGCAATCGTCCCCAATAAATTCCTCGCCCAGTATAAACGCCTGAGCCAGCCCGTCGGGCGACGGTTGTTCCTTATAATACAGCTTGACGCCAAAATGCGAGCCGTCCCCCAGCAACTGCTCGAACCTGGGCAGGTCCTGCGGTGTGGATATGATCATAATCTCCCTGATCCCCGCCTGCATCAGCGTGGAAAGCGGATAATAGATCATCGGCTTGTCATAAACAGGCAATAGCTGCTTGCTGTTGGATATCGTCAGCGGATACAGCCTCGTGCCCGACCCCCCGGCCAGTATAATCCCCTTCATGTGCTTTCTCCCTCTTTCAT
>DHOD01000097.1:5862-17020 GCA_002407725.1 Christensenella sp. UBA5399 | reverse complement strand
TTTCATTTTTTTTGCGCTCTGCCGCGCGTAATCGTGATACACAACGGCATCGGGCACCGCGACGGCGCGTGCGCGCTTGCGTATTGTCCGCGTCAGGTCGGCATCTTCAAAGTACATAAAAAACCGCTCGTCAAACCCGTGGGCTTCTTTGATCAGGTTGGTTCGCACAAACATAAAGCAACCGGAAACAAACTCGATGTCCATCACCTCATCCTGCGGCTCGTCCATCATTTTATAGTACCGGCACCGCGCCTCCACCTTTTTGCTTTTGACCGGCGACCGGTTGGCAATCAGGTATTTCAGCTTTGGGTCGCGTTTGGGCAGGTATTGCGGGCTTCCGTCCATATGCCTGATTGCAGGCATGCACACGCCCACATCCTGGTGCTGCTCCATATAATCATATAGCTGCCTGAGCACATTGCTTTTGATCACGATATCGGGATTGACCACCGCGTGGTATTCTGAATCGATCCGCCTGATCACCAGGTTGTTGGCCGCGCCGTATCCCAGGTTGCGGTCGCAAAAAACAACGCTGATAGACGGAAACTCGCCCGCCAGCCGCTCGGCGCTCCCATCGGACGATGCGTTGTCAATCACGTATATCTGGTATTTGATGCCACGGGTTTGTTCAATGATCGACCGTATGGCTTCTTTTGACCTGGCATAATCGTTGTAATTCACGATACTGACAGTGACGTCATACCCCAAAAAAGCATACCCTCCGTAAGATTAGTTATACCAATTCCATTTAAAAACATGTATGTGTTTATAGCGCTGCAAGCGCGTTTGGAATGGTATAAGACAAGTTGTACGCTGGCTTGCGTACAACAAGCATCGCCAAGGGCGATGTTTTCACGGGGTAAATATTCTATGTTTAACCCGTGAACAGTGTTACAGACTATTATATCAAAGCATACCGGTTTTTTCCACATTTTATTTGCATTGGAGCGGTGTGCAGGCTATAATTTAGATAAATTTGTAAACATAAGTGAAATTTTCAGGCGAAATCTGATTTCCTCCGCGGGATTTGCGGTATAATACTGATATCCGATAGAAAAGTGAAGGGTTCTTTTCTATTGCCGCAAGTATTGCGGGCACAAGACAAATTTTTTCGAGGATGGCATGGCGGACAAAAAAGCAAAAAAAGGCAATGTGATCACAATATTGATCATTGTTGCCGCGGCAGCCGTAATGATATTTGCGCTGACGAACATACTGGATATCTTTGGTACATACAAGCGGGACGCGGACAGCTATCAGGAGCTGCGCGCCTATGCGCAGATGCCCGAAGTGGATGACACCGGCACGCCCATAAGCCCGCGCGTCATCGATTTTAACAGCCTGCGCGCCATGAACCCCGAAATTGTCGCCTGGATCACCGTGAACGATACCAACATCGATTATCCCGTGTTATACGGCACGGATAACAGTTTCTATATTTCGCACGGCGCGGACAAGGAGGCCAACAAATCGGGGGCTGTGTTTATCGATTATTATTGCTCCCCCGATTTCAGCGACCAGAACACCATCATATACGGCCACAACATGAAGGACGGGTCGATGTTCGCCGACCTGCATAAATTTGAGGACGCGGATTTTGCCGCGGGCCACCCGTATGTCTACATCTACACGCCGGACGGCGAGGAGACCATTTACAAGATTTTTGCCGCGTACCAGACACCGGAAGACGCCGAAACCTACACGATCAGCTTTGCCGATGACGATGCGTTTCTTGCTTACATAGCCGATTGCCGTGCCGTTTCACAAATCACCAACGACACGCAAGTCACGGCGGACGACAAAATCATTACGCTCTCCACCTGCGTACAGGGGCAGGGCACCACCAGATATGTGCTGCAGGCCGTCAAGGTTTCGCAGAATTGATCGCATATATGTAAAATACGACATTTTCAGGGTAAAGAAAGGATATATTCTATGAGCAAGCTTGTTTTAGCCGGCGTCGAAGGCCTCACCTTATCGATAGAATCCGGCTGCATTGTACTGGAAATGAACCGCAAAGGCAACCAGAGACGGCTCATCCCGATCGTACATGTACTGTGCGTGGAGGTCGCCGAACCCAAGGAAGACCACCGCGGTTACATCTACTTCCGTACCCCCGTAGCCAACAAAACCATTAAATCCGCTATTGCGCGCGACTACATCATTGACGACGATATTGTGTTTTTCAACGATGTGGAAAGCTATAAAATTGCGTTGGCCATTCAGGAATACATCGCAAATTTCGCCGGGAGGTAACCGTACATTGCAATATCGTAATTTTAAGGAAGACAGCTTATCGTTGCTGGGCTTTGGCCTTATGCGCCTTCCCCAAACAAAGGACGGCGGCCCCATCGATGAAAAAACCGCCGCATCCATGGTGGACTACGCTTTGAACCATGGCGTCAATTACTTTGACACCGCCTGGCCCTATATGAACGGCGAAAGCGAACCCTTCATCGGCAAAGCGCTCCGGGGCAAGCCGCGCGACAGCTATTATCTCGCCACAAAAATGCCCACATGGTTTTTGGAGAGCGCGACCGATGCCGAACGGTATTTTGACGACCAGCTGAAGCGGTGCCAGGTGGATTATTTCGACTATTACCTGCTGCACAATTACGAGCTGGAACGCGCCGAAAAATGCGCGCAGTTCGGCCTGTTTGAATTGATGAAGAAAAAACAGCAGGAAGGCAAAATACGCCATTTGGGTTTTTCGATCCACGACGGGTTTGAGGCCATGCAAAAGGTGACCGCCATGCACGACTGGGAGTTTATTCAGCTCCAGATCAACTACATGGACTGGGACATGACCTATATGCAAAAACAATACGACCACGCGCGGGCCGCGGGCCTGCCGGTCATCATTATGGAGCCTGTGCGCGGCGGCGTACTGGCATCGCTGGAGGGCAGCGCCGCCGAGGCGCTTGCCGCCGTGCGTCCGGGCGAAAGCCAGGCCGCGTGGGCGCTGAACTTCTGCGCATCGCTCGAAGGCGTCATCACCATATTAAGCGGCATGACCGCCCCCCGGCAACTCGAGGAGAACGTGGAAATCCTTTCCCACCCATGGCAGTTTTCTGAACACGATTACGCCGCCGTACAAAAAGCCGCTGCCGAATATCAAAAGAGCGGCGCTGTGCAATGCACGGGCTGCAACTATTGCATGGATTGCCCCGAGGGCGTGGACATCCCCAAAATGCTGGCAATTTACAACGACTATTTAAGGCATAACGTCGGCATATCCTTTTTGACCGCCTATTATGCCATGGGCGAAGGGAAGCAGTCCTATTACTGCACCGGGTGCGGCCAGTGCCTGGACCTCTGCCCGCAAAAGCTGCCCATCCCCGACCATATGCGCGATATCAAAAAACTGGTCGAGAAGCTGGATGTATAAAGAAGCCCCTTTGGGGCTTTTTTAAAACTTATTAGTATTACCCCTCGATCGCTACCTTTATTGCGGAACAATTTTGGCTGTTGCAATTGCTTTCCGACACGCTGCAGGCGGCAATTGCTAACCGCATATTCATTTTAGCTTGCAGGACAATTTTGTTTCCCGCTTTCGAAACAGGCTGATTGATACTTACTTTCCCATCCTCGCCAATTGTTGTGTGCATAAACAGGTTGACCGGTTGAATAATCGGCCTGTTTTCTTCCAGGCTTTGATTGATATTATCAAAGCAATTTGGATGCCCTGCGCCATTTTTGTAAAAAAAATCATACATTTCCGGACGGCAACAGGGGAATAATAAATCATGCTCTCCTACTTCATCGCAGATAATTTGGAACATGGGATGATAGAGGTTCGAGTAGATATAATCCCCTATATGCAACCGCACGGATTCGTTGCAGTCAATTGTAACTGCGGTAGACAAAAATTCGTTGGGGTTTCCTGTACATTCCGCAAAAAAGTCTGCCACCTGTCCGCCTTCCACATCAATAACAGTGACGTTCTGGCCTTCTATTACATCAATGCCCTGCCCGCTGCAGGCATTGATTAGATATTCGTTTTCCATTCCGGCTCTTCCCTGTCGATTCAAATTATCCAACTTGTTTCAATATGGACTCATACTATCAATCCAAAATAGTCAACCGCTAGCGATACGGTCAGCCGCGGGCGCTCCGCAGCATTTTAAACACCTCGCCCAGCTTGGGTGGTTTGCCGTACATCAGCACGCCCAGGCGGTATATGCCCGTGGCCACCCAACCGATCAACAGGCATGACACAATCAATATCGCAATCGAAATAACAATCTCGATCGGCATCACGTTGCCCATTGCAATGCGCGTAAACATCGCCATGGGGGATGTAAACGGAATGAACGAGCAGACCACCATGGCCGGATTATCGATCTGGCCGGTGTTCATGGAGAAAATCACCACCATAAACGCCACAATAAACAGCCATGTGACAGGTTGCGTAACCGTTCCCAGGTCCTCCATACGGCTGACCAGGCTGCCCAGCGCCGCATACAAAAACGCATAAATGAAGAATCCCAGCACAAAGAACAATATGGTGTACAGTACAAGCGACAGCGGTATGGAGAACATGGACTGTATCAGCCACGCGTCTTCGTACAACGCTGCGTTGGCATTGTAGAAAATTGCAGCGCAGCCGAGTATCAGCGCAAACTGCAACAACCCCGCCGTGCCGGTAATCAGCACCTTGCCAAATATCAGGCTTTTGGGGGTTGCGGATGTAATCAGCAGCTCCATCGCGCGCGAGCTCTTTTCCGCCGCCACGCTGGACGCCACAAACTGGCCGTAAATCACAATGGCCATGTACAGCGCAAAAATCAATATATACGTATAAAAGAACGTCTCGCTCTGGTCCTTTCCTGTCTCCGTGGTACGCACATCGGGCACCACCACCGCCTCCTCCAGTTGCTGCACATCGCTTTGGGAAACCCCCAACGCCAGCAGCGCATCATATTTATACTGGTCCAGCAGCACATCGCTGAATTTGCTGTCAAATGCATCGTACATTGTGATGTTGCGTACATAGCGCGTATAGGCAAGCGGGCCGGTACGGATGATGGCAAAGCTGTATTCCTCATTGTCCACCATATCCGCCAGTTGCGCCTCGTCCGCCTCCACCGGCACCATTTCAATGCCGTCCTCCGCAAAGGCGCTGTTAAAATGCTCCAGCGCAACCGCCTCGTCCGGCTGGCCTGACACATCCACATACGCCACCTTTTGCGTTTCAGCGGAAGGCTCTGCCTCTGCAGGGGCGTCCGTGCTGAACGCTTGCTGGATCATGGGGATGCACAGCAGCACAATCACAACCGCAATGATGACAAGCGTAACCGCGATGTACGATTTGCGCCGCAGGTAATTAAAAAGCTCAAATGAAAAAACGGTTTTAAATTGCTTCATCTATGGCCTCCGCTTCATCTCCTGTGTATTCCACAAAAATATCGTTTAGCGACGGTTCGTAAACATAAACGCCGTCAATGTCTATATCCTGCGAGGCCAACGCCGAGATAAACCGGTTTTTGTGGCCTTCCTCGTCCAGCGTCACAATCACGTCGCCCTCTTCCTGCTCCAGCCCGCGGATCATGCCGCCCAGGTTGTTTTGCACATATTCCTCTACCACGTTGGTGTACCGGCTTTTGACCACCAGCTTGCGGCGGTCGTACGAGCGCTTGATATCATCTATTGCGCCGTCCAGCACAATTTCGCCGTGGTGCAGTATCGCAATGTGATCGCAAAACTCCTCCACATAGTTCATCTGGTGGCTGGAAAACAGCACGATCTTTCCTTCCTTAATCTGCTCCTTGACAACATCCTTGAGCATGGACGCATTGACAGGGTCCAGGCCCGAAAACGGCTCGTCCAGTATAATAAACTCCGGATCGGCAATCAGCGCAACGGCCAGCTGTATCTTCTGCTGGTTGCCCTTGGAGAGCACATCCAGCTTTTTGTTTGCGTATTCGCCCATGTCCATGCGCTCCAGCCAATACTTCATGCTCTTTTTTGCGGCATTCGCATTCAACCCGTGCAACTTTGCAAAATAAATAAGCTGCTCCGATATCAGGCTTTTGGGGTACAGCCCGCGCTCCTCCGGCAGGTACCCTATGTTGAGGCGCTCGCGGTTAATATGCGCGCCATCCACCAGTACGCTACCGCTGTCCGGCGGAAAAACACCCATTACAATACGGATGGTTGTGGTCTTTCCCGCGCCGTTCCGGCCGAGCAGGCCCAGCGCGCCGCCGCTTTGCGCAGTGAGGGAGACGCCCTTCAGCACCTGTTTGTCGCCAAAGCTTTTGTACAATTGATCGGTAGAAAAAACGATGATCATCACCTTCTTTGCTATATGATACGTATATCAATCTCGGAACAAGTATACCGTCAATAAAACGCGTTGGCAAATATTTTCTTACACGTTCTCACTGTCCTATCAGCCCAAAAAGCAGGCCTGTAAGGAATACCAAACCGTTTTTTTTGTGTTTACAACGGATCGCTTACCATTCCGGCCATTCTGAAGCTGTATCCATCGTCCAAATACCCGTATTTTATGGGTTTTGTGTGTAGAAAGGAATCGTGCTGGTTATAAAACATATACCGTGATTTACAAAAAAAGGAGTGAAATAAAATGAAACTGGAAAATCAAGTTGCTGTGGTGACCGGTGCAGGATCCGGTATGGGGAAGGCTATCTCCCTGTTGTTTGCACAGGAAGGGGCAAATATCGTCGCCGCCGATATACAGCCGGATGGCGTGCAAGCATTGATTGATGAGGGCAAGGGAGCCCCCGGCAAAATAGTATTTAAAGAAACGGACGTTTCTGACCAGCAGCAGGTTGAAGATATGATTGATTTTGCTGTGGGACAATTCGGCGCAATGGATATTTTGGTAAACAATGCCGGTATTATGGACAATATGATGCCGGTTGCAGAACTGGACAATGCGCTCTGGGAAAGAGTTTTGGGTGTTAACCTGTACAGTGTTATGTACGGCTGCCGCAAAGCGGTTCAGGTGATGTGCCAAAAAGGCGGGCGCATCATCAACATTGCGTCCGTGGGTGGTCTCAATGGGGCGCGGGCGGGCGCGGCCTATACGGCATCCAAGTACGGCGTTGTGGGTTTAACAAAAAACACGGGCTTTATGTACGCCAACCAGGGCATCCGCTGTAACGCGATCGCCCCGGGCGGCGTGGAAACAAACATCGGCCTCTCCATGCAGAACCTGAGTGAATTCGGCCTGGAGCGCACCAGTGTGTGCACCAAGGCGATGCCAAGGCAGGGCCACCCGGAAGAAATCGCCCATGCTGCGCTCTTCCTCGCAACGGATGAATCCAGTTTTGTAAACGGCACCGTGTTGACGGTAGATGGCGGATGGACGGCGTTTTAGTTTCAGGCAATGTGAAACATGGAAGGGAAAATATGTTATACTGAATATGTTTGATAGACCGATATAACATAAGGAAGGTACGAATATATGACGGATGAGAGAGTAAAAAAACTTTGCCACACACTGGTCAATTATTCCTGCACGGTGCAGCCGGGCGAGAAGGTGCTGATAGACGCCATCGGCGTGGATGACAGCCTTGCGGCGCAGCTTGTCAAGGAAGTATACACGGCTGGCGGGCTGCCGTATGTATCCACACCGCATTCGCCTGTCACACGCGCGTGGCTGATGCAGGCAAGCAAGCAGCAAATTGAGGATATCACAAAGTGGGAGAGCGCCCGCATGAAGGAAATGCAGGCGTACATCGCCTTTCGCGGCGGCGCGAACTCCACCGAAATGAGCGACGTGCCCCCCGACAAAATGGAAATGTACCAGTCGATCTACAGCAAGGAGGTGCACCACAACCTGCGCGTCAAAAACACCAAGTGGGTGGTGTTGCGCTACCCCACGCCTTCCATGGCACAGCAGGCCAGCATGAGCACCGAGGCGTTTGAGGATTTCTATTTTGACGTGTGCAACCTGGATTATTCCAAAATGTCTAAGGCCATGGATGCGTTGATGCAGGTGTACGACAACACCGACAAAGTGCATATAAAAGGCCCGGGCACAGACATTACTTTTTCCATCAAGGGGATCCCGTGTAAAAAGTGCGACGGCCACTTTAACGTGCCTGACGGCGAAGTATACACCGCGCCTGTCATAGATAGTGTAAACGGTACGATCACGTACAACACGCCCTCCGTCAATCAGGGATTTAAGTTCGAAAATGTTTCCCTGGAATTCAAGGACGGGAAAATCATCAAGGCGACGTCCAACAACAACGAGCGCATCAACAAGATATTTGATACCGACGACGGCGCGCGCTATGTGGGCGAGTTCTCACTGGGGGTCAATCCGTTTATCACGCGTTCAATGGGCGATATACTGTTTGACGAGAAAATTGCGGGCAGCCTGCATTTTACCCCGGGCAGCTCGTACGACGACGCATACAACGGCAACGAAAGCGCAGTGCACTGGGACCTTGTGCTGGTCCAGACGAAGGAAATGGGCGGCGGCGAAATCTGGTTTGACGACAAGCTGGTGCGCAAGGACGGCATTTTTGTGACAGACGAGCTCAAGTGCCTGAACCCCGAACAGTTGAAATAAAAACGCGAACAAAAAAACGGAGCGCAAGCTCCGTTTTTTGATTGTCAAAGAAATGATGCCGCCAAACATACCTCTATACAGCCTATCTCCAGGTATATAGTGTTTCTGGCCGAGGCGGGATCACCTCTACTTTAACTTTGACTATTCTTCTTGCCGGATTTTTCTATCTGAACGCCCGATTCTTGTGCTTCTTTTTTATTCATACCTGCCCCCACAAGCATCAGGATCGGCAGGACCAGGCTCACAAAGCTGAGGACTGTAAGCGAGCCTGCGTACGCCTCGGAGGCAATGCTGATAATCATGATAATGAGCAACCCGATTGCATTTTCAAACAGCTTCCCCGCCTTCGGGAGTTTATGCGCGTTCCGAACGGCATAAATCCCCGCACCAAATTCAAAAACGACTACGACGGTCGGGAAAATCAGAGAGATGATAAGCGGTGCTGTCAGGGCCCCTCCACCCACCATTCCCAGGGCAGCAATAGCGAAAGCCAGCATAACAAGCGTAATCGCCCCGAAAATGATGTACAGAATACCCGTAACAAAAACCAATGTGCCTCCTCGTGTTTTTTGCATCAAATAGTACCTCCAAGAATTTTATTTATTTTCCGCAATTGGTACAGGGTGCGCAATACGCCCCTGTATGGCGGCCTAACGGAATAAACGTTTGGTTTGCCGGTTTTCCCTTTCCGGGTTCACACAGCGTACACCGCAGAAATACCGTTACCATATATGGAATCTTTGATCCTCAGTCAAAAACATATCGTCGCCCTCCTGCACGCCATACGTCTCATAAAACTGATCCATGAGCATCATCTGCTGGTTTACACGATATATCCCCGGCGCGTGGACATCCTGTATTAGCCGAAGAAGCGCCGAATCTTCTGTCGATTCATCTGCCCACAATTCGGACCATGTGTTGAAAAATTCTTCGTAATCCACAGGCTCCCCGGATTCCTCCAGCACCTCCAGCGCCACGCTCAGCCCACCTGCGTCGGCTGTATTTTCTTCCACAGTCAATTTGCCGTCCACTTCGCCACCCATGTAAGGCAGCCCGTCAAAAAAGTCCACCATTTTTTGCGACCGCTGCGCAAATTCCTCCGCATCCTTATCCGTCCACCAGTTGACCATGTCCCCATTCGCGTCATAAAGGGAACCCTGCTGGTCAAAGGCGTGCGATATCTCGTGGCCTATAAACGCGCCTATCCCGCCATAGTTGCGGCTGTCCGAATAAGAAGCGCTGTAAAACGGCTCGTTCAGTATGGCGGTGTTGATGACAATCGAATTGATTGCCCCAATGTAGCTCGCGTTCGTCTCAAATGATTTCATTAAAAGAAGTAAACTGCCTGCCCGGTCCTCTCCCGTATTCCCTTTATTCAATATATCGAAGGAATGCTTCCACGTATTTTCATTTATTAAAAAACAACTCTCTAACAGGGTACCGCCCTCTTCCACCGTCTTTATGTGCAAATTTGCGTTGGCCGGATTCTCGTAGCCGGTATGCCCCACAATGATCCCCATTTTGTCCAGTTTTTCTATCGCTTTTTCGCGTGTTTCCTTCTCCAGCCAGTCATTTGCGGTGAACCGCTCCTTGTATTCTTCAATCATGTCTTCGCACATTTTTGTGATCTCTTCCTTTGTCTCATCTGTGAGATGCTTGTCGGAATAATACCGGCTGCATTCGGCGCCAAAGGCTTCCTTTACGCGCAAGAACGCCATCCCATTTGTTGTTTCCCTGTAATCGAAATCATCGGAAACGGCCTCTTCCCCCGGCTGGGCATAGCAGGCGTTGGCAATATCCTCTGAAAGATATTCGGCATTTTCATATAAATATCCGGCTTTGATCCAGTTTTTTATCATAGGTAAATTGGCCTGCGTCACAAAGGAATCTATGTTCTGGTAATAAGACTCGTTCAGCATTTTCACAACATCGGGGGTCTCCCCGGCAAGCGTGGTGATCAGGCCTTCAAAATCAATGCTTTCGCTTTGTGCGCAAAATTCATCGAACGGGATGTAGTTATCAGTGCTCAGGTTTATTTGCATCTGCTCGGGCAGTGTAAGCATGTACTGCGCTATAAGAGCATCAAACGATATGGCGTCCTCCGCCATTTGCGCCGCCTCGTCCTGGCTGTATCCTCCTGCGACCGCCATGCTCTGAATCTGGTATTTGCGTTCCTCCAGCATCGCCTCTCCCTGCGCATTACCTTCTTCATAAAAGCTAATGTCCGGCAAATAATTAATGGGGTTAATCATCATCAAAACATTTTTTGAAGGGTCTACGTTGTCCGACATGACGCCCATCCGGAATGGTGTTGGCGCATTCGCGTAAACCAATTCCCTGTACAGTCCGTTCAAATCCTCCAGCGTCTGCACCTCGTCAACCCTGTCGAGATAAGGCTGCAGGGGCGCTATACCCGCTTTGTTCCGCCCGTCTATATCCGTATACAGCTCATAAAACGAGATTGCCTCCGACAGGTACTCCGTATCTTCCTGCACGCCGTTTTCGACAATGCTCAAAAAGTCCGCGCGCAGCTGTTCGTTGACTTCATTCTGCGTTTGTTTTATACGCATTGCACGGCCGTCCGCCTCTGCTGCCGGATCTGCCTGGTCAATC
>DHOD01000097.1:3534-5695 GCA_002407725.1 Christensenella sp. UBA5399 | reverse complement strand
GGTCAATCCACTCTTTGTTGGTATAGGTATAATAATCGTCCTGCGGACGAACGGCTGCCGTATCATCGGCCTGTGCTTCCGCCACATCATCGATCTGCGGTTCATCCACGACCGCACTTGCCTCGGGCGCGCTCTGCGTCGCTGCGGGAGCCGCGGGCTGTGCCGATTCCTCTGTTCCGCCTTCCTGACAGGCGCTAAGCGCCAAAGATGCAATCATTAAAAGTACGATGATAGAAACGAGCTTCTTTTTTCTTGCCATTATATTCTCCTCTTACTTGAATGATGATATAGCATAAATAAAGTACTTACCGATTTGTTCCATATTTCAGGATCAGTTCCACACGATTTTTGCAACCTGTCTGCTTGTAGATGCGGCTGCAACAGGTGTTTACCGTTCCAAGCGGCATGTGGAGCGTCCCGCAGATATCGTCCCGGCTCATACCTCTTACCAACAGATCCAGCACCGCCTTGTCCTGGTGGAGCAGGTCGTCTCGCCCGCGCTTCCGGTTTGTCCTGTAATCCATGCACACCTCCGGACACATATCGCAATAGATCCCAGCCGTGCGTTTCGCCTTGTGGATAATCCCTGCCCCAAAGATTCCCTATGCTTTCATTCGCTTTGTTTGTGGCTGCCGGCTTTTACCCTTGCCTATTTGCTTGTGGGGTACACCGCAAAAAAAGAAAGTATATCCTATACTCTCTTTTTATACTCTAAAAATTCAATTTTGGGTATCATTGGCACCAATGATTTTTGTCTAAAACAGACATTTCACTGTAGATTATAGGATTCATTTTCCATTATTTGGCGGATACATCAACCTCGCCAATTCCGCCGCGCCGCTTACGCCGGCCTTTCGGTAGATGCTTGAGCAGTGGGTATTTACCGTGCCCATGCTGATATTCAACAATCCGGTAATGTCCTCGCGGCTCTTTCCGTCCAGCAGCAGCAGCGCCACCTCCGTCTCGCGGTTGGTCAACCCGAAGTCGGAAAGCGTTACATGCGGCTGCCCGTTTTCACGCGCATGCAGCAGCTCCGCATAGTGCGCCTCCGCCGTGGCAAGGGCTTGCTGTGATTCCTTCAGCTTTTGGTTGACTTCCGCCTGCTCAATGGACAACAGCAGCCCATAGCACAGCACAAAGAACACCATGCCCTCGCTGACGCCAATCGACCGTCCGGGCATGTTGCCAAACAGATAAACACCGTTGCGTATCAGTGCTTCGTTCACGCTAAACAGCGCGACAATCACAATGCCCATGAACGCCAATAGGTTCTTGGTCGTCCGTTCCCGATACAGCCGCATGGCCAGCCGGACAAGCACATAAGCCGCCATCGCAAACGAAGCGCCCTGGAAGCCAAACAACAGGCGCGTGAAGAAAGTCGTATCGGTGGCAAGCACAATGACGATAAAAACGCCGCAAATGGCCAGGTAAACGCGGGGAACCCACTTGTGCAACGCACCGGGAAAAAGCTTGCCTATGGGCAGCACGAGGAACATCAACGCCAAAATGAAGAAGATATATTCCAGCCGCACGTCAACCTGCCAGTTTAGGTGTGAGAATAGCTGGAGCAGGAAATTCACGGATACGAACGCCTGCAACAAGCAGGGGATCGCAAACAGCAGCGAGGCAACCTGCCGCCGGTTCAATAGGAATATGGCAAGGTGATATAGCCCTGCGATAAACAAGCAGCCGAATACCATCCCGCTTTTCAGGTCGGCAAGCTTATTGAGATGCGCGACGTTTTCCGCCGTGCCAACGGCAAGTGCAGGCGCTTCCCCTCCCGTGCGGTGTACAAAGTTTGATACCTGGATCACGATCTCTGTCGTTTCATCCTGCGGCGTGAAGTAATATGTGAAGCTGCCTCCCTGCGGCACGGTTTGCTCCCGGGTTGCGCCGGGTGCGCCCACACTGCCCGCGTCTATGCCGCCCACAAATACCCGCATAGCATAGTCGGCGCTCTCCATAGTTATCCCATATGCATTGCCGGGCGGCAGGTTCAGCCGCATGCGGTGCGTCACCACCTGCACGCTATCGTAGTCGAGACTTCGCTGGGGTACAGGCAGTTCGGCATTATCCAATTCCTGCGGCTCATAAAGCGCATCCGGCCAGCTTTCCCAAACGGACGCAACCATATATACCGTATCCGCAAAGTCATACTCTC
>DHOD01000097.1:3111-3388 GCA_002407725.1 Christensenella sp. UBA5399 | reverse complement strand
CCGCAAAGTCATACTCTGTAAGGTCGTACTGCCCCTGCGCATCGGCAGGAAGTTTCTCCACCCGGGGGCCGGGCAGCAACGTCAGAAGCGACCACAAAATAAGCACAATGGCAAAAAATATGGCGATGTATACCAAGCCGCGCGATTTGGACATATGGTGCCCCCCCCTCTTTTAATATATAGTATACCTAAAACAACCGAAATCCGTCCAGTCTGTCCACGACTCCATTGCCGGCGCCCGCTCCCTCTCCGTATCCCTGTTTCTTTTTTAGATGGC
>DHOD01000097.1:2762-2936 GCA_002407725.1 Christensenella sp. UBA5399 | reverse complement strand
CCCTGTTTCTTTTTTAGATGGCATCTTTCTTTCCCGGCCGGTACGTTTTTGTCAAAAATCCGGCTGGATAAAAAGATTGATTCATGCGCTTTGCAATTTGACGTGTGATTACTCCATCGTTTTCTACTGAATTAGGCTTCCTGACAACCTAAAAACGGAGCGCAAGCTCCGTTT
>DHOD01000097.1:0-2591 GCA_002407725.1 Christensenella sp. UBA5399 | reverse complement strand
AAACGGAGCGCAAGCTCCGTTTTTATTTATCTGCATCTATTTATTTCCTCTACGCGCACCCTACCGTTCGGGGATCATCTCCAGAAAACCCTTTCCAAAGTCGGCATGGCAGTTCCCGGCAAAGACCTCGGGAAGCAGGATTGCGGCAAGAACCACCACAATGATGACGGCCAGCACAATTATACAGCCTGCGGTTTTCGCAGGGACATGCTTCCTCCACCGGCTCACTTTAACAGGCTTTACCTGGGATATATTGCTTTTACACTCGTTACAATACAGGTCTTCATCATGGCATTGGTGGCCGCAACGGGGGCAGATTTTCATGACACACACTCTCCTTTTGGCCAGCCATAGGGCAGGATTTGAAATGCAACCAAGAACACCCGGCGCTTCCCCGGGCCATCCTTGCAAACCCGGCGGTACGGGCTCGTTCAACCGTTCACTATGAATATTATATGCATGCCCCTGTATAAAATCAAGTACTGATATCGATATGCCCCGACGCGGCGGATACGTTCACCTGCATCAGGTCATTGATTAACATTTGCGCAATTTCCGTCTGTGAATCCATGGCGTTTTTCATCACAGCAATATCAATCTTCTGCTGCACCTGCGCCTGCTTCATTGCAACGCCTGTCGCGGCAATGTCCACACTGCCAACATCCATGTCTGTGCCACCTCCTCAAACTTCCAAGCCCATTCTACCATTTTTCGGTCGCCAAAGCAAGAAACACCTGCTATTTGTTGTGCTTAATAAGATTTTTGGCAGCACGGCGCATCGGTTTCCGCTTTGGGGGCACTGCCTCCCTGTCCGTAAACCACGCGGAAAGGCTGATCAACATAATAATAGAAAACATGGCGACAACAAGGCCCACTATCCCCGGCGAAAAAAGTAATTCCATCACAATCGTTACCTCCGTTTGCTTTATGACCCAAGTATAAAACAACGATGTGCAAAAAATGGTATAATGGGCGGAAGTTGATATTGAACAGCTTCACCGACGGCGCGGATTGAAAACGCCTGCGTTTTTCATGGTGAATAGTATCCATCAACAAAGCTGAATATTACAAAAAACTTAAGAATCAGGAAAATGTGTGACAAAAACGCCACCGTATACTATAATATAGTGCATTAAAGATAGAGGTTTTGAGTTTGAGAAAAATTATTTCAATTGTTATTATACTGATGTTGCTGTGCGTACCGGCTGTTTCTCTTGCCAGTTCGCCTGCGTTTGACGACCAGGCAGCCAATGTGGAATCATACATGCTGCTCGATCTGGAAACGGGCGAAGTGCTGGCCGAACGCAACCCCGACGCCAAAGTTTACCCATCCAGCACCACAAAAATCATGACGGCGCTGCTGCTGCTTGAGACCAAAGGCCTGGAGGGCGAGATCACCGTTGGTGCCGAGGTCAACGGCTTTGGCGAATCATCATCGCTGATGGGGCTTAAGCAAAATGAAACCCTGTCGGTCAGCGATTTGTTCTACGGCCTGATGGTGTGCTCGGGCAACGACGCGGCCAACGCCCTTGCGGTGTATATCGCGGGCGGGCTGGACGAGTTTGTATCCATGATGAACGAGCGGGCGCAGGAATTGGGGATGGAGAACACCAACTTTATCAATGCGCACGGCCTGTTCCTTAACCCGTCGGAGGAGATCCTGGAAAAGGATTTGGGAAAATACCATTACACAACGGCAGCAGACATGGCAAAGCTCTCGCTGGAGGCGGCAAAGCATCCTGAAATCATGAGCGTCGGCACAGTGGAAACCTATATGCTGGGCGCGACAAACATGCATTCGGAAGAGCGCCAGATCGAGCAATCCAACCGCCTGATCTATGTACCGGAGCGGCAGATAGAGGAATACGAGCAATACCTGTACGCGCCCGCAACAGGCCTGAAGACAGGCTATGTCGTCAACATACGGCCGGATGCGGATGGCGACTCCATCCCCCACTACGGATGCCTTGTCGCCACTGCCGAACAGGACGGCACATCGCTGCTGGCGGTGATATTCGGCGACCATACCGAAAAAGCAAAGGAGCGCTGGTCTCTGGCGCGCGACCTTTTTGAATTCGGATTCAACAATTATAAAAAAGTGGATATTGGGCAGTATATTCAGCCCGTGGCATTGAGCGAGCAGGTGACCGGCTATGCCGAGAACGACACCGGCGAGGGCATGCTCTCCATCAGCAGTGTTGCCAAGGATGAATTGCCCGGCACAGAGCTGATTGACCTGGAAACCGCGGCGGGGCTGGATAACGGCAGCATTGTGGTCGAGCAGGATATACAACTTACGCGTCCTTTGGTCGCGCCCATCTCGCAGGGCGAGGAAATGGGTACGGTAACATACAGGCTCAACGGTACGGATATTTATTCCGCACCCCTTGTTGCCGACCGGAAAATTTTTGAAACAGGGGCCGAGCAGGAACTCAAGGAGGCAGACCCCGATGCGGGCGATCCGCCCTTTGTGTTCAACCCCCTGTACCTGTTGTTTATCATTATCCCCGTGGGCGCTGTGGGCGCGCTGTTTATTGTGCGCCACCTGAACACCGGCAGGCGGGGACCGGGCAGGCGGTATACCGCCGGTC
>DHOD01000009.1 GCA_002407725.1 Christensenella sp. UBA5399 | reverse complement strand
GCACCAGTGGCTCCGTGCCCGACGTACGTATCAGCACCCGCCCCTCACCGGAAAAGTTTTTCTCCAGCGTCTTGACCGCCTTTTGTATTTCTTCATCATCCATATACCCGTGCTTCTTGTCGTCGCTCACCCGCGCGTTGACCAGCACCTGCGGATATATATCCACCCGTTTTGCCAGGCGCGAGAGGTGTTTTTCTTCCCGCTTCATGACCGCGAGCAGGTTGACGCCCGAGAGTATGCCGTCCCCTGTCGTGTTGTGGTCCAGGTATATGATGTGGCCCGATTGCTCGCCGCCTAGGTTATATCCATTTTGCAGCATCTCCTCCAGCACATACCGGTCGCCCACATCGGTTCGCACCAGGTTGATCCCCTGTTTTTTAAGCGTGACCTCCATGCCCATGTTGCTCATCACGGTCGCAACCAGCGTATCGCGCTTCAATTTGCCCTGCGCCTTCATGTCGATCGCGCAAATGGTCATGATCTTGTCGCCGTCCACAATGTTGCCAAACTCATCCACCGCAATCAGCCTGTCCGCGTCGCCGTCAAACGCCAGCCCTACGTCCGCGCCCAGTTCGGGCACCAGGCGGGCCATCTGCTCCGGATGGGTCGATCCACAATTGTCGTTGATGTTGTTGCCGTCCGGCATGTTGTAATACGGGATCACCTCCGCGCCCAGCAGCTTGAACACCCATGGCGCAATTTCGCTTGCCGCGCCGTTGGCGCAGTCGAGCACCACCTTGAGCCCCTCAAGCCGCGTACCGGCGCATTCCACAATATAGTCGATATACTCCTGCGCCGCCTTCTTCATACGAATCCTGCGCCCAATGCTGATGCCGGTGGGCATCGGGATATTCTCGTCGTGGTTGACGATCAGCGATTCGATCCTGTCCTCAATCTCGTCCGCAAGCTTATAGCCCTGCGAGTTAAAAAACTTGATGCCGTTGTATTCCACCGCGTTGTGTGAGGCGGAGATCATCACACCCGCGTCATAGTTCATCTCACGCGTCAGGTATGCGACCGCCGAGGTGGGCAGTGTGCATGTCACAACCGCCTCCGCCCCTACCGAGCAAACGCCCGCAACAAAAGCGCTCTCCAGCATGTCGCCGGAGGCGCGGGTATCCTTACCGATCAATATTTTCGCTTTGTGTACCTCGTTGGTCAGGCAATACGCGCCCGCCCTGCCCAGGTCGTAGGCAAGCTTGGACGTCAACTGCCTGTTGGCAATGCCCCTGACCCCATCGGTGCCGAACAAACTGTTCATGCATTTTCCCCCAATTGAAATTTTAAAATGTTTTATACTGTATCTATCAAAGTCAAAGACTGAAAAGATATTCCTCTGCCGCCGCCACTGCCACCGCGCCATCCGCAGTCGCCGTCACAATCTGCCGGAGACGTTTTGTCCGTATGTCGCCCGCGCAAAAAACACCCGCAAGGCTTGTCGCGCACCCCTCGTCCGATACGATGTAGCCCGCTTCATCCAACGTTACCATGCCCTGCACCAGCTCAGTTTTGGGAATGTTCCCCACCGCGAAAAACACGCCGTTCACGCCAAAATGTTCTGTTTCGCCTGTCTCCGCATGCTTGACCGTCATGCCGTCCACGGCATATTCGCCGGTTACTTCGCCCGGCAGGTACGGCAGGTGCAGCGTGATGTTGGCGACCTGTTTTGCTTTCTCGACTAGGGCGTGTTGCGCACGAAACTGCATGCGCCTGTGCACCAGGTGCACCTCGGAGCAAATGTTGGCAAGGTATAACGCGTCTTCGACCGCGGTGTTGCCGCCGCCGATCACCGCCACTGGCGCCCCTTTAAAAAACGCCCCGTCACATGTTGCGCAATAGGAAACCCCCGACCCTGCAAGCCGCTTTTCACCCTCTATGCCCAGCTGCCGTGGGATCGCCCCCATCGCCAGTATGATAGCTTTTGCCTCGTATTCATTTTTGGATGTAGCGATTTTTTTTGTCTTCCCTGTAATATCAAATGATTTGATGTCCTCGGACACAATGACCGCGCCCAGACGCTGCGCCTGCAGCTTCATGCTGTTGGCGATTGCCGCGCCGGGGGTGTCGTTCTCGTACCCGGGGTAATTTTCGATCGTATTGCTGATTGCCATCTGCCCACCCGCAAACGAGCGCTCAACAGTTATTGCGTCAAGGCCGGCCCTTGCGGCATAAATTGCGGCGGTCAGCCCCGCCGGGCCTGCTCCCGCTATGATCAGATCATGCATAATTCATCCACCTGTCGCACTGCTAAAATACCGCATGCCCAAACAAGGCAATGCACGATTATTTTACCATACTACGCCAACAATTTCAAAAAATGTTTGGCACTTCCCGTCAATGTTCACTTCCAACCTCTATTGTATATCTATCGCCAGCACGCGTTCCACCGTAAATTTACAACAGATTCATGATTTTTTTAGATTACGATCACAATCTCCGTTTATCATAATAATATTAAAACCCAACAGAAAAGTGACCAATCGCTTTTCTACTCCCGCATGAAGCAGACATTTGTATCAAATCTTTTCTCCAATTGGAAGGCAATTATGGAATTTACAGAACATACAAAACCTGGCAATAAATTAGATGAAAAGATCGCCCGATTGGAACGGACGGTTCTTGACGCGCGCAGGGAAACCGACATGGTGCTGGATTTTACCGATAGCGGCATACTGCGCATTGCGCCCGACGAAGAAATGGAAATCATTTCTTATTCCAAAAGCATGCTAAAAATATTGCGGTGCCGTGTCAAACGCTTTTTCGACATCTACCACAGCAGCTTCGCGTGTATGCTGTATGGCAAATCCCGTGACGAACTGATGCCAAAATTACAGGATCGCGAAGGCTCGTTCCAGATACAGCTGAAGTTGGTTCGGGCCGATGGATCGCTTGTGCCCGTATCCTGCAACGCCCGGCTGGAGACCGATTCCCGTGGGGACAATTATTATTCTCTTTTTTTGACAGATATCTCCGACATCGTATATGCCCGTCACAATGTGGCGTCGCTGCGGATGCAGGTGCAGCGGGATTCCCTGACCGGCCTTTATAACAAGGCCACAACCGAATCGCTTGTGGAGAGCATCCTGATGGAAAGCCCGCCCGACGCACGGCATGCGCTGATGGTGATCGATATTGACGATTTTAAAAACGTCAACAACACACTGGGCCATCTTTGTGGCGACGCGGTGTTGAAATCCGTTGCGTCGCTGATCTCCTCCATGTTTCGCAACAAGGATGTTGTGGGCAGGATTGGCGGCGACGAATTTATGGTATTGCTTAAAGATATCAACGAGTATGGGATGGCCAGGCGAAAGGCGCGCACGCTGCTGCGCGAGGCTGCCAAGCTGGATCCCGGATGCGACTGTACCCCCTCGCTCAGCATAGGGGTTGCCTGTTATCCTAAAAACGGCGCATTGTTCGGCGAGCTTTTTGGCAAGGCCGACAAGGCGCTCTGCACCACCAAGCAGAATGGAAAAAACTCGTTTACGGTATATGGCGAAACGTCGGCAAACAGCGATGGGCGCACAGCGCCTTCCCGTCAAAAGGCCAGGGTGGAATTCCGCGGCAACAGCGCCATGGAAAACATCTATGCCGCGCTTTATGAAGCCGCATCCCCGCGTGACGCCATCAACGCCGTACTGGCTGTGCTCGGCAAGTTTTTTGACGTCAGCAGGGCTTATATATTCCAAAATTCTCCCGATGGCAAGTATCACAAAAACACGTTTGAATGGTGCGCACCCGGCATCACCAGCGAAAAATCATATATGCAGGCGCTTGATTACAGCAAAATGGGCGATCCTTACGGCCATTTGCGAAACAGGGGGATCTTTTACGCGACAAACGCGAATTCGCTGGACGGCGGGTTCCGCGATACGCTGCTTTCGCAGGGGGTGGTGTCCGTGTTGCTTGTCGCGCTGCGCCAAAACGGCAACTTCCAGGGCTTTGTAGGGTTCGACGAGTGTGCACGGCAGCGCCTTTGGGTCAAACAGGAGATTGAAACGCTCACATTTGCCGCGCGAATCATCGACCTGCTGCTTGTGCGGCTGGAGATTGCGGGCGACCCCGGCGCGCTTCAAAAAAAGGACGACCGCACATACCGTAATTTTTATATTTATGCAATAGACAAAGCTACATACGAACTGCTGTACATCAACCGCAACACCTACAATCTCACACCCAAGCTGCGCCTTGGCAACACATGCTTCAACGCATACCACCAGCTTGACCGGCCCTGCAAAGGCTGCCCGCTGGAGGCTCTTGATGATACGCACAACATCAACACCAGCAACGTATGCGACAGTGCGCGTGGTGTCAGCGCCAACGTGACGGGAACTGAGGTGGAATGGGCGCCCGGACGCATGGCGTACCTGCTTTCCAGCTGCGACACCTCCGAGTGTTGAACGGAAAGGTTTTGTCTGAATATCTTGCATCGTTTGCAACCGTTTACGGATATTCCTATGAGATGTTAAATACAATCAGAAGAAATTGATGTTACTCCATTTCGCCAAGCTGCGGTGATGGATTTTTCTTTTTGCGGCGTAAAAATGAAAGCTTTGTCTCTGAAATGACGACCGCAAGGAATATCAGCGCAAATCCCAGCACCAGACGCAGCGTAAGCTGTTCCCCATAAAAAATGACGGAAAAAATGACGCCGAACACAGATTCCAGGCTGAGTATGATGGCCGCCGCCGAAGCGTGCACATACTTTTGGCCGATATTCTGCAGCAGCAGGCCGACGGATGTGGAAAACACCGCCAGATACAGCAGACCGCCCACGCCCTCGGGCGTAATGTCCGCCACGCTGAATGTTTCCGTCGTCAGGCTGACGATCCACGCCAATATAGCCGCCACGCCAAACTGCATGATGGTCAGCAAAATAGGGTCGCGCCCCTCCGCGCACCGCGCAATGGAAACAATGTGGCAGGCAAACAGCACGCCGCCCACCAGTGAGAGCGCGTCGCCCGGGCTGATGGTAAAATTGGATGTCAGCGACACCAGGCCGATGCCCACAATGCACACCACCGCCGCAAGGACATTGAAAATATCCGGCTTGCGCCGGGCGACAATCCAGAATAAAAACGGCACCACAACACAATAAATGGCCGTCAGAAAAGCATTCTTCCCAGGGTTAGTCGTCTGAATGCCCGTTGTCTGGAACGCAAACGCCAGGTAAAGAAAAACACCTATGATCAGTCCGGATACCAGGTACCCCTTGTCAATTTTTTTCAACCGCTTGTGGAATACGATGCTCAGTATCAGGCAGCCCAGCGTAAACCGTGACGCAATCAGCAGGTTGGGGGGGAACACATCCACCGTGTTTTTGACAACCAAAAAAGAACTGCCCCATATGATGGTCGCAGCCAGCATCGCAATTTTCGCCAGATTTTCCCTTTTCTTTGCTTCCAATCCGTTCCTGCCTCTTATACTATTTTCCAATAAAAACGCATACGTTTTTATTCCGCGCCTTTAGCGCGGGGTTCATTACACTTTCAAGGTGAATTCCGCCAAAGGCGGAAGAGAGGGCACCCTGGGGTGTTGGCGTAATGAACCGGATAAGCCGTGTAATACTTAAGACTATATCAAAACCAATCAGCGCGTTCCGTCAAAAACTGCACCGTATCTTCCAGCTTCATGCCGCGCGACGCCTTGACCAGCACGGTATCGCCCCGCGCAAGCAGCCCGGGCAAAGCCGCAATCATGTCCTCCTGCGTTGCAAAGTGCTCCGTCGTGCAGCCACAACCCGCCGCGCCCTCACAAATATCTTTCGCCAACTGCCCCACGCCAATCACCAGGTCGGCGGCATCCGCGGCCATCCTGCCCGTGTCGCTGTGGTACGCCTGCGCACCGTCGCCCAGCTCACGCATGTCGCCCAGTATCGCGACCCGACGGCCGGTGGCCAGACGCAGTACGCCCAGTGCCGCCGCAACCGATTGGGGGTTTGCATTGTATACATCATTGAGTATGGTCAGGCCATCCACCTGCCGGATGTCCATCCTGCCGCCCACCGGCGCATAGGCTGCCACGCCCGCCGCAATGCTGCCTATGTCCATGCCGAGCGCCATGCCCGCCGCCACACCCGCAAGCGCGTTGTGCACCATATATTCCCCCGGCGCGGGTACATGCAGCCGCAACAGCTTGCCGTACGCATTGGCGGTCAAGTCAGTCCCCTGCAGCCCCGTTTGCCGAATTTCTTCCACATGGATATCATTTTTTCGCGATATGCCGAAAGTCACCACATTGTCCCGCGCGTCCTTCAGCGTACACAGCAGCGGGTCGTCCCCATTGACAAAAACCGCACCGCCCGGGGCTATGTGATCCAGCATTTCGGATTTTGCCCGCAATGTGCCCTGCCTGTCTCCAAAATTCTCTATGTGCGCGTCGCCGATATTCGTCAAAACACAATAGTCCGGCCGGGTGATTTTTGCAACCGCGCCAATCTCTCCAAAATGATTGGTTCCCATCTCGATGACCGCGACATTATGGCTGTCCTCCAGCCGCAGCAGCGTCAGCGGCACGCCCGTCTGGTTGTTCAGGTTTCCCTGCGTTTTCAACACATGCATGCGTTGCGCCAGCACAGATGCAATCATTTCCTTTGTGCTGGTCTTGCCCACGCTGCCTGTGATGCCGATGACAGGTATGTCAAACAAGCCCCGGTACGCGGCGGCAATCGCCTGGAAGGCGTCCAGCGTACAATCCGTTAAAATATGCGGGCGGCCCTGCACCGGCCGCTCGGACAGGCAACACCGCGCACCGCCGCCAAATGCCGCGTCTATAAAATCGTGCCCGTCAAAACGCTCGCCGCAGATGGGCACAAAAAGGCAGCCGTTCAAATTGCCCCGGCTGTCGATCACCACACCGTCAAGCGGCATGTCCAGCAAGTTTTCATCGCCGCTGTACCGCCCGCCGCAGGCATCCAGCGCCTGCCGCAGTGTAAATTTCTTCATCGCTTATATCTCTCCAACGAAAGCCGTATGATTTTTTCGCAAAGCGCGTCGTACGAAATGCCGGCAGCAGCAGCCTCCTGCGGCAGCAGGCTGGTGGGCGTCATGCCGGGCAGCGTATTCATTTCCAGGCAATAGATGTTGCCCTCCGCATCCAGTATAAACTCGCCCCGCGCATAAACATCGATACGCAGCGCCCCAAACGCCGCCCGCGCCATCTCCGCCAACCGCCGCGCAATGCCGTCATCCACATCCGCAGGGCAGACTTCCTCTGTCCAACCGGGCTGGTATTTGTGCTCGTAATCATAAAAGCCGTCCTTGGGAATGATCTCGATGGCGGGCAACGCCTCTCCCCCCAGTATACCCACAGAAAACTCACGCCCCTGTATATATTTTTCTACAAGCACTTCGCTGTCGTAGCGAAACGCGCTTTCCATAGCTTCTTTAAACGCATCCGCATCCTGGGGCAGATGCACGCCAATGCTCGATCCCCCGCTGCATGGCTTGACCACACAGGGATATCCAAATTCTCCCGCCGTATACGCCTCGCCCCGCTGAAAAATCCATCCTTCCGGCGTGGGAATTCCACACTGATGGAACAATTGCTTGGAAACCCCCTTGTGCATCGCAAGCGCGCTGCCCAGGTAGCCCGACCCGGTATAACGCACGCCCAGCACATCAAAAAACGCCTGCATCTTTCCGTTTTCACCGTCGTCACCGTGCAAACCCATGTACACGATGTCCGCCGCGCGGCACA
>DHOD01000062.1:7365-12041 GCA_002407725.1 Christensenella sp. UBA5399 | reverse complement strand
CAAAGATTGGGGGCAGCCCACTTTGGCAGAATCATGCACATATATTTCCTATGACTCGGTTAAAGAATTGTCGAATGAACAATTGTTAGGACACATGAGTGACAGTGTGCTCGAAGAATACGAGGAATATGCAGAAGAAGCTGATATATAAAGACATATCGAAAAAGCGAACATACTTGTTCGCTTTTTTGAATCGTCTAGAAAGTAAAATACAATTTGATATACCGTAATTACTATGTTTGCGTAATTTGCTCGCCACCGCCGCCCAGCAGCGACGTGTTTGCGCGTTGACGATCGCGTCCACCATGTATGTTGTAATATCGCCTGTTTCAATGAATATCCGGGACATTACAATTTTGCCATTTCATCGTATACCTCCACAAGAGAGTCGTACGCCTTGTTAAACAGCTTTAGCGCCTTCTGGTAATAGATGTTGTTTTGTTCGTTGGGGGAGAAGCGGCCGACCGGACGCACAAAGCGCGAAACCTCGCCAATGTCGGAGAGCGCGCCCACGCCTACGCCTGCCGCGACAGCCGCGCCGATGGAAGATGCCTCCTCCAGGTAATTGAGCGGGAGGATATCCAGACCAAACACGTCGGCGAGTATCTGCAAAACCTCGTCGGATTTCGCAAGGCCGCCCAGTACAATGACCTCCTTCACATCCACGCCCGTTTTCATGACGTCGAGTATCAGCCGCAGGTTCATGGCAAAGCCCTCTACCACACTGCGCAACATATCGGCGTGCGTGTTCTCCATCTTCAGGCCGAGGAATGTCCCGCGGGCATTGGGGTTCCACCGGGGAGATCGCTCGCCCAGCAGGTATGGCAGGAAGAATACGCCGTTTGACCCTGCCGGTACCGCGTCGATCTGCGCGTTGATCAGGTCGTACGCGCTGCCGCCGTCCATCTCCGTTTTCAGCCCCTCGTACTTGCAAAGCTCCTTTTTCATCCAGGCGTACGCCGCGCCCGCGGTTTGCATTGTGCCGCAGGGTGATACCATGCCCTTTGTCATGTGCGCCCAGGTAAATGTGCGCATTTTATCGTCGTATATGGGCTCCTTTGTGGTCGTGGCGATCCACGAGGACGAGCCAAGGCAGTTGTAGGTAATTCCCTCCTTGACAGAACCCGCGCCCACACATGCGGCAATGCCGTCGCCCGCACCCATGACAACGGGTGTGCCGGGCGCCATGCCGCATTCGTTTGCGGCCTGCGTGGTCATTTCGCCTGCGACATGGATCGATTCCACCGCCTCGGGGAACAGGTCCATATCCACCCCCACGGCGTCCAGTATTTCGGACGACCATTCAAACTTGTTGAGGTCGAACGCATTGGTGCCGGAGGCGTCGGAATAATCCGTCATAAACTTGCCGGTCATTTTGAACACGATGTAATCCTTGGCGTGCAGCACTTTGGCTGTTTTAGCGTACACGTCCGGCTCGTTGTTTTTGACCCACAGCAGCTTGGCAAGCGAATAGGATGCGCTGGCCCTGTGACCCGTCATGCGGTAGAAATCCCACGCGTCAATTTTGCTTAAGATCTCCTCCTGCTCCTTGACGGCGCGCATATCCGCCCAGATGATGTGCGGGCGTAATGGCGTGCCGTCCTTATCCACGCACAATGTACCCATCATCTGCCCGCTGAACGACACGGCAGCCACGGCTTGGGGGTCGATCCCTTCCATCAGCTGGCGGCTGGAATCGCATACCGCCTGCCACCAGTCGCTCGGGTCCTGCTCCACAAAATTGGCGTTAAAATAATTGGTGTCATAGGACGAGACGGTGCTTTTTATAAGCTCGCCGTCCACGGTGAACAGCGTCGCCTTGTTTCCCGATGTGCCCAGGTCGTGGGCCACAAGATATTTGGTCATATTTGTTTACCTCACAGGTCCATTTCGGAAAGCGTTGCGGGCAACTCGTGCGCGGTGTTGACCTTGCCGGGGTCTGTCACCAGGTCGAAGCAGGACGCAATGATTTTGTCCTGGTACACAATCGGCTCGCCCGGCTGATCGAGCTCGCCGTTGTGCCCGTCTGTATCCGGGCTCTGGGCAATGCGCTCCACCTTGCCGTCGGGCGTAATTTTGGCAATGGAATTGTAGCTGAAGTCCGCGACATAGATGTTGTCGTCGTCATCCACGCACAGGCCGTCGGTGCTGACCAATTGCGCCGGGTCTTTGGCAAACGGTTTGTTTTCCACAACGTGGCCGCCGTCGTCTATGATGATCTTATAGACCTCGCCGTCGCCGAAGTTGCCCACAAAAAGCTCGCCTTTGCTGTTGAACACAATGCCGTCCGCGCCGTACTGGCAGTCGGGGTTATCGGTCAAAAATGTGCAAAACAGGTTCTTATCCGCATACGTATTGGTGATTTCCACGTTTTCCTCGTCGAGGCGGAAACGGTATACGCCGCTGACCAGCTTACCGGATTTATCTTCGATCGGGTGCAGGTAGCTCTGCGTCACATACATATACCCGTCCTTGACACGGATGCCGTTGGGATGCTCCATGCGGTACGCAACCACTTTGGATTCCAATATGTTGCCGTCGTCGTCTGCCTTGACCTTGAGCACACGGCCCTGGTACAGCAGGTCGGGACGCTCGGACCAGCCCTGGTTGTCGCACAGGTACAGGTTCCATTCGTCATCAAAAGCGATGCCCATGTTGCGCGCAACGCCTGTCTCGGGATGCACGGGCACGTCAAACCACTTTGTGACCTCGCGCGTGTCCTTATCGATTTTCACAACGCAACCCGACATATTGTCCTGCGCAAAGTTGGGGCACGACAGCACCAGGTTGCCATACTGGTCGATCGCCATACCGTCGGGCGTGCATACAAATTCTTCCGGTAGTTTACAAAAAAGCCTTGTTTCTCTCATGATTTTTTCTCCTATTCTGGTGATGTATATATTTGATGCGGCGGGGCGTCATACCCTTTTACGGATCGCGTCCACCACAGTACTCAACGTCTTGGTACGCGCATACAGCTTGCAGTTGGATTCCACAATGTTCCACGGCGCAAAATCGGTGTTGGTATATTGCAGCATGTCGTTTACCGCACCTTCGTAGGCATCCCACTTCTCCCTGTTGCGCCAGTCCTCGTCGGTGATCTTCCATTGCTTTTCGGGTGTGTTCTGGCGTGCCTCAAACCGCTCCAACTGCTCGTCCTTGTCAATGGACATCTAGAATTTCAGTACAACGGCGCCCCATTCGTGCAGCATATATTCAAATTCGTTGATTTCGTTATACGCCTGCAAAATGCGTGCCTCCGGCGTCAGCTGTTCCACCCGCTCCACCAGCACGCGGCCGTACCATGTCCGGTCGAATATGGCAATGTGGCCTGTTTTGGGCAGCTTGGTCCAAAAGCGCCAGAGGTATTGCCGGTCACGCTCGTCGGGCGTGGGCGCGCCCACGGGGATCACCGCATAGCCGCGCGGGTCCAGCGCACGCGCAACGCGCTTGATGCTGCCCCCTTTGCCGGCGGCGTCGTTGCCCTCAAACGCCAATATGATAGGGATTTTTTTGCGGTAGACAACGTTATGCAGGTTTTTAAGCTCACGCTGCAAGTCCACAAGCTGCTGGTCATAAACGCTGCGCTCCATTGTCTGCGAAAGGTCGTAATCCTGTATGCGTCGTGTGGGCAGAATTCCAAAACGTGCGTTGATAAAGGGATTGCCTGCAGGCACGGCGGCTTTCGTACTGCTATTATTTACGGTTTTCAGAGCAGCCTCGAAGGTATCCATCAACGTTTGCAACACAGCCCGCTTGACATGCTTACGCTTGGTGGAATCTACCACGTGCCATTTGGATTGCGGCCTGTCGGTCGCCTCGATGATCTTACGGTACGATTCGCTTATGCTGCCGTACTTTTTTAAAGCGCCAAGGTCACGCTTGGTCACACGCCACAACGTGTCCTTGCTGTCCATCAATTTCTTCAGCCGTTTCTTCTGCTCTTTTTTGGAGATATGGAAGAAGAACTTGATAATGTGGTATCCATCGTCCGTCAGCTGACGCTCAAACATATTGACGTCGTTCAAATGCTCGATCAGGCGGGCGGGCTTTGCCTGCCGCCCCTTCATCTGCATCAGCCCGGAATACCAAGAGCGGTCAAACACAGCGATGCGTCCACGGGTGGGGATTTTCTCCGCAAACCGCGCGAGCCATGGTTTGCGCTTCTCGTGTGTTTCGGGCGCGCGGGTGGCATACACATCGTAGCCGCGCGGATCGAAATTTAAAATGAGCGAGGAGATTGCCTGGCCCTTGCCGGTGGCGCTGAAACCTTCAAAAACAATGACAACAGGCACCCTGGCGTCCTTGATCTGTTGCTGAAGAAAAGCCAGCCTGTTTTTCATTTCTTTTATAGTCATAGAAGAAACCTGGTCGCACGACATATCAGTTCACCTTCCTTGCATTTGGGAGAGGGTATTCAGCGTGTTTGTATTATAGCATTGCTGCCAACAAATATCAATTCATAATAATGTTTGCGTTTTGGTGTAAAACGCTAACAGGCGGGGAAACGTAGTGTTTTTTTATGAGTCAGGATGTGTTGTAATACTAATATCCAATAGAAAAGCAGAAAAACTACTTTTCTATTCCCGCATGAAATGCGGGTGCAAAACGGTGTGCCGTTTGCAGGATTTAGTATTGAACGGCTTATCCGGTTCATTACGCCAAAAAGCGTAATG
>DHOD01000062.1:1702-7224 GCA_002407725.1 Christensenella sp. UBA5399 | reverse complement strand
ACCCCGCGCTAAAGGCGCGGAATAAAAACGTCTACGTTTTTATTGGAGAATAGTATAAACCGTTCCTACGGCTTAACAGAAAACACGTAGTGCGGCATGTCAATACCGCGGTAATGCTTCACAATGGTATCTTTTATTGTCATGCCGTTTCGCCTGGCGACGTTTTGCGATGCGATATTTGTGTTGCGGATGATCGAAAATACTTCCGGTGCGTGTAAAATTTCAAAGGCATGATCCCTGCAAGCGATTGCAGCCTCGGTGGCATAGCCCTGGCCCCAAAAAGCCTTGTTGAAAAGATAGCCGACTTCCAGAACTTTTTGGCTGTTATAATCCTGCATGGTCAGCCCGCATTGCCCGATCATTTCACCTGTTGATTTTAACACAACGGCCCACAGGCCAAAACCGTATTCGTGGTAATTGCCGGTTTGCTTATCCAGCCATGCCTGTGCTTCGGCATCCGAAAAAGCGCCTTCATACGCAACCATGACATCGGCATCCTGCAGTATCCTGCATAAAGCGGGATAATCGGATTGCCGCATTTCCCGCAAAAACAACCGGTCTGTTTGGATCATCATTCCACAACGCGGATGGATGCGATGACCACATCGGTAAGCGGCCTGTCGTTTTCACCTGTTTCTACAGCAGCGATGGCGTCCACAACATCCATGCCTTCGGTCACCTTGCCAAACGCCGCGTATTCGCCGTCCAGAAAGGTGGAGTCCTCGTGGACGATGAAAAACTGGCTGGATGCGGAATTGTAATCGTTGCCGGAACGCGCCATGCTGATGACGCCACGATTGTGCGATATGGGGTTGTCGTGCCCGCCCGCGGCAAACTCGCCTTCAATTTTGGTACCGCTGCCACCGTTGCCCTGCCCGGTCGGGTCGCCGCCCTGCACCATGAATCCTTCAATGACACGGTGGAATATCAACCCGTCATAAAAACCGTCGTTGACAAGACCGATAAAATTCTCTACCGTAACGGGCGCGGCTTCGGGGTCGAGCTGGATGCGCACAATGCCGCCGTCTGCCATCTCCATTTCTACAATAGGGGCAGATGCGGATGAGTTTGCGCATGCGGCAATGGGAAAGCAGCAAAGAATAACGCACAGCAGTAAGGCCAGTATTTTTTTCATGTGATCCTCCAGGGGTGTTGTATGGTGGGTATTTTGAGGCGCCTGATAATAAGCGTGCACAGCGCGCCCATTGCAAAGCCGCTCAGTGTGCCCGCTGCAATCAATATGGGCATGTAATAGGCGACCTGTGGCGTGGATGTGATGACCATGGCGACGGCCACCTGCACCGCGTTGTGGCAAACGGAGCCGGTTACGCTGGTTTTGATGATGCTCAACCGGCCGACCAGCAGCCACATGACAACGATGCTTGCCGCCCCGGCCGCCAGCGAAAAAAACAGCATGGTTACGTTGCCGGAGAGCAGCGCCGTGACCAGGCTGCGCACAACCAATATCAAAAAAGCATAAGAAAAACCCAATGTGTAAATGGCAAACAGCGATACGATGTTGGCCAGCCCCAGCTTGAAGCCGGGCAATGGAAAAATAGCGGAAGAGATGGCGGAATCGATCAGCGACAAGGCAAGAGCGATGCCGCAGAGCACGGACGCAAACACAAACTTACGCGTTCCATCAGCCGGTAATTGCATCGATCTCCACCCCCTCTCCGGTGATTGTGGCGCTCACATGGTTGGGCGCGCACACAATGCTGGCACCCATGGCCGATACCGCGCCTGTCTTCTGACATTCTTGGTGGGGGCAGTTTGTTTCTGTCACGCGGAGCGTACTGCCCTCGATCGCAAACACATTGGTGTATGCGCCCTGAACCTCGTAGGTGGCGTCCTTGTCGAGCGGTAGCTCGGCCAGCACCTCGCCGTCCAGCTTAAACACGACGGTTTGCCCTTTTCCGCCGCCTGCTACCAGCGCGAAAATAACCAGCGCTGCAATCAGTATGGCGGCGGTGTATACAATGTCGCTTATTTTGATGATGTGCTCGTCAGAGTTCTTCATACTATTCACTAATTAAAAACACCTTGTGTTTTGAATACCCGGTCACCCCTTTGAAGTGACCGGGTGCGCATAACGCATTTAGGCGTTATGCGCAGTTAAGCCGTTCTATACCAATCACTACAAACAACTGGTTTGTGCAGCCTATAGGCTGGATAGAAAAACCGTTTTAAGGTTTTTCTATCAGTGATTGGTATAATATCCCTCGTCTGTCAGTTGAAAATCATCCACGAAACTGCCTGTTTTATACAGCTTTTTATCTTCGGTGATAAAGAGCGCGCTGATTTCATGCTCCTGCGCAAATTCCACGCCTTTCTCTGCCCCCATAACAAACAACGCGGTGGAATACAGGTCGGTCTCCAGCCCGCCCTCATCCATGACCGATACCGATACAAGACCATTTTTGGCGGGGTAGCCGGTTGCGGGGTCGATGATGTGGTGGTAATACACGCCGCCCTCCGTGAACCCGCGCTCGTAGCTGCCCGATGTGGAAATGCACATGTCGGTAAGCTCCAGCGTGCCCATGTAATCGGTGCTACTGCCAAACGGGTCGCGCACGCCGATGGTCCAGGGGGCGCCGTCCGGCTTGGTCCCGCGGGCGTATATGGACCCGCCCAGGCTGACCAGCGCAGGGCCCGCGCCCATCAGGTCGAGGTTGTCCTTGAGCGAATCGAGCGCATAGCCCTTGACCACGCCGCCCAAATCCAGCATGACGCCGTTCGAATTGACGAGGTTGCCGTCCTTCACCTCTACCTTGGTGTAGTCGGACAACTCGAGCACTTTTGCGATCCGCTCCGGCGAGGGGACGTTTTCGGACTCGGTGCCAAAGCCCCAAAGCTGCATGATGTCGCCCATTGCGGGGTTGAACGCGCCCTCCGTCTGTTCGGCGACCTGCAGGCTGGCGCGAATGACGCGCGCGGTCTCGCCGTTGACGCTGACGTCGTGCCCCAGCGAATGGTTGATTTTATAAATGTCGCTGGTGGGGATGGTCTTGGACATCAGCGCTTCGATGTTGTTCACCAACTGGGTGTTGCTGGCAACTACCAGCACGGTATCGGCGTAGACTGTCTGGTCGAACACCGTATCCATGACAAAGGACTGGCTGGTATGCTGCTCCTGCGCATTGCCGCACCCCGCCATGCCAAGGGCGAGAACGATGGCGGCGCACATTGCCAAAGCCTTCCTCATCGCAATGCCAGCGCCAGCAATATTGCCGCCGCAACTCCAAACACTGCGTATATGATCAATCTTTTTACGCTCAATTTCATGACTGCATACTCCGTTTCCACAAAAGTATACCATAATTGGGTGAATGTTTGATAAAAACATTACGGTGTGCTATATTAATTTAGTAAAAAACGATGATGTGAGGGAACATAACGGATGGATATCAGAAAAGCGCTTGCCGGGGTGATTGGCGCGGCGGCGCAAATGGATGCGGATACAATACTGGACATGCTGGAGACGCCGCCCGAAGCAAAGATGGGCGATGCGGCCCTGCCGTGCTTCAGGCTGGCGAAAACGCTGAAAAAAGCGCCGCCCAAAATTGCGGAAGAGCTGGCGGCGGCAATCGAAAAGCCGGAGTATATTGCGGAAATCAGGGTGACGGGCGGATACCTGAACTTTTACTTTGACAAGGAATTTTATGTAAAGACTGTTTTGGAGGCCGTCACCGCCGCGGGCGGCGATTGGGGCAGGTCGGATGTGGGCGCGGGAGCAACAGTGGTGATCGATTATTCGTCCATCAACATTGCAAAGCCGTTTCACATTGGGCACCTTTCCTCTACGGCAATCGGCAGCGCGCTTTACAAAATCTACAAATACCTGGGCTACAATGCCGTGGGAGTCAACCATCTGGGCGATTGGGGCACGCAGTTTGGCAAGCTGATTTCGGCGTACAAAATGTGGGGAAACGACGAGGATATCAAAAACGGTTCCATCAATGCGATGCTGGAGCTGTATGTGCGTTTCCACAAGGAGGCCGAAGCGGACGATTCGTTAAACGACGATGCACGCGCCTGGTTCAAGAAGATCGAGGACGGCGACAAAGAAGCGTTGCGCATATTTGAGTGGTTCAAAGACCTGACGCTGACGGAAGTCAAAAAAATCTATGAAAAACTGGACGTGCAGTTTGATTCGTACGCGGGCGAGAGCTTCTACAACGACAAGGTGCAGGCCGTCATTGACGAACTGAACGAAAAGCACCTGCTGGAGGAAAGCGAGGGCGCGTATGTGGTGCGCCTGGACGAATATAACCTGCCGCCGGCCATCATACTGAAATCGGACGGCACGACGCTGTACGCGACGCGCGACCTGGCCGCGGCGAAATACCGCAAGCAGACGTACGATTTCTATAAAAACCTGTATGTGGTGGCGTACCAGCAAAATCTGCATTTCCGGCAGGTGTTTGCGGTGCTGAAGAAGATGGGATACGATTGGGCGGACGACTGCGAGCATGTGGCGTTTGGCATGGTATCATTGGAGGACGGCACGATCTCCACGCGCGAGGGCAAGGTGGTCTTTTTGGAGGATGTGCTCGACCGCGCGGTGGAAAAGACGCTGGACGTGATCAACGAAAAGAACCCGGATTTGGAAAACAAGGAGGAGATTTCGGCGGAGATCGGTATTGGGGCGGTCATTTACTCCACGCTTTCGCAAAGCCGGATCAAGGACATCAGCTTCTCGTTTGACAGGGTGCTGAACTTTGACGGCGAGACGGGTCCGTATGTGCAGTACACGCACACCCGTTGCGCCAGCGTGCTGCGCAAAGCGGGGGACGCCGCGGGCGATGTGGATTACACAACGCTCACCAGCAACGCGGCGGTGCCGGTGGTCAAGCTGATCGAGGCGTTTCCGCAGACGCTGGAGCAGGCGATCGAAAAATCCGAGCCGTTTTATGTCACGCGCAACATCACGGAACTGGCGCAGGCGTTCAACAAATATTACTATGAGCACAGGATCATCGACGATAAGGACGCGGCGGGGACCAACGCGCGTTTATTGCTGACAAAAGCGGTTAAAAATACAATCAAGCGGGGTCTTGCGTTGCTGGGCATCCGCGCGCCCGAAAGGATGTAGTACACAAATGTTTGATTTAAGAATTCTGCGGGATAACTTCAAGACGATTGCCGAAGCGCTCAAAAAGCGCGGCAAGGAGAGCGTGGAGCTGTCGATCAACCGCGTGGTGGAGCTGGACGAGCAGCGGCGCGTGCTGTTGGCGGACGCCGAGGCGCTCAAAGCCCGCCGCAACAAGGTATCCAAGGAAATCCCCATGCTGAAAAAAGACGGCGGGGACGCGACAGCGCTGCTGGAGGAAATGAAGGCGGCCGGGGGCAAAATAAAGGAATACGACGCGCGGCTCAGGAAGATCGACGAAGAGCTGCAGGCGCTGTTGCTCTCCATCCCCAACAGGCCGGACCCGTCCGTGCCCGCGGGCGGCAGCGACGAGGACAACCAGTTTATACGCAAGTTTATGGAGCCGCCGCAGTTTGATTTTGACCCGAAG
>DHOD01000062.1:0-1550 GCA_002407725.1 Christensenella sp. UBA5399 | reverse complement strand
GGGAGCTGGGCGCGGACCTGGGCATACTGGACCCGGAGATGGCGGCCAGGGTTGCGGGCGCGCGGTTTATGTTTTACATAGGAATGGGCGCGCGGCTGGAACGCTCGGTCATGAACTTTATGCTCAACACCCACGCCATGAAGGGGTACACCGAGGTGACGCCGCCGCTGATGGCCAACGAGAAGTCGATGTACGGCACGGGGCAGCTGCCCAAGTTTGCCGAGGATATGTATAAAATTGAAGGCGAGGACATGTACCTGATTTCCACGGCGGAGGTCACGGTGACCAATATGTACCGCGAGCAGATACTGGACGGGGGCCGCCTGCCCATATGCCATTGCGCGGGGACGCCGTGCTTCCGCGCGGAGGCGGGCAGCGCCGGGCGCGATACGCGCGGGCTGATCCGCCAGCACCAGTTCAACAAGGTGGAGCTTGTAAAGTTTACCCGCCCGGAGGATTCGTACAACGAGCTGGAAAGCCTGCTTGCCGACGCGGAAAACATATTGCAGTTACTGGAGCTGCCCTACCGGGTGGTGCTGCTTTGCGGGGGCGACCTGGGATTCTCGTCCGCGAAGACGTACGACATCGAGGTGTGGATGCCCAGTTATGGCCGGTATGTGGAAATTTCATCCTGCTCGAATTTTGAAGACTTCCAGGCGCGGCGCGCGGGCATACGGTTCCGCGATACCGATGGAAAGCCGCAGTTTGTGCACACGCTCAACGGCAGCGGCCTTGCGGTGGGGCGCACGGTGGCGGCCATCATGGAGAACTACCAGCAGGCGGACGGGAGCATTGCGATCCCCGACGCGCTCCAAGTATATTTTGGCAGGGATTCTATCGTGCCGGTGGATGACTGAATATTGCGTTGACCAGAATCGCGGCAATGGATGCGCCTGCCTCTGTAACGCTACAAAACAGGAGGTTTGATTATGCCGTATATCAAAACGACAGCCAATGTGGCCATTCCCTGGGAGGTCCAGGAGAAGATCAAAACGCAGCTGGGGAAGGACGCCGCGATCATCGGCAAAACCGAGAGCTGGCTGATGGTGGAATTTCGCGAAAACGCCCCGTTGTACTTTAAAGGGACAAACGAGCCCGCGGCAATTGTGAGCGTGGATTTGTTCGGTTCGGCCGGCGCGGGCGCGTATGGCAACATGACGGCCGTCATCACCGACATGCTCGCGGAGCAATTGGGCGTGCCCGCCGACAGGGTGTTCGTCAAATATTCCGAATACAGCCACTGGGGCTATAACGGGCGGAATTTTTAAAGGCGGACAATAAAGCGAATGAAAAATGAATAAGTAATAATTACGGTATCGCTTCGCGATGACTCAAATCCCCTGCACCCCCTTTTCGGGGTACATACCCGTTTGTGGTTAAAGATAATCAACCAAGCTATCACCCTAGCTTGTGTAAAATTATTGCGAAGCAACTTCTTAATTATTCATTATTACTTTTTAATTATAAATTAAACATATTACCTGGGGTCTACTGAAGAACCAGCCCATAATCCGAACATACCGCAATCCTCCAGCGAAAACCGCATTCGC
>DHOD01000149.1:13374-15412 GCA_002407725.1 Christensenella sp. UBA5399 | reverse complement strand
TTATGCAGCGGGGGTCAGCGCACTGTGCAAGGCGCTCAAAAAAACAGTACACAATATTGTGAAGGACAAGCCCGACTGGAACAAAGAAAAATCGATTTATTTCCTGTACATGAACAACAGTGTGGAACTGGGGTAAATATAATTTGCGGATCAATGAGGCCCTTCGCATTGCGAGGGGCTTCATTTATTTATATCGTCCGGAACAGGCGTATTTCACGCGCAATGTACTTTATTTGAATCAATAAAATGGTATAATGGCTGCATGGGCATCGAATTTATACTGGGCAGGCAAAGCTCGGACAGGGAAGAACTACTGATCAATAGATTGAAAAGCGTGATGGACGGCGACCCGTTGCAAAACGTGCTTTTTGTTGTGCCCCCGCAGGCGACCTATTCCATGGAGCAGATGCTGATGGAAAAGCTGGGGGTCAGTGGCCTGATGGGCGTGGATGTCACCAGCCTTTCGCGCATTGTCAGCAGGATACTGGAAGAGGTGCAGGGGACGGAAGCCCGACCGGTGAGCGCGGCGGGAAGGAGCATGGCGGCCCGCCTTGTGATGGACCGTGAAGGGGTACGGCTGAAGGCCTTGGGCGTGTTGAAGCGGCATCAGGAAGTGCCGCCGCTGGTTGCGGAGGCGGTGACGGAGCTGAAGCGGCTGGATATCACGCCGGATATGTTGCGCCAGTTTGATACCGGGGATGAAAAGACCAATACGAAGTTTCACGATATTGCGTGTATATATGAAGGCATGGGGCAAAAGCTGGAAGGATACATGGATGCGGAGGACAGGATGGATTTTGCGGCGGCGTGTGTGCCGCAGGCAGATTTTATCCGACAATCGCACATTTTCATCCATGGGTTTGACATGTACAATTCCAAAACGATGCGTTTTATCACACAGATGATGCATGTTGCAAAGCACACGGTGATGACATTTTTGAGTGCGCCGAAAGGAGCGGCGGATAGTGGCGTGTATGGCATCTGCGACGAAAACCGCATATTGTTTTATGATGCGGTACGCGATTTGGGCGTGACGGAAACCGTTGCAAATGACAATGAGGAAAGGTCATCCGACATATTACATGTGGAGCGCAACGTGTTTGCATATCCGACAGAAACAAAAAGATCGGCGGGCGGCGTCAGCGTATCTTACGCGGCGGACATGCGCGAAGAGGTGGATGGCGTGGCGGCACAGGTTGCATATCTCACGCAGGGAAAAGGATGGCGTTTTTGCGACGTTGCCATTGTGTGCGGCAGTGCGCCGGCATACCTGGGTTTGATACGCGAGCGGTTTGGCAAATCGAATATACCGTGTTACACGGGCGAGAAGCGGTCGCTGATCAAAAGTAATATTGCGGATTTTACATTGACGGCATTTGATCTGGCGCGGGGCAGACTGAAAAAACGCACGGTGCTGGCGCATGCGATGGCGGGCTTTTGCAACATTGACAGGGGGAAAACCTCGACTTTGACCAATTATGCGTATACGCGGTTTCGCGATGGGTTTGCTTTTTTGAAACCGTTTGACGGTGTGGAAGAAGAGGCGGCGCGTGCTGCGCTGATGCAACCGATAGAGAACTTGCGTAAACGTGTGGAAAAAGTGCGGACCGCAAGGGGTCTTATAGATGGGGTGCTTGCCTATTTCGAGGAGCTGGATGTGCGCGCCAAGGTGGAGGCGCAGGCGGCGGCCATGCGGGAAAGCGGGCTGCTGGCGGAGGCGGACTTTGCTGAACAGGCGTATGAGCGCATAGGCAGGGTGCTGGAACAGGCGGGGGAGATCATAGAGGATGGCCTTGATGCGGCAGGGTTTGCACGCGCACTTGCGGCGGGAATGGCGGCAGAGGAGATATCGGTGATACCGCCGGCGGTTGATGAAGTTTTTTGTGGCGACATCCAGGGGAGCTATTTGCCGGATGTGCGCGCATTGTTTGTGATGGGGGCCAACGAGGGCAGCATACCGGACTATTCTGCAACAGGAGATATATTCTCGGAGGCGGAAAGGGCGATGCTGCTGTCCGGTGTGGCGGGGGTGCGGCCC
>DHOD01000149.1:0-13193 GCA_002407725.1 Christensenella sp. UBA5399 | reverse complement strand
GGCATGGACAAGCAGAAGCTGGCGATTGTCAAGGCGCTTTCGCGGCCGCGGGAACGGCTGTTTTTAAGCTGTGTCTCGGATGGAAGCATGCAGCGCTCGCCGGTATTGGACCGGATCACGGACATGCTGGAGGGCGTCAAGACAAACCGTATGGCGGATATCGCGCCTATGCTGGCGCAAAACGCATTTGAGTTGACAGCCAGATGCGTTCGCAATGCGGCGGATGGGCATGCCAATGTGTGCGGTGCGCCGGGTGCTGTGGCGGCTGTGCTTTCCGGCGGCCTGGGGGACGAGACCGGGAAAATACAAAAGGCGCTGGAGACGGAAAACCACGCGGAAAGAATTGGTGGATTGGCGGGGGATCTGTACGGCACGTACACGCCTTCCGCCACAAGGATAGAAAGCTTTTACGGCTGCCCGTACCGCCACTTTGTGCGGTATGGCGTCAGGGCGGCGCAGGCGCGGGAATACAACATAGATCGATTGGACGTGGGGCGGTTTGCGCACGATGTGCTGGATATGGCGGCTAAGCAGGTACAGGATACCGGTTGGGATCATGTAGATGAGGCTGCGCTGCGCAAGGCGGTACAGGAGAGCGCGGTGCAGGCAGCGGAAAGCGATCCGCGCTACCGGCTCAATGCCCACAACAAGGCGGTGTTGGATGCTGTGACGGATGAGATTGTGCTCGCGGCGGAAATGATCCGGCAGCAATCGAAAAAGGGCGCGCTCAGGCCCGCCAAAACAGAATATGAATTTCGACTGGATGCCCCGGCGGTGATGGGTAAGGTGGACAGGATCGACACGGCGGAAGAAGGCGGCAGGCGCTATTTCGGCATTGTGGATTATAAGACGGGTGCAAGCGATTTTGACATCAACCGGATGGCGGAGGGGCTCGACCTGCAGCTGATCATTTATGTGATTGCCGTGCGGGCTTTGATGGGTGACAATTACGCCTTTGCGGGGGCGAACTATATGCGTATATTCAGCGCGCTGCGCGAACAGGGCGAGCCGCTGGAGCCGCTCTTTAAAATGCGGGGCATAGCGGGTGTGCCTGCGGAGGATGCCCGACGGCTTTTTGGAGAGGATGACAAGGGCGGCCTTTTTTCGGTGGCGGCCCGGTACAAAAAAGACGGCAACTACGACAGCGCGTCGCAGCAACGGAGCTATACCGAGGAGGAATTGGATATACTGGCGGGCTGGGCCGTCAGGTTGATTGGACAGGCGCGGACGCGCATAGAGGATGGCGAGACGGCGATATCCCCTACAGAGGATGGCAAGCACGGGCTGGCCTGCGTCAATTGCGAGTTTGGTGACGTATGCGCGTTTGAAGCGGGTATGGATGAACCGCGCCCGATTGAAAACGAGGGGAAGGAGGCCCGCGTGGCGCAGATGCGTGCCGTGCTGGAAGCAGCGGATGAAACTAACTGAAAAACAGCATGCGGCAATGTACACGGACCAAAAGACCGTGCTGGTTTCCGCCGCTGCGGGCAGCGGAAAGACAAGCGTAATGACAGGGCGCGTGACGCAGCTTGTCCGAGACGGTACGGACATTCGCAACATGCTGGTGCTGACATTCACAAATGCCGCTGCGGCGGAAATGAAGCGGCGTATTTCGCGCGGACTTTATGCGGCGGCGCAGCAAGCTGGCGGCGAGAGGCTGCACCAGCAATCGGAGCTTGCCGACGCGGCGGACATCTCCACATTCCACAGCTTTTGCGCGCGGTTGATCCGGGATAGGTACGACTTTGCGGGTGTGTCGCCCAATTTCCGCATACTGGGGGACGCAGAGGCAAAAGCGCTGAAAAACGAAACATTGCGCGATTATTACGATGTTTTGTACGAGAATGATGATGCCGATTTCCACAGGCTGCTTGCGCGATTTGCGCCGCGGGCCAACGATGCGGTGTTGATGGACTGGACGATGAAAATCTATGACCGGATGATGGGCAAGGCCGACCCGTACAACTGGGCCGAACGGTCGATTGCCACACCGGCGGCGCAGCGGATGGAAGAGGTGCGCGGCACATATGAAGGACTGATGGTGGAATCGCTGGAGGATGCGGCGGACATCATGGATGTTTGCGCAGGGATGGTGGAAGGCTGCGTGCCGGAGCAGGCGCAGGCGGATGCCGCGGTTGCGCGAGAGGCGCGGCGGATCGCAGCCGAAGCGCGGGACGGTTTTGCAGCGGCAAGGGAGAAGCATGTGGGTTTCAAAATTCCGCCGATACCGCGTGGGTCGCATGAGAATGTGAGCGAATTGACGGGAAAACTGCGTACGGAAGCACGCGCCCTGGTCAAGGCGTTTTTTGCCGACAGTGTGTATGAAGGCTTTGAAACCGGCGAAGCATTGCGCCAGATGGAGCATACTGCGCGTGACGTACGCGCGTTGGTGGAGATGGTGCGCGTGTTCCAGCGCATGTACGGTGTCAAAAAGCAGCAGGCCAATGCGTTGGATTACGAGGACCTGCAGCACACCGCGCTGAAAGTGCTGCGGGAGAACCCGGGGCTATACCGCTACAGCTATATATTTGTGGACGAATACCAGGACACAAACCCTGTGCAGGAGGAAATTATCTCGCTGGTCGAGGCGGACAGCGTGTTTATGGTGGGCGACGTCAAGCAGAGCATCTATAAATTTCGCCAGGCCGAGCCGGGCATATTTCGCGAAAAAGCAAAAGTTTTTTTGGATGCGGGAGAGGGCGGCGTGATCCGTATGAATGAAAACTTCCGCAGTGCGGGGGCGGTCATTGACGCTGTTAATTTTGTGATGAAGAATATTATGAGCGAAACGCTGGGCGAGGTGGAGTACGCGGAGCATGAGGCGCTGCTGGCCCAGCGCGCGGGAGGGAGCACAAAAATCCTGCTGTGCGAGCAGGGGGATGAAGACAAGCAGGAGACGCAGGCGGACATGATTGCACAGAGAGTTGCACACGACCTTGCGGCCCCCTATGAGGATGGGGCGCAGGTGTTGCCCGGCGATATAGCCGTGCTGGTGCGGTCCAGAAGCCCGCTGGTGACGGAGCTGGTGCGGGCGCTGAGCATAAGGGGTATTCCACATTGCGTTGCCATGCACGACATGCGCGACACGCAGGAGACAAATTTGCTGGTCAACCTGTTGAAATTGGTGTGCAATCCGGCGCAGGATATCCCGTTGCTTGCGGTCATGCGGTCATTTGTCGGCGGGTTTGGCGAACGTGATTTTGCGCGGATACGGCTGCACGCAAAAAGCGACATACCGTTTTTCCGGGCAGTGGAAGCGTATAGGGCGCAGGGGGACGGAGAGTTGCAGGCAAGGGTAGAGGCGTTCCTGGATGAGATCAAGCAGCTTTCGGCGCTTGCGGCGGCAATGGAGACAGGCGATTTCATTGCCTGTATTGTGGAGAAATATGACTTCTATATATGGCACATGGGACGGCAGAACGGCGTAGAAAAGTGGGGTGTTTTTTCAGCGTTTGTGGATCAACTGAAGGAGATGGCACAAACGACGGGCAACAGCCTGTACCTGTTGCTGGACGCGCTTGCGGAAACCAAACGGCGCGAAGGCGGCTATGTGGTGGCGGCGGGCAATGTCAAGCGGTCGGATGGCGTCAACATCATGACCATACACGGGTCGAAGGGGCTGGAGTTTCCGGTTGTGTACGTGGCGGGGCTTAACAGGCGGTTCAACGCGAAAGACCACACGGGCGATTTGCTGCTGGATAACGACATGGGGATTTCGGTGCGGTATGTGGACGAACAAAAGCGGGAGAAGTGCGACACGGCGGAGAATATTGTGATGCGGCGCAAGGCAGCCGCGGAAAGCCGGTCGGAGGAGCTGCGGATGCTGTACGTCGCCATGACGCGCGCCAAAGAACGGCTGTACCTGTGTGGGCATATGGACGGAAAAAGCAGGCATAAATGGGAGGCGCTCAAGGGCCGGTACCACCGGGCCGGTTGCATGATGGACTGGATTATGGCAGCCAACAGCGCCGGGGAGGGGCTGGACGTAGAGATTGCGGAACGTGCGGAGGCGGCAGGGGAGAAAACACCGTTTGACTTCCGGCAGTATACCGACGCAATGACGGCCCAGTATGTACCGGCAAAAATCATCACGATGCCGGTGGCCGTTCGGGTGCCGGCCAAGGTGTCGGTCAGCGCTGTCAAGGCCGCAAGCGCGGGAGGCATCCGCTCGTTTTTGACCCCGGTCCACGAGACGGATGAAATCAGCGGGGCGCAACTGGGTACATTGGTGCACGGTGTGATGGAACGCGCCGTACGCAAGGGTGATATCGATGGGACAATTGCGGACATGCTGGATAAAAAACTGATTGGACAGGCGGAGGCGGATGCCGTAATAAAAAACCGGTATATGGTGGAGGGCTTCCTGAAAAGCGGACTGTATAAGCGGATGGCAGCATCGCCGCAGGCGATATACGAACAGCGGTTCAACCTGCTGGTGCCCGCTGCGGATATCGGTTACCCTGGGAACGGAAATATGACGGTGCAGGGGATACTGGACGCGGCGTTTATGGAGAATGAAAAATGGGTATTGCTCGATTACAAGACCGATAGGGTGGATGGCGATGGCATAAAAAAAGCAGCGGACGGGTATGCTGTCCAGCTGCAGCTATATGCGCGTGCGCTTGAGCAGATCACCGGCGTGGGAGTTGCGGAAATGCACCTGTACTTCCTGCGGCCGGGGGAGGATGTTCTCGTTTATACCAATTCCATATAAAAAACATTACATGTTTTTTATAACTACGCTGCGCTTCGTTGAAACGCCCTTCGAAGAAGGCCAAAGAAGCGCTTGTTATAGCGCGAAGCGCGTTTTAGGTGAGACTCGAAATCTTTGATTTCGCAAGTGGAAGATATGTGCAGCGACGGGTTCTGCGCCGATTTTGCGCGGAACAGAGCCTCGCCATCGCGAGGTGGTTTCAAGTCAAAACAACGTTTTTAATTTGAAATTAGTATTAATAAAGCACCTTGGATAGGAAATCCTGCAACCGCGCGTTGCGGGGATTGCCGAAAAAATCGGCGGGCGGCGACTGCTCCAGTATGCGGCCCTCATCCATAAACATACAGCGGGTCGCGACTTCCTTGGCAAAGCCCATCTCGTGCGTGACCACAACCATGGTCATGCCCTCGTCGGCCAACGTGTGCATAAAATCAAGCACCTCGCCCACCATCTCGGGGTCAAGCGCCGATGTAGGCTCGTCAAACAGCATCACGTCAGGACTCATGGCCAGTGCGCGCACAATTGCGACGCGCTGCTTTTGTCCGCCGGAGAGCTGGGACGGGTAAGCGTCAATTTTATCCAGCAGGCTGATGCGGGTTAACAGTTCCTCTGCCTTGGCGTCGGCCTCCTGGTCGGTCATCAACCCCAGCTTGGTGGGCGCGAGCGTGATGTTTTTGCGTACTGTCATGTGTGGAAACAGGTTGAACTGCTGAAACACCATGCCCATTTTGGTACGAAGCTTGTCGACCTGGTGTTCACTGGCGCCTGTCAGCAGGTTGCCCTCAAACCAGATTTCGCCGGATGTAGGCATCTCCAGCAGGTTCAGGCACCGCAGGAATGTGGATTTGCCACTGCCCGACGGGCCGACGACCACGACTTTCTCACCCTTTGCGATGGTTTCGCTGATGCCGTTCAGCACCATCACATCGCCAAATTGCTTATACAGTTGTTTTGTCTGAATCAGGTTTTCCATAGCCTTACCTCGCGTCGCTCTGGGCGAGCTTTTTCTCCAGCTTTTTAAGCCCCCAGGAAATCAGCATGACAATGCCCAGATAGATGAGCGCTATAAAAATCAACGGAACGAATGGCTGGAATGTGCGTGAGCGGATCAGCTCTGCCGCGCGCGTCAGGTCCGTGACGGCTACGTAGCCTACGATGGATGTCTCCTTGAACAGTATGATAAATTCGTTGCCGAGAGCAGGCAGTATGTTTTTGATGGCCTGCGGCAGTATGATGCTTTTCATTGTCATGGAGTTGGAAAGGCCCAGCGAGCGTCCCGCCTCCATCTGGCCCTTGTCGATTGACATAATGCCCGCGCGGACGATTTCCGACACGTAGGCGCCGCTGTTGATGCCAAACGCAAATGCGGCGACGTATGGAGCAAGTTCTGGCGGCGCTGCTGCAAAAATGACATAGTACATGATGAGCAATTGCACGACAACGGGCGTCCCGCGGATAACCGTCGTATAGATTTCGCAGATGACGGACAGCCACTTGAGCTTTTTGTTGCGCAGTGCATTGACCTTGGCAATGGCAACAAGCGAGCCGATGACGACGCCGAGCACAATGGCGATACCTGCGATCATCAGCGTGGTAAGCAGGCCGTCCACAAAAAGCATCCAGCGGTTGTCTACGAAAAGCGTTTTATAAATTTGTCCCGGCAGGTCGTTAAACATAGTTTGTTATTCCCTGTTATGCGGTAAAAATCAAAAGTTCGCAAAGAAGGCCGCAGCTTTCTTTGCGAACTTAGCAGCGTATGTGGTTAAGAAGTAAATTCCTCAACGTGGGTTGCCGTGAACTCCGCGATTTTTCCTTCGTCAATCAAATTCTGGATGACGCCGCTGATCAAATCAGTCAGTTCCGTATCGCCTTTGGGAACGGCAATTGCATATTGCTCGTCGGTATCGGGCATATCCACAATGACAAGGTCGGGGTTGGAGGCAACGATGCTTTCCGCTGTCAACTGGTCGATGACGACCGCATCAAGCTTGCCGTTCATCAGGTCGACAGAAGCGTCCAGGCCGGATTTGTACTGCTTGACGTCCGCGCCTTCCACGTTATCTGTAACGTATAGGTCGCCTGTTGTGCCAAGCTGCACGCCAATTGTCTTGCCGGCGAGGTCGTCTGCATTTGCTACCTTGGGGTCCGCCGCCGTCACAATGATGAGCTGTTTGGCATCGGCGTATGTAGTTGTGAAATCAACGCTCTCCGCCCGCTCAGGGTCAACTGTGAGGCCGGCGGCAACAATGTCGCCCTTGCCGCCCACAAGCGCGGGGATCAATCCGTCAAAATCCATATTGACAATCTCCAGCGTCACGCCAATCTCATCGGCGATGGCCTGAGAGATGTCCACATCGATGCCTTCGACCGAGCCGCCCGACCCGATATATTCGTACGGGGGGAATTCCGCGTTTGTAAGCACGGTCAGCTTGCCCGCCTTTTTTATTTTATCCAGCCCCGAGGCGCTGGAAGAGCATGCGGCAAAACATGTCACGGCAAGCGCAACACATAAAATCAGGCTGACAATTTTTAACTTTTTCATAAATACCTCCATCAAAAAAACCTTTTACAGCATATTAACAAATTCAAGCAAATGTTGCATGCACAACCATTTGATCGCGCAGCATACCGAGCAACGCGCGTGTAGAAACTGCAATCGCGATACCGTTTTATTATACAGTATCTGCCCGACAATGCAAGAAAAATAATGGTTTATACTATGCGCCCGGACTCCTAAAGCTGCCCGGCGACATGCCTGTCTTTTCACGAAACAGCTTCCCAAAATAGCTGGAACTGGAAAAACCGCAGTCCATGCTGATCTCCGATACGGCACGGTTCGTTTCGAGCAACAGCGCGGCAGCCTGTGCAAGCCGGTATTCGTTGATGTATTCCACCGGCTTTTTGTTGGTGATTTTTTTGAAGCTGCGGAAGCATTCGCTGCGGCTCACGTTGGCCGCTTCCGCAATATCCATAATGGAGATATCCTCCGAATAATGATCGTGTATAAATGAAAGCATTGCGCGGACCCTTTCCTCGCAGCGCCTATCGCCGCCGCGTTCGGCCGGGTTGATGCCCGCATCCGAAAAGTGGGAGACAAGCGTGTGCCACATATCCTGAATGAGCGCGGAACACTTTAGTTCGTAACCGATGCTTGTTTCGTCAAGCGCGTAGGCATCAAGCAGCGCCTGGATAATTTGCCTTTGCCAATCGCGGGAAGGGGAGAGCACAAAGCCCGCCTGGTCGCTGTTGCTCACCACGGGCTGTATATATTTCTGATAAATTGGGCCGGAGATATTGCCTGACAAAAATTGCGGGGAGAAAACAATGGTAGCCATCATTGCGTCACGGAACTGGACCGTAGTGGTCGCCATGTGCATGGTGTTGGAGTTGATAAATATGCCGTCGCCTTCCTTCAGGTGGATGTGGTTGTCGTTGATGTAGTACTCCACCTCGCTTTTCAGCACAATACCAAATTCAAACTCGGGATGCCAGTGACAGTTGAGGGTGTTGGCAATAAACCGCGAGAAAACATCGGTGCAGGTCTGGAACGGGAAAAGCGGATTATCGTAAACCATGCGTTCACGGAAGTTTTTATCCACTTCAACTTTGATTAGCATCTTCCCTTGCTCCTTTGGTATTATTGTTATATAAAGACACGAATTTTATATTTACAAGTAGAATTTATTGTACTATCATTATACTTGTAAAAAGGAGGACTGTCAAGACGAGGTCTGGGCAGGCTGCAGTTATGAGTAATGTAAGGGATATGACGCGGGGAAACCCCACAAAGTTAATACTGACGTTTGCGTTGCCGCTGATGCTGGGGAATTTGGGCCAGCAGCTTTATATGGTGGTGGATACCATCATTGTGGGGCAGGGCGTGGGCGTGAATGCGCTTGCCGCGTTGGGTGCGACGGACTGGATCAACTGGATGATACTCTGGATGGTGCATGGTTTTACCCAGGGGTTTGCGATACTGGTTGCACAGCATTTTGGCGCGGGCAACTATGGTATGGTGAAAAAGTCGATTGCGATGTCCGCCATTCTGACGGTGGTTATTGGCAGCGCGCTGACCGTGACAGGCGTGCTGATTGCGGGGCCCATGCTCCGCCTGTTGAATACGCCTGTAGATATTTATGATGGTGCGAATGCGTACCTGACAACAATTTTTGCGGGAACGCTGGTGGTCATGGCATACAACATGACGGCGGCTATACTGCGCGCACTGGGCAACGGCAAAACGCCGCTTGTGGCAATGGTGATTGCCGCGGTCATCAATGTAGGGCTGGACTTGCTTTTTGTGATAGTTTTTGGATGGGGGATTGTGGGCGCAGCCGTTGCGACGGTGATCGCACAGTTTATCTCATTTGTGTATTGCTTTGCGGTCATCCGCAAAATAGATGCGGTGCGTCCGGAAAAAGCCGATTGGAAGGTGGACCGCCCCCTGATGGGACGGATGCTGAAGCTGGGTACGCCGCTGGGGCTGCAGCAGGGCATTATTGCAGTGGGCGGCATGGTGCTGCAATCGGTCATCAATGGGCTTGGGTTCCTGTTTGTTGCGGGGTTCACCGCAACAAACAAGCTTTACGGATTGCTGGAAAGCACGGCGATTGCGTTTGGATATTCCATGACGACATATACCGGCCAGAACCTGGGCGCCAAAAAGCTGCACCGTGTAGAGGAAGGCATGAAAAGCGTGTTGAAGCTGTCGGTGATCATCTCGGTTGCGATTTCTGTGGCAATGATACTGTTTGGGCGGGGGCTGCTGGGGCTGTTTGTCTCCTCGGCAGAGGCAAATGCAGCGGAGGTGCTGGATATAGCATACCGTTACCTGGTGATCATGAGCATGTTCTTGCTTTCGCTGTACCTGTTGCACGCGTACCGTTCGGCGCTGCAGGGCCTGGGCAACGCGATTGGGCCGATGGTGTCCGGCATCATTGAGTTTGCGATGCGTGTGACGGCGGCGCTGGCCTTCCCGCTGCTGATGGGCGAAACGGGAATATTTTATGCCGAAATTGCCGCATGGGTGGGCGCGGCGATTTACCTGATATTCGCATATTACCGCGAGATGCGAAAGCTGAAGCACAAGCTGAACATGGAGATGCGGCAATGCCCCGGGACATGCGCGCCTGTGTTGGACGAAAGTGTGTAGCAAGCATGTTTCGAGGCCAATGTGCCCCGGCGATCATACAACCATAAAAAGCCTCTTCCGCCTGCCACGGTGGGAGAGGCTTTTTATACTATAAGGTCAGTAGTGTTTTAAGGACTCCTGGTAATGTTCGGCGTCCAGTTCAGGGTAATCGCCGGTTTGTGCAAGCCAGCACCGCATGTCAAAGCAAAAATCGCATTTTGATGTATAGCCGCCGGCTTGCGCGGTATAGCCTTCCGCAGTTGCAAGGTCATACAGCGCGCGCACCCCGCCGCGGGAGAGGGATTCCCAGACAATATACCTGCCGGAGGTACCATCCAGCGCATCGGTCAGCGGCACCGCGATGCCGGTGCATCCCGGCGGGATGAACCGTCCGTACATATCGATGTGGTAGTGATCGGTGGAGGTCACGCGGCTGCACGGCTTTCCATCGAGTAGTGAAGCAATATCCTTTTTGTGATAAAATTCGTGCCCGATATTGACGGCACGGCCGCCCATTGTGATGCCGTAATGCTCTGCCGTGTGAATGATGTAGTCGTGGCCCAGCGCACTTTCCAATTGGGCGCGGCTTTGTTTGTCATTCACCCCGGCATGCCGAAGCTGCGGCAAAAACTGCTGCTGCCAGAGGAAGTACTGCACCCCGGCGTCATCACAGGCTGCGGCAAGCGCCAGCGGCTTTTGGGTGGGGATATATTCGGCGTGAAAAGGGTCTATCGAAATGCAGAGCGTATGGTGGTCGGCGGCCAGTGCGTCCAGCTGCGCGGCAGCACCCGCATTAAACCACGAGGCGTTGGTTTCGATATAATCTACCGCGATGCCTGCCCGGCGCATTTCGTTGGTCAATGTCAGCAAACCTTCAAAATGAAGAAAGGGCTCCCCGCCGCCGATGTGCGCGGAATAACAACCGGCCAGGCGCATCAGGGGGAGAACTTCGCGCATGGTTTCGGGTGTCATGTAGCCGCCCGTGCGGCTGGGCGAGCATGCGTAAAGACAGTGCCTGCACGCCGCGGAGCACTTGTAGTTGGCCATGATGCCGCCGTTGCCTAAATGTTGGATGCGAATCATACATCCAGTATACTATTTTATTAAAGAAATGGAAACACAAGGAACATGATATGGTATGATAGTATTACGAAAAAAACGTTGTTGCGGAGGAACGGCACATGCAAATAAAACCATATGTGAGAAAAGCACAGTATTACGAAACGGACCAGATGGCGATTATCCACCACGGAAACTACATTCGCTGGTTTGAAGAGGCACGTGTGGATTTTATGGAACAGATTGGTTACGGATACGACAGGACGGTGGAGGAAGGCGTTGATATTGCGGTGCTGGAGGTCTGCTGCCAGTACAAGAGTATGGTGCGGTTTGGGGATGTTGTGGATATCGCGGTATCGATCAGGCAGCTGACCCCGGTCAAGATGGTGGTGGGTTACCTGATCACCGATCACGAAACCGGCGATGTGCGCACAACGGGGGAGAGCACGCACTGCTTTCTTTCCAGCGGCGAGCACGGAATTATGCGCCTGAACCGGGCGATACCGGAGCTATATGCGCTGCTTGAGGGCGTGGCGGAACAGAACCGGGAGTAAAGATAAAAACGCACGAGGCTGAAACAGCCTCGTGCGTTTTGTGTTAAGCAGCCTGTGGCTCCTCGTCATAGAACCCGAGATTGTGTTTGATCAACTGAAATAACATGATCAACGTTGAAATCATCACCATCCCCCGCTTTCCTTGGTGCACGGGAAACCGCGCATACGCATCCTGCTTTCGGGGACGTGTGGGCCGTGGCCGCCCATGCCAAACGGTGGATTTGCATGCGCGTGGCGGCATGCGCCCTGCTCTTCGGCAAGTGACTGCCATGCGACGTTAAGCTTTTCCAAAAGGCCCTTCAGTTGCACGCGCTCCTCCTGTGTCAGCGCGCCAAACAGTTTTTCCTCAAACTCTTTGCTCTGTTCGGCAACCTGCCCTGCCATACGCGTGCCCTCATCCGTCAGTGTCACAATATAGTTCCGTTTGTCGTTCTCGTCCTGCTTTCTTGCGATCAGCCCTTTCTGTTCCAGCTTTCCCATCAGCTCGCTCAGTGAGGACGGGCGTATGTCAAGCCTATCCACAAGGTCCTTTTGGTTGGTGGGCTGCATTTCAGCAATAACGGCCAGCAGCCTGCCCTGCCCCTGGTGGACGGCGCGCCGCGGGTCGTTCTGGCCCATGGCCCTGCGCATCAGGTGCATTGTCGCCGCAAATTCTGCAAATAAATCATTGCTCATAATTTTAAGCTCCTTTCAATGGATTTTAGGTACCTAACTAAGGCTATTATAAAACGCTTGCCTCACAATGTCAACAATTATTTTTAAGGTACCTTATGAATGTGGGTTTTAAAGCCATTTAAGCGTTGATAAAGTGGTTTAACCGAAAACGATAGACAGGGTGTGCGGAGTATCTTTGGTAGCTTACAGGTATTCCTTTAGGGTCAATGTGCCTCCGGCGGATTATACTAGTTTCGCCTTCGGCGACTTAACACCCCAGGGTGCCCTCTATTCCTTCGGAATTTACCTTGAACCTACGGTTTTAAGAATTCCCTTAAAAGCAGGGACGTACGAGGAACAGAATGCTCTTGCGTTGCCGGAGACATTAAAAATTATCACACAATGATATCATACCTCCAAAATATTCCCCCGGAAGTTAAAAGTCTATGAGGGGATTAGATTTTCTCAAATGGTATTTTTTGACACTCTGGCGCAAACTTCAAATCCATTTCCCTTCCTGACGGAAGTGGTCGAGCAGGCTGTTTGCGCTTTCTACAATGCCGGGGTCATATCCCATGACAGAGAGCAACTTGATTGCGTTGGTGCTGGTTGAGCGCCCCTGCTTCAGCAGATAGTCAAACTGCATGCTCCCGTCCGAGATTGCTTCGGTAAAATGAACGTTGGTAAAAATATCGCCCAGTATGTATGTGAGCTCGATATCGTGGGTAGCGGCAATGCAGACGCAATCCGATTTTGCAAAACGCCGGAGCAGCGCTGAAGAGGCGGCAATGCGCTCACCGGTGTTGGTGCCGCGCAGCACCTCGTCCACAATGCACAGGCAGGGAAGCCCCGCATCGATTGTGGCGTCCAGCATGCGCCGCAAGGATTTAAGCTCAGTGATAAAATAGCTCTCCCCCGCCAGCATATCGTCACGCAGCGCCATAGAGGTCATGATATGGAAAAAACCGGCGCGATATTCTTTGGCGGTGCAGGTGGCGAGTGTCTCGCCGAGGAGGGCGTTGATGGCGGCCATCTTGAGGAATGTGGACTTGCCGGTGGTGGCGTGCCCCCCAATCCTTGA
>DHOD01000010.1:6161-16794 GCA_002407725.1 Christensenella sp. UBA5399 | reverse complement strand
GGCAGGTGCAGCAGGGTCAGCCGGTCGGGCCGGATGGCATCCCGGATGATGTTGCGCCCGCGGGCCAGTGCCGCAAAAGGGAAGTTGAGGAAAGCGGCCCGAACCGTTTCATTACCGACAAACCCGTGTATGGCCGCCTGGTCCACTTGCGCGTCGCCCAAAAACAGCAGTGCGCCGTTGCCGTCGTCCAGCATATATCCGTAATTGACGACATCGGTATACTGTGCGCCTTCGTGCTGCAATCGGCCGTAACGGATGGCGGTATTGCCACGGCAGTACACACCGTCGCTGCTGCCCGGGTGGACGATATTGATCCCTGCAATCATCGTGGGGGTCAATATAACAGTCTCTGGATGAAGCTGCGCAAACGCGGCGACGCTCTCTTCATCATAATGGTCGGGATGGTCGTGGGTGACCAGCATGAAGTCTATGTGCGAAAACGCGCCCGCGCCTTCTATGATTGCGTCGAGCAGGCGGTCATCCACCCCGCAAAAAAAGCGGGTCCCTTTTTTATGGAGCGCATCGACCAGTATGGTGGTTCCGTTGTCCGTTGCTACAAATACACCTGCGTTTGCGGTCAACTGTATGTTCATGGCAACCGCCCCCAGACAAAGCGTGGACGCCCCACAATGTCGCATCCCTGCCCGACGTCAATAAAATTGGCGCCTGCCAGCATCCCGGCCACAGTCTCTGCTTGCGTGTCCCCTGTCTCCAGCACAACGCAGCCGCCCGGGTTCAGGTGTGCGCCAAGCTGCGGAATCAGCCTTTGGTAAAACGCATACCCGTCATTTGCCGCGAGCAGGGCAAGGGCAGGCTCGTGATCCCGCATCTGCGCGTCCAGCGCCCGGTAGTCGGCCTCGCTGATGTACGGCGGGTTGCACAGTATGATGTCCACATGCGCATCCACACGGTCAAGCAGGTCGCTTTCAATAAAATGGCAGGTGGATGAAATGTTGTGCTTCCTGGCGTTGGCGCGCGCGACATCGAGCGCCTCTGCGCTGATGTCGCTTAAATAAAGTTCCTCTATGCCGCTTTCCAGCAGCAATGTGATGCCAAGACAGCCGCTGCCGCAGCACAGGTCGAGGGCCGTTCTTGCATTGTCCGCATCCGCAAGCGCTACCGCGCGCTCCACGACACACTCGGAATCGTACCGGGGGATCAGTACGCGGCTGTCCACGCTGAATTCCCTGCCATAAAAAGGCTTGACGCCCAGTATGTACGCCAGGGGCATGCCGTCCAGGCGCTGCTGTACAATACTGTCTGTTTGGGCATCGGACGTCCAGGTATCCAAAAAGCGCAGGTACAGGCTGCCGAAGTCGCAGCCGCAAACATGCGCTAAAATGGTTCTGGCTTCCGCTTCGCCTTCGCCGGTAGGGGCGAGGGCGTGGGCCAGTTCTTTATATTTTTCGCCTATCGTCATATCTCTTTTGAGATTTCCTCCGCCAGCTTGCTTTCGATCTGTTCTTCCGGCGGGATTTCGTGGGAATACTTTTTCACAAGCGCTTCAATTTCCTCGTCGCTGCGCTCGCCTTCCGCCATTTGGAAGGCCACCAGGGCAACCTCGATCATGTTGTCGTCCGGCTCGCGCGTAGAGAGATGCTGCAGCGCCATACCGGGGGCGCGCAGTATGCGCACGGCAAGGTTTTCATGCCGCCCCAGAAATTTGAGCACCTCGTACGAGACGCCCGCGACAATGGGCAGCATGGCAAGCCGGAGCAGTATGCGTATCAGCCAGTTGTCGCTCCACCCTAGCAGCGAGAAGATCAATATGGAGATGATCATGACAATCAACAAAAAGCTGGTGCCGCACCGCGGGTGAAACCGCGAAGACTGCCGCGCGTGCTCTACATCCAGCGGCATGTCGTGCTCGTAACAGTTGATGACTTTGTGCTCAGCACCGTGGTAACCAAACAGCCGCTTGATGTCCTTCATGTTGGTGATGGCCGCCATATAGATGATAAACACAGATATACGGATCAGGCCGTCCACAAGGTTCTTTAATATGGGAACGTTGATGTAGGGCGTGATCCAGCCCGTGATCAGGTTGGGGAGTATAAAGAAGAGCCCCACCGCCAGCACAAGGGCAAACACGACGGCAAAAAATATGGCGACGTCCATAGAATCCTTGCCTGTTTTTTTGGCGATAAACTCCTCCGCCTTGCTGGGTTTTTCGTCCTCAGCCATTTCAGGATCGTACATGCGCGCCGAATCTGTGATGGTTTTGACGCCCGATATCAGCATTTCCACGAAATTTACAACACCGCGTATGATCGGGACGCCCAGTATCTTGTACTTGGTCTTGAGCATATTTACGTCTTTTTTCTGTGTGACAATGTTGCCCGGCTCGCGCCGCACAGCAATGGCGGAATATTTTTCAGACCGCATCATGACGCCTTCCAAAACCCCCTGGCCGCCTATGTTGGTTTTTTTCATCCTATACCTCAATCATCAAATAATTGTTAAGAAAAAAGACCGCAAATGTATACACAAATACGGTCTGTCATGCAATCCATAGTGATACGGAAATTATTCCATACCGTATCTTTTCTTAAACCTGTCAACACGCCCGCCGGTATCCACAAGCTTCTGCCTGCCTGTGAAGAAGGGATGGCACTTTGAACATATATCAACCTTCATTTCCGGCTTAACCGAACCGGTGGTGAATGTTTCGCCACAAGCGCACTTTACCGTGCATTCGCCGTACTGAGGATGTATTCCTTCTTTCATTACTTTCACCTCGCTATCTCAAAAGCTGTAAACCGCTTATCTTATGCACTCTTTCAGGCAATCGCCCGCCAATTTGCGTGGGTGCGTTCCTAAAGTCGCAAAGAATATTATAGCATAAACGGTATAAAATGCAATAGATAATTTGTGAAATTATTCTGCAGGGGGAATGTATTTGCTGTTGAAATCCTTGTAGAATTGCGCATACTCTTCAACGGGAACGGCGGGGCTGTAAAGATAGCCTTGGTACAGCTTACACCCCAGCGCCAGCAGCGCTTCCTTGATTTCTTCATTTTCCACATATTCCGCGATGATATCGAACCCCAGCCGTTTGCCCAGCCGGATGATGGAATGGATGATATCCCTGCTCCGCAGGTTCTCGGTGATTTGGCGCACAAGCGAGCCGTCCAGCTTGACATGGTCAAAATGGTTGCTCTGCAGGTACTTAAGCGATGTTTGTCCCATGCTGAAGTCATCCACCGCAATACCGATGCCGTTCTCGTGCAGCCGGTCTATGTTCTGCGATATATGGTCGAAGTAAATGATAGAGGTTTCCTCTGTGACCTCCAGCACAAGGTTGCCCGTCACGCCATATTTTTTGACCATATCCACAACCATTTCAACAAAATCCGGGTTGTTGAGCTGGTCGACTGTGATGTTGACGGAGATTTTGATCGTGCGCTTGGTCTTTTGCCGCAGCACCTGGATGTCCTTGCAGGCGCGCCGCAGTATGCAGTGGGTCAGTTCGTTGAAGAATCCGTCTTCCACCGCCAGTTTGATGATAAGCGGCGGGAAAATCCGCTCGCCCGCATAGCTCCACCGGAGCAGGGCTTCGGCGCCGATCACGCCTTTGTCGGCGTCCACCTGCGGTTGGTAAAATAGTTTGATTTTGGAGCCCGCAACGTCTGTGCGAAGCTGCATCAGCATTGATTTGGCAAGGGCGCTCACGTCGTCCTGCTTGTCCAGGATGTTGTAGTGGTCGCCGGTGGACAGGCTGACCTTATAGGTTTCCTCCATTTTTTCGAGGAGCTGTTTTTCACGGCTTTGCTGCATCCGTTCCGACAGGCGCAGGAAGGGCGTATAAATAAACATGCCAACCACAATGATAATGGCCTGGACAATGATGCCGTTGACTGTGCCGGTTGCCGCGTAGCCGCTGAAAAACGGCGGCGTGGTCCATGTGACCGTATCGACCGTGATGGGGATGAAGCCGAGAATCGTTGCAGCGTATGCGATCAGCAGCGAAACAATGGGGACAGTGATGAACGGTATCAGCATAATGGGGTTGAGCACAAGCGGGAAACCGTAAACCAACATTTCATTGATATTGAATATGGCCGTCGGAGCCGATGAATACGCCAGTTGCCGGTTGCTCTTGCTTTTTGCAAAAAAGAACATTGCAAAAAGCAGGCAGATAGTTGCGCCGCATCCGCCGATTACAGCAAAATTATCTATAAACGTTGTGGATACGATGACCGTGGGGTCCTCGTTGCCGGGCACAAACACATCGCGTGCAACCTGCTCCAGCGCGTTGCCGCCGTGGATGCCAAAAACCCAAAGCAGGTTGAGTATGAATACATACAAAACACCGTTGGCCAGTCCGCTGTTTGTGTTGACAAAAAGCGAAGCGATGCCGTTGGAAATCAGCTGGTTTAGGTTCTCGCCGCCAAACACCTCCTTGATGAGGAGGTTCAGCCCAATGAAAGCGGCGATGCAAAGGGCCAGCGGGATGGTGGCCGATATAGAACTCTTGTAATGCACATCGGAAGCCACCGTCTTGAAATTGAATTTTTTTAGCAACAACTCGCACAGGGCAAAAAACAACCGCGTGCCCACGATGGAGCATATAATGGCGGTGAAAACGGAGGTGGGACCAAAATCGCCAATACCCATCTCGCCAGTCGCCGCGCCAAATGTCGCGACAAAGCACCCAAACGAGGCAAGCATTGCCATGATTCGGAGTGCGTAATTGCGTGATTCAAATGTAAAGGAATAATAATAGCTGATGCTGAGCACGATATATGCGGAAAGAAATCCAAATGTGGTATCGTACAGGTAAATCAGTATGGTAAACAGCACGCCCCCGCCCAGCTCTTCCAGTGCTGCGCGGTATCCATCAATCGGGAGGTTCAGGACCATCAGCGAAAGCGAACCGATGAGAAGAACAGGGATAATCAGAATAAATCCCTTTTTAATTGAGGAAAAGATACTGTTGTTCTCTATTGCCGTGACTAATTTCAGTAACCTTGAATACAAATCCCTCAACCTCGTTAAATCGATTTATCGCAGCGAATGGCCCGCGTACGGCCATTGTATAGCGCATAACAACTTCTTGCAAATGACATTCATGCAGTCATTTGAGAAACCACACTGGATATTCCAGCACATACAAAATAAAGAAATTATCCGCTATTCTTTATTAAACCGACGGCGCCAGGGTTAAACGGCGTTACCCGTTACGCTTTTGACCGCTTGCTCAAATTTATCGATACATGCCGGCAGGGCATACAATGGAAGAACATCCTCCCGTGCCATCTTGCCCATACGCTCCCGCGCATCCTTGTTCTCGATCAGGTCGGTCATCCGATTGGCGCAGGTTTCTTCGTTGCCGGCCTTAACAAGATACCCTGTCACGCTCTCCAGCATAAATTCGCTGGAGCCGAAAGTGTCGGACGATACGACAGGCACCTCGCATGCCATTGCTTCCACCGCGGAAACGCCGAAGCACTCGGTGGGGGTCATTTGCACAACAACATCCATTGTATTGATTACATCGGGCATATCGGCATTTTTTACGTAACCGGTAAATTCCACTTTTTCTTCAATTCCAAGACGCTTTACCTGATCCTTCAGGGCGGATTCCAACGACCCGCTGCCTACAATTTTCAGGATGGCGTCGGTTTCGGATTTATGAAGCATTTTTGCGAAAGCGCTGATGACGACATCTACGCCGTTGCCCGGCTCCAAAAATTTAATAGACCCGATATATGGTATATCGCCTTTTGTGACTTCTTTTTTAACGAATTTTTCCATATCCACACCAAACGGCGTGACGAAGAATGCTTTATCGTCCTTTTTGTAGTATTCCTTGATTTTGGTGATGACGTTGGGGGCGGTTGCGCAGACGGCGCCGGCCGCTTTGATGCTTTTTTTGATCTGTGATTTTGTGCCGTCCTTTTCACAATTGTAAACATCCAGCCCGCTGGATATCAGCAGCAGCCTTTGTGCTTTTGCCTTTGCGGCCATCAGCCCGTATGTGGGCATGTCAAATGCGCATACCGCATCAAATCCACCCGATGCAAGCGCGCCTTGCAATTGCTTGATGTTTTTCTTGAAGCCGTTTTGCGCCCGGGGCACTGCAAGGTATACAATGTTTACCTGCGCGTTGATTTCGCTATTCGCATCCTTCTGGTCGGGCAGAGAATACAATGTGACGCTGTTGCCACGCTGTTCCATAGAATTTACAAGCTTGACCACGTGCGGACAATCCGCCGCCGCTACAAATGCCAGTTTCATAAAAATATACCTCACCTTTCAAAATTTCAGTTGTTTGATTCTTTCAATTGCCTTCTTGGTGTTCTCTTCGGTGTTGAAGGCCGTAAGGCGGAAATAATGCTCGCCTTTGCTGCCAAATCCGCTGCCGGGCGTACCTACGACATTCGCCTCTGCCAAAAGCTTGTCAAAGAAGTCCCAGCTTTTCATGTTGCCCGGCGTTTTAAGCCATACATAGGGCGAATTCACACCGCCATATACTTCCAGGCCGATATCCTCAAGCCCTGCCTTGATGATTTTGGCATTGCTGAGGTACCCGGCGATAATTTCGGCGTTCTGCGCCTTGCCGTCTTTGGAATATACGGCCTCGGCCCCGCGCTGGATCACATACGAAACACCGTTGAATTTGGTGGACTGCCTACGCATCCACATGTCGTTCAAGGATACCGCCGCGCCACTTGCATCCACGCCCATCAGCTCCTTGGGTACAACGGTATAGGCGCAGCGCGTGCCGGTGAACCCGGCCGATTTAGAGAAGCTGCGAAATTCCACGGCGCAGGTTTTGGCGCCTTCGATTTCAAAAATGCTGTGGGGGACATCATCCTCTGTGATAAAGCTTTCATAAGCGGAATCCATCAGGATGACCGCGCCTGTCTTGTTTGCCCAGTCCACCCATTGCTGCAATTCGGGTTTTCTGAGCACGGTACCGGTCGGGTTGTTGGGCGAACACAGGTACACAAGGTCCACCTTGCCGGCAGGGATTTCCGGTACAAATCCGTTTTCGGCGGTGGTGGGCAGGTACACAATACCCGCATACCCCATGGCGGAATCGTCATATGCGCCCGTGCGCCCCGCCATGACGTTGGTATCCACATATACGGGGTATACAGGGTCGGTTACGGCTACGGTGCAGTCTGTCGAAAAAAGCTCCTGAAAGCTTCCCGTATCGCTTTTTGCCCCATCCGAAACAAAAATCTCGTCGGCGGCAATATCCATGCCGCGTGCCGCATAATCGTTTGCTACAATTGCCTCGCGCAGGAATGCGTATCCTTCGTAGGGGCCATAGCCGCGGAAGCTTTCCGCCCGGCCCAGCTCGGCGGCTGCCTTTTGCATGGCGTCCACAACGGCAGGCGCAAGCGGCATGGTGACGTCGCCGATCCCAAGCTTGATGACCTGTGCGTCAGGATGTGCGGCAATAAAGGCGCTTTCCCTTTTTGCGATCTCCGAAAAAAGGTAGCTGCCCATTAGCTTGCTGAAATTTGGGTTGACCTTGATCATAAGTAATTCTCCTATTGTAGGTTGATGTAATTATACATCTTCCATTGTATAACATAAATGTATCAGGCTCAATACCAATTCGCGATGTTGACTAAATTATCAGGGAGGCGATTTGCGTAAGATAAATGCGGAGGGTATGTTGCAGGCGCAGATAGTGGCTTGGCTATATGATATATGAAAGTCCGGCTTTCACAAAAATATATTCTTGACAATGCCTGGCGAAGATGGTATGCTCTTTTTGTAAAAACGTTTCGATAAAACCAATCAACTTTGCAATTACATGACAGAACAACAAGTGGCGAAGCGCGCCAAAGCGTGCATTGGCTTGCTGGTGATTTAGTTAAAAATCTATTTATATATAACATTACAGAAAACAGGTGGCTTATGAAAAAGCATGCAACAATAAAAGATGTTGCAAAGCAGGCGGGCGTATCGATATCGACGGTATCGCGTGCGATGAACGATTTGGACAGGGTCAGCGACGAAGTCCGAAAAAGGGTAAAAGACGCGGCGCAGCAGTTAAACTATGTGCCCAACAGCATTGCTGTCTCTATGGTGAAGGGGCGTACAAAAAACATACTGGTTGTGGTTCCCGATATCATCAATGAATACTACACCTCGGTGGTGCATGGCGTCGAGGAGGTCATGAGCGACAGGGGTTATACAACAATTGTGTATGCATCCAACTCTGAAAAAGAGAAGGAAGCGGAACTTTTTACAGGCCCCTTGGCAAAGATTATAGATGGGGCAATCGTGGTGCCGGCATGTGTGAATACCGAAGTGTATAAGCAATTTGGCAAGCCCATCATATTGGTGGACAGGTACATCACGGCATCCGGGCTGCCCGGCGTGGTGATCGACAACTTTGGCGGGTCTTACCAGATCGTAAAACTGCTGATGGAAAAGGGGCACAGGGATGTAGGGATCATCATCGGCGAGCTGACATTCAACATTGGACAGGAACGTTATATGGGGTACGAGCAGGCATTGAAGGAATACGGCGTTTCCGTGAATAACGATTATGTTGTGCATGGCGACTGGTACAGGGAGACAGGGTACGACGGCATGAAAAAGCTGTTGGCCATGGAGAATAAACCGACCGCTGTGTTTGCGACAAACAACCTGCTGTGCATAGGCTGTATTGAGGCGCTTAAGGACGAAGGCCTTGTGGCGGGCAAGGATATCTCCCTTGTGGGGTTTGACGACCATATACTGGCCAGTTTTGTGGACAATGGCATTACGGTTGTGGCAAGGCCGATGGTCGAGATGGGCGTTGTTGCAGCAGAGAAGCTTTTCTCGGCGTTAAAAGGAAAAAATATAGACGCAAAAGACGTATTGAATGTGAGCATCATGGAACGCGGGTCTATTGTGGATATCAATAATACTAATATCCAATAGAAAAGCAGAAAAACTACTTTTCTATTCCCGCATGAAATGCGGGTGCAAAACGATATGTCGTTTTGCAGGATTTAGCATTGCACGGCTTATCCGGTTCATTACGTCAAAAAGCGTAATGAACCCTGCGCTAAAGGCGCGGAATAAAAACGTCTACGTTTTTATTGGAGAATAGTATAAATAATAAAACGATACAGAAAACAAATGACAAAAAGGAGTATGGTATGAAAATATCGGTATTATTGGTTGGGGAATCGTGGCAAATGCAGATCGTCGAGACAAAGGGGGCGGATACGTTCTCGTACAGCACATATGAAGTGGGGACGGCGTACATTGAAGCGGCTCTTTCTACGGATGAGATTGCGTTTACCCACATGCCGTGCCACATGGTCCAGGAGCAGTTTCCGGATACGGCGGAGGAATTGAAAAACAAATACGATTGCGTGATCATAAGCGACTGCGGGGCCAATACTTTCTTGCTGCCTGCGAAAACGTTTTTACAGCATGAACCGACCCCCAATAAATTAGAAATATTGAAAAAATATGTGGAGATTGGCGGGGGACTTTGCATGGCAGGCGGATACATGTCATTTATGGGGATAGAGGGCAAGGGCCGATACAATGATACGCCTGTGGAGGCGGCCCTGCCGGTGAATTTTCAAAAGAATGACGACAGGGTGGAGCTTCCCCAGGGTGTGGAAATGCAGCTTGATCCCAGAAAGCATAAAATATTTGAGGGCCTGGGTAAAAGCCTGCCGCGCATATTGGGGTACAACAGGGCCGCCGGCGTAAAAGATAGCGCCGAGGTGATACTGGAGTATAATGGCGATCCGGTCATATCTGTGATGGAATATGGAAAAGGGCGTTCGATTGGGTATGCAATGGATGTTGCGCCGCACTGGTGCCCGAAAGAGTTTTGTGAAAGCAAAATATACAAAACATTGTGGACGAATATTGTGAAATGGCTGGCCCAAAAGGCCTGAACCATGTGTCAACCGCAGCCGCCGGCGATGAAGCGGCTGTGATGATGGATAGAATAGAGTGATAGAGGCGCAAGGCCAAAACGGCGCAAATGTACGAGTATTTCTCTCCGTGGGTTAGAACCTGCGTCACATAAAATGGGGGTGAAGCCTATCAAAGCAAAGCAATAAAATGAAAACGTTTTTACTGAGAATCGGAACGATCGTATCAAATGGTAATTTATTACCGTTGTAATAGAAAATGATAAGGAGAGAAAGAATGAAAAAATTATTATCAGTAGTTATTGTTGTTGTGCTTGTATCCGCATTGTTGATGGCATGTACGGCGCAGCCCGCAACGAGCAGCGACCCGGAGCCGGCGGCGGCAGAAGAAACAACTGCGGCAGAGCCCGCAGCCGAAGAGCCCGCAGCAGAGGAACCTGCGGCAGAGGAGCCTGCGGCTGAGTCCGATGACACCATCACAATCGGTTTTTCCAACTGGAGCAGGGGTTTTGAGTTCTATACGGATATGGAAGTTGGCCTGCAGGAAAAAGCGGACGAGCTGGGCATAGAGATCATCATGCAGGACCCGGACGGCGACCTTGCTGAGCAGACAAAGCAACTTGAAAACTATATCGCCCGCGGTGTGGACGGCATCATTGTGGTTCCGATTGATTCGGAAGCATCGGCAGACGAAATCAAGATGGTCAACGACGCAGGCATTCCGCTGATTACCATTGACATAGCGGCGACAGGCGGCGGCGAAGTGCTGAGCCACATTGCGT
>DHOD01000010.1:5138-6009 GCA_002407725.1 Christensenella sp. UBA5399 | reverse complement strand
TGCTGAGCCACATTGCGTCCGATAACTACCTGGGCGGTGTTTTGGCGGCAGAGTTTATGGGCGAAGAGCTTGGCGGTGCAGGTACGGTTGCGATTATCAACAACCCCACAATCACCCCCTTAATTGACCGCGAAAACGGATTTAAAGAAACACTGGCGGAAAAATACCCTGACATCGAGATCGTATCGGTGCAGAGTGGGGAATCCCAGAGGGAAAAAGGACTTGAGGTTGCGGAAAACATACTGCAGAAGGAAACGGACTTAGGCGGCATATTCGGCGTGAACGACATGATGGCGCTTGGCGCGTTGCAGGCTGTACAGGCCAAGAACATGGATACGGTTGTCATCGGTTTTGACGCGACGGAAGAAGCGCGTACGGCGATCAAAGGCGATACGCCCATGAAGGCCAGTATTGCGCAGAAGCCGAAATTGCTGGGCGCAACCGGCATAGAGGTTATGATGAACATACTCAACGGGCAGCCTGTAGAAGAGCTGATCGAGGTAGAAGTTGAGACAATCACGATTGACAACGTAGACAATGCATAATTCATAAGAGCGGCACAAGCTTTATGAAAATGCGGACCTTGTGCGGGGGTGGGCGATTGCCCCACCCTCGGCAAAGGCCGCGGCAATTTTGAAAAAATTACAGTTACAAATCATTTATCATACAGGAAATTAATCAATTTGCTATAAACGGGATTGGTGTAAATATTGAAAGGCAGAACCGGATATGAGTCAAATAAATGCAGAAACAGCATTGGAATTTAAAAATATTAGTAAAGTGTTTCCTGGGGTTTTGGCGCTGGATGACGTTTCGTTTGCGGTAGAGCGCGGCGAGGTGCATGGTTTGGTCGGCGAGAACGGCGCGGGAA
>DHOD01000010.1:2814-5115 GCA_002407725.1 Christensenella sp. UBA5399 | reverse complement strand
TATGGAAGATTATATTATTGAAATGCTTCATATTACCAAGGAATTCCCCGGCATCGTCGCAAATGACGATATCACCCTCCGGCTGAAAAAGGGCGAGATCCACGCTCTGCTGGGAGAAAACGGCGCGGGAAAATCCACCCTGATCAAGATTTTGTGCGGCGTTTACCACGCGGATGAGGGCAGTATTGCTGTCGATGGCGGTACCGTGCATATCATGAACCCATCGGATGCGCAAAAAGCGGGGATTCAGGTGATGCATCAGGAAATTAGCATTTTGCCGAATATGACCGTGGCGGAGAATATTATGATGTACAGGCTTCCCAGCAAAATGGGAGGTGTGTGGACGGACGAAAAGAAAATGAACAAAGAGACGGATGCCTTGCTGGAAAGGCTGGGGCTGAAGCACTTGATGGCCAAGCAACGTATGGGGGAACTGAGCCTTGCCGACCAGCAAATGACAAACCTCGCGAGGATTATGTCTACCGAGCCCAAAGTGATCCTGCTGGACGAGCCTACGGCTGCATTGACAATGAACGAAGCAAAAAAACTGTTTGAAGCGATCGAACGGTTCAAGAATATGGGCGTATCGGTTATCTACATCTCGCATTATATCGACGAGGTGCTCGGGATATGCGACCGGATTACAGTATTGCGCGACGGCAAGTATATCACGACGCTGGATGCGGGCAATGTTTCCAACGAAGAGGTCGTCACATATATGGTAGGAAAAAAGCTGGAAGTGGGCAACAGGAAGGCGGAAGAACATGGCGGCGAGGTGCTGCGGCTGGATGGCGTGTCGACTGCAAAAATCATAAAATATGTGGATCTGAGCCTTAGAAACAAGGAAGTGCTGGGGCTATACGGCCTGAATGGGGCAGGAAAAACAGAGACGCTCCGGGCCATTGCCGGGTATGATAAGCTGTTGACTGGAACCATAGAAATGTTTGGTGCGGATATCAGTCATAGCGCCAGTACGGACAGGATGGACAAAGGGATGGTGTATGCGCCCGAGGACAGGCGGCGCCAGGGGCTGGTCATGCAGATGTCGGTCAGGCAAAACGCCTCGCTGGGAAATGAAAAAAAGTACGCCAAAGCCTCTTTTATCAATGAGAAAAAAGAAAAAGCGGATGCAGATAGCTATGTGGAAAAAATGCGTGTGAAGACGCCGTCGCTGCAAACACAGGTAAGCGTGCTGAGCGGCGGTAACCAACAGAAGGTAATCCTTGCGCGCAGCCTGGCGCGGGAGGCAAAGATATTCCTGATGGACGAACCCACAGTGGGCATCGATGTGGGCGCCAGGGCGGAGATCTACGAGTTGATTTCAGAAATTGTAAAGGGAGACGCGGCGGTGCTGATTGCGTCCTCCGACATGAACGAGATACTGGAAGTATGCGACCGGATTGCCATTATTGCCGCGGGGCGTATCGTAGCGGTTATGGACAGAGAGGATGCCGAGGAAGAAAAAATGCTGCTCTATGCAATGGGGGACGAAAAAAATGAATAAGAATAACATACTGAAAAAAATATCGGGAAACCGCGAGTTTGCAGTGGTTATTGCGCTGATTGTAATGGTTGTGATATTTGCGTTTGCCACCGAGATTTTTATGACGGTGGAGAACCTGCTGAACATCACGCGCCAGATTTCCATTATATCGTTGATTGCAATCGGGATGACATTTGTCATCATTACGGGCGGCATCGATCTTTCCGTTGGTTCCATCATATCATTTGCCGGAATCATATGCGCCAGTTGTATGAAGGATTATAACCTGCCGGTGGCGGTGGCGGTGCTGGTCGGCGTACTGGTTGGCCTGATTACGGGTACGGCCAACGGTTTGCTGATTTCTTTCCTCAATATGCCGGCGTTTATCACCACAATGGGTACAATGACAATTCTCCGTGGCATGGGTTACATTTACACGGGCGCGTACCCAATCTACGACCTTCCGCAGGAGTTTAAATTGATCGGCCAGGGGTATATCGGCGTGATCCCCGTACCTACGGTGATTTTAATTATTGTTGCGGTACTTGCGTATATCGTATTGCGCAGGACTGTCTTTGGACGGCATGTGTACGCCATAGGCGGCAACCCGGAGGCGTCTAAGCTGGCGGGCATCAAGGTGCGGAGGGTGCAGCTTTCCGTGTACATGCTAAGCGGGTTGATCTGCGGATTGGCTGCTGTTACACAGGCGGCCCGTATAGGATCGGGCCTGCCGAAAATTGGCGAAGGATTTGAACTGGACGCCATTGCGGCGGTTGTCATAGGCGGCGCGGCAATGTCGGGAGGGTCGGGTACGATCC
>DHOD01000010.1:0-2686 GCA_002407725.1 Christensenella sp. UBA5399 | reverse complement strand
GTGAGGGTCGGGTACGATCCTGGGCACGATCCTGGGCTCGGTGCTGCTGGGCGTGCTCAGCAACGGGTTGAGCCTGCTGGATGTGGACTCGTACTATATGATGGTTATATCCGGCCTGGTGGTTATTCTCGCTGTGCTGATCGACCAGGTCAGGACGTCAATGAATAAGCGTTCACAGGTCAGGAACACGATGCACGAGTTGCACAAGATTGCGAAAGAAAAATAAGACGGGCTACGGGGGAAGCGGGCGGATTGCGCGTGCTTCCCCCATATCATATACCGTGGGAGTTTGGATATGGATATTTTGAAAAGGCTTTCGGCAGGTGAGCGGGAATGGGCTGTGCAGGCTGTCGATTTGCTTAAAATACTGGTTGCGCGTGACACAACGGATTATCATGAAAAAAATGGGCAGGCGGTGGTCGTGGATTACCTGGAAAAGCTGGATTGTGAAATCAGTTTGATACGGCCGGATCCGCAAAAACTTGCCGCGAAGTACAAGGAGTTTAACGGCGGCCATACGTATGAAGACAGGGATTGCGTAGTTGCCGTATTTAAGGGGACGGGCGGGGGCAGGTCCATCCTGCTGAATTCCCATATGGATACGGTTTTTCCGGCGGCGCTCGAAAGGTGGCTGACGGATCCCTTCGAGCCAGTGGAAAAGGACGGCAGCATATTTGGGCTGGGCGCCTGCGATACAAAGGGCGGCATGGCGGCGGTGCTCACGGCGTTGCGGCTCATTCAGGAAAACGACGTGCGATTGAAGGGCGATGTGATATTTGAAAGCGTTGTGGATGAAGAAGCGGGCGGCGGCAACGGTACGCTGGCCTGCATTGACGCGGGTTACAAGGCGGATGCCGTGCTGGTAACGGAGCCGAACATGCTGGAGCCTGCAAGCGCCCACGTGGGGTCGTACGCAGCGGTCATCACCGTGTATGGCAAAAGCGCCCACGGAAACCTGAAATGGGAGGGCGTAAGCGCACTGGAAAAAGCGTTGCCTTTGATGAATCGCCTGACAGAATTGGAGAAAAAATGGAATCAACGGAAAAGCGATATATTGCCAAGCCCCGTGTTGACCATACTGCACATTGAAGCGGGAGATGGGTCGATCACACTGCCGGATGTGTGTAAGATGCTGGTCAACTTCACATACCTGCCGGACGGGTATGATTATGAGGGCGAGTTTATGGGGACGGTGCGGCGGTGCGAGGCGGCGGACAGTTGGTTTGCGGACCATCCGGTCGATGTGCAACTGCACCACAATGTCAGCCCGTATTATACGTCACCGGATGGCGTGTTCCCTATGCTGGCGGCGCAATGCGTATCGGCTGTGACGGGCCGGGAGACCACGCCTACGGGCCTGCCCTGCGGTGCGGATGCACGTTTTTTTGCCAACCTGGGCGGCATGGATACCATTGTAATGGGGCCGGGGAGCATATCGGATGCGCATAAGCCCAACGAATATGTACGGGTAAAGGATTTTATTGACGCAGTCAAGGCGTACGCCTGCCTGATTTGCGAATGGTGCGGAGTGGAGCAATGAAGAAACTTTGGAAAGAGCTGATCGATTGTGGATATAAAGCGGTGGGCACGGCCGAAAAGCTGAAAGCGGAGGCGCTGCTTTTTGATGCGTTGCGCAAAATATCCTGTGATGCGTACCGGATGGAGTTTGCGTTTGACGGGTGGGGAACAAACGGCAAAAACATGCTGACAATGGAAGCCCCACAAAAAAGAAAATTGGATTGCGAAGTCTTTCTGGGCAGCGGAAGCGGCACATTTGCCGGGGTGTTGCGGCCTATTGGCAAGAATATCGTATGGAACATGTACGCATGGGACAGATATGGGGTTTTCCAAGAAAATAAGTTGGTGGCATATGTTTCGGGAAGGCCGGAAGGCGGGGTGCTCTCGCAGACACTTGCCGAAGGAAACAGCGCAAAACCGCATTTTATATTGGGGAGTGATATCAACGACGTTTTGAAAGCGTTGCTGAAGGATGGAAAGCAAGTGCGCATAAGCGGCTGTGCGGATACATATACGCAAAGTGATATGCGGGGATGCAATCTGGTGCTGCCGTTAAAATCAACTGAAAAGAAAAATAAAAAAATTGTTCTCTGCGCACACTATGACACCATGTACAATACAAAAGGCGCATACGATAACGGCGCGGGTGCAGCGGTTGCGGTAGAGACGGCCAAACTGTTGAAAAACAACGACATAGGGAGCGATGTTGACGTGGTGCTGATGGATGCGGAAGAATGCAGGCTGGAAGGATCACGGCATTATGCGTTGCAGGCGAACCCTGACGAGATTGCCTTTGTGATCAATATCGACGGGATAGGGCGGGGCGACGTTATGGAGGTTTGGTGCGGCCCGGAATCGTTTGAACGAAAGATTATCGAATTGCTGCAGGCCGATGCGGAATTTCCAAATAAAGTATACAAAAACTCGCCGCCGCCCGGCAGCGACCATGCGCCGTTTTATGAACGGGGCGTCGATGTTTGTATGTTTACAGTCAACGACCAGGACATCATCCATACGCCATACGATGATTATAACGAGGATATGCTGCGGAACATGGAGAAGATGCCCGTGTTTATAGAAAAAGTGATCAAAGGGTTATTACACTGACAGGTTCCTCCTTTTTTAAAAAGCTCCCGAACCGGGGGCTTTTTCTTTTGCAAACGCAAGG
>DHOD01000089.1:14035-14976 GCA_002407725.1 Christensenella sp. UBA5399 | reverse complement strand
TGCTCCAGCATCATCCTGTGGTCGGCAGTCAAAAAAGGCTCGCATTCCGCGCCGTTTACCAGCAGCAAATCCACTGCCTTGTCCTCGGGCGGCGATACTTTTACATGCGTGGGAAATGTCGCCCCGCCCATGCCTACGTTGCCGGCGTCCTTGATGCGCGCAATGATCTCTTCCTTTGTCATTGCTTCGTAATTGCACGGCTTCAAAAAAGACTGCTTATCCTTGAAATCATTTTCAATGATCACAGCCTCCACCGGCTTTCCATTGATGTTGGGAATGGTTTTTATCTCTTTAACGGTGCCCGAAACACTGGCGTGCACCGGTACGCTCACAAACCCCTGCGCTTCGCCAATCACCTGCCCCATCTTCACCTTCTGTCCTTCTTTGACAACCGGTTTTGCGGGCGCCCCCACATGCTGCGACATGGGTATGCTCAAAATCTCCGGCGGCGGCATTTCGGTAACCGGCGCAGAGCTTGTCATGTTTTTTCCCTCATGAATACGACTGAGCGGATGGATTCCGCCCTTAAAAGTAAACTTCATACCCTCATCTCCTCTACAGAGCCAAATTATAACATATGTAGCGCCCCTTAAACAATATCAATTCATACTCTTCTGTGAATTATTTATCCCCTGTTCCCCCGGCGCTCCGGTAGCGTCCTGCGTACATACAGTTGATTTTTGGCTGCCCTGCGGATATAATAAATGTTAAAATAATTGTTTGCTTCATTTGTTTTCCGGAGGAGAATTTGGAAGGTATACTGTCATTTGTCCTGGTGGTCGTCATCGTTGTACTGGGTATATTATATTGCTTCTGGGGGTACCGCTACCTGCGTATATCCATATTGATATACGCTTTTGTCACGGGCTTCCTTTTTGTGAACGGCCTGCTCACCGAGGCGGCGCCCGAGTTTGAAGCCGCGTGGCTGGTCGCGCTTGCTG
>DHOD01000089.1:11734-13909 GCA_002407725.1 Christensenella sp. UBA5399 | reverse complement strand
GGTCGCGCTTGCTGCGGGCATCGTGCTTGCGCTGCTGTCTTTCTTCTTCATCAAGTTTTGTATATTCATCGCCGGCGGCATGGCTGGGCTGCTCATTTTCAATATTGTGCGGGATCTGAATCCCGCGTTTTTTGCGGGCAAGGAAACCATCTATGTTTTCCTGATCGGGCTGATATTCTTTGTCGTTGCCGGGGCGCTTACACTGGCGGCAAAAAAGCACCTGCTCATCATTTTTTCCGCGATATTCGGCTCGTATTCCATGGTTTACGCCGCAGGCATATTGATCGGGCTGGTTATCAACCCCGATGTGCTTCGCACCACAACGCTTGCGGAGCCATTTGCCACGCTGGCCCCCAACAGTGTGTTCTCCTCCGCGCCGTCGTGGGCGCTCATACTGCCTGTAGTCGTTTTCTCTATCGCGGGGATTATTACGCAATACCGTTTTACTTCACGCAAAAAATAAGGAGGTCTATATTCTATGACACAATCAACCCAACCCCCAAAAACCGAATGCAGCGCGTTCTGCCCCAAGTGCAAGGCGGACCTGTATTTTTTGGACGGCATCTGCTATTGCAAAAATCCGGAATGCGATTACAAATGCGACAAATGCCGTACCGAGAGAGGCCACCTGTACTTCTCGGACGGAAACGAAAAGCAATCTTAATACGAAATGCGAATTTCAAATTCAACCACCTGTTTCATGTGATTTCCGGTCCACGGCTATCTGTTGTATCGGACCAATTTGTTATATAATAGAATCATGGCAAAGTACAATATTCTGATTGTCGAGGACGACGCAACCTTATTATCCACGCTTCGGTATAACCTGGAAGCGGAAGGATATACCGTCGCCTGCGCCGCAAACGCGGCACAGGCGGGGCAGCTCAACGCCCTGGCGTACCACCTGATCATCATCGACGTCAACCTGCCCGACGGCAATGGGTTCGACCTGTGCCGTCGGTTTCGCGCGCAAGGCCAGACACCCGTTATATTCCTCACCGCCAACGACCTGGAGCAGGATACGCTCCGCGCATACGCGCTCGGCGCGGATGATTACGTCACAAAGCCTTTTTCACTGAACATATTCATCAAAAAAATCGCCGCGCTTTTGCACCGCACATCACCGCAGGCCGGCGATGTTTATACCGATGGATTTCTGCATGTGGATTTCTCACGCATGTCCGCCCGTTGCGGCGATACGCCCGTCCGCCTGACCCCGCTGGAGTTCCGCATACTGCAAGCGCTTGTACACAATCCCGGCGCGGTATTGACGCGCCAGGCACTACTCGAAAAGCTGTGGGATGCGGAAGGGAACTTCGTGGACGAGCACGCGCTGACATCCGGCATGAGCCGCCTGCGCGGCAAGATTGAGCAAGCCGGCCATACATACATCAAAACCATTTACGGCATGGGGTACATGTGGATTGGGGCAGGCAATGAATGAGCTTTATATTGCAGTGATCTGCATATGCGCCGGTGTGGCGGTGGCTGTGACCGCCATACTGCAGCGGCGCAAACTGCTCCGTATTTCGCAGTCGATCGAAGATACGCTTGACCGGATGATTGCCGGCAATTTTGTCAACAGCGAAAATTTTTACGACGACACTCTCTCCGCTAAAATCAATACCAAGCTTAAACGGCTATACGAAGTGCTGGAAAGCCAGCGGCAATCCAGCCAGCTTCAGCACACGCAAATACAGCAGCTGATATCAGACATTTCGCACCAGGTCAAAACGCCCGTCGCCAACATCCGTATGCTCAACGATACGCTTGCCTCCGGCTCTTTGCCCCCGGACAAACGAACCGAGCTGCAGGTGCAAATGGACACGCAAATTTCCAAGCTGGATTTCCTGATGCAGGCGCTGGTCAAATCTTCCCGGCTGGAGACCGGCGCAATCAAATTGTCGCCGCAACCCCTTTCTGTTCTGGAAACGCTGGCGCAGGCCGTAAGCGGCGTCGCCATTTTTGCAGAAGATAAACAGATCGAAATCACCGTGGATTGTGATCCCCATATCCATTCACTGCACGACAGGAAATGGACAGCGGAAGCATTGTTTAATATACTGGACAACGCCGTCAAATATACCCTGCCACACGGCAGCGTTGAGGTCGCTTGCGCGCAATGGGAGCTTTTTACCAAAATCGATATCCGCGATACCGGCCCCGGCATCCGGG
>DHOD01000089.1:10874-11613 GCA_002407725.1 Christensenella sp. UBA5399 | reverse complement strand
CCGGCCCCGGCATCCGGGAGGACGAACTGGCACAGGTGTTCCAGCGCTTCTATCGTTCCCCATCCGCCATGCAACAGGAGGGGATCGGCATCGGGCTGTACCTTGCGCGCGAGATCATTGAAAAGCAGGGCGGGTACATCAAACTCACATCCCTGCCGGGCGAAGGCGCCGTATTCTCTGTCTTTCTGCCAAATTCATAAACCCTTAAAAAGTTCGAAAGGTTTCTGTGAGATTCCTGCGAGGTTTCTGCTTTACCATGGAATCACAACAACAGAAACGAGGAAAACAACTATGAGCATTCTGAAAACTAAAGAACTGAAAAAGTACTATGGCGAGGGCGAAAGCCTTGTAAAAGCACTGGACGGTGTGGATATCTCTATTGAAAAGGGTGAGTTTGTGGCAGTCGTCGGCACATCGGGCAGCGGAAAATCCACACTGCTCAACATGATCGGCGGGCTGGACACACCCACATCCGGCACTGTGGAGGTAGAGGGCATAGAGCTCTCGCGCCTCTCGCCCGACAAACTGACGGTGTTTCGCAGGCGGCAGATCGGGTTCGTGTTCCAGAACTACAACCTGGTCCCCATATTGAATGTCTATGAAAACATTGTGCTGCCCATCCAACTGGACGGGGCAAAAGTGGACAGGGCGTATGTGGACGGCATCATATCGCTGCTGCATCTGGAGAGCAAGGTCAACAACTTGCCCAACTCGCTATCGGGCGGGCAGCAGCAGCGCG
>DHOD01000089.1:6299-10731 GCA_002407725.1 Christensenella sp. UBA5399 | reverse complement strand
TCGGGCGGGCAGCAGCAGCGCGTGGCCCTTGCGCGGGCGCTTGCCACCAAGCCGTCCATCATCCTGGCGGACGAGCCCACCGGCAACCTGGACAGCAGGACAACAGGCGAGGTGATGGGCCTGCTCAAAATGAGCGGCGAGCGGTTCGCGCAGACCATTGTAATGATCACGCACAACCACGAGCTCGCCCAGGCGGCCGACCGCATCATCCGCATCGAGGACGGCAAGGTCAACCAGCCTGTGCGCAGCCAGCCGCGTCCCATTGTGAACGGAGCGTGGTGACCATGGACAAAAACAACAATTTGTCTGTTATTTCAAAAATAGCGGGCCGCAGCTATAAATCCAATAAATCACGCAACCTTGTGGCCATCATCGCGATCATACTGACCGCCGTCATGTTCACAACCATCTTTACCATCGGTTTTTCCATGATCCAGAGCATGGCCGCGCTGGGCGCCGGCGTCGCCGTGGGGGCGGACATGCAGGGTACGCTCATCATCATAATGGGCATCGCCATGGTGCTGATCAGTGGGTACCTGATCATCTACAATATCTTTCAGATATCGGTGGGGCAAAACATCCGCTTCTACGGCCTGCTCAAGACACTAGGCGCAACCCGGCCGCAAATCGGCCGCATACTGGTCTCCCAGGCAATGAAGCTTTGCCTGATCGGCATCCCGCTTGGCCTGTTGATCGGTTATGCTGTCGGGGCACTGGTCATGCCTGTGATGCTGGTGTCGCTCGGCACCGCCGCCACACTGTCGTTCCATCCGATGATCTTTATCGGTTCGGCATTGTTCTCTCTGGTCACCGTGCTGCTCTCCTGCGCCAATCCGGCGTCTATCGCGGGGAAGGTATCCCCCGTCAACGCAATGAAATATGTGGACAGCGATGCCGACAGCAAGGCGCACACCAAAAGGACAAACAGGCGCGTAAGCCTGCGGAGTATGGCATCTGATAATTTGAAACGAAATAAGAAGCGCACCGCCACAGTCGTAATATCCGTGGCACTCGGCCTGATGCTGATGAACAGCTTCTATGTTATGCAGCACAGCTATGATATGGATACATACGTCAACAACTTTATCCGAAGCGACGTGATGATGGCCGACGCCGCCGTCAATAACGATTATGAGAAATACGACGACAGCACAGGCGGCATCACACAGGATATGCTGGCGCATATCGCCGCGTTGCCGGATGCGCAGCAAGCCGGGGCCGTATACTATATGGAACGCACAGAGCAGATCAATCCTGACGTCCTGGCAAAGCTGACCGCCTATTATGACGATGAAAACGGCGGGCAAAACTATTGGGTAGAGAGCAACGAAGACGCGTACAGCCAATATACTGCCCTCAAACGCACAGGCGAGACAACCGTCAGCGTATACGGGCTGGATGGTTATACAGCGCAAATGGGCGATATCTACCTGGGCGAATATGACGAGGACAAGTTCCGCACAGGCGGCTATGTAATGGCGCTGGGGCTCGCCAACAATGGCGATGGCAGCGTACATTATGCAGTCGGCGACAGCATCACCATCAACGGACAGGTTTATGAGCTGATGGCCATGATGGAGCCTGTGGAAACCGTATGGGGTAGCGTGCATTCGGACGAAAACGAGTTGGGGATCGATTACGCGATCTACACCGGTTCCTTCCGCCAGAGCTTCCCCGACGCGGACGCCATTAGCGCGTTCATGCAAACGGATGGCGCAGAGGGCCGGAACCGGCTGGCTGCCGCACTGGAGCAGGCGTATCCCGATATGTATGTCGCCACACGGCTGACATACGAAGGACGCTTCCAGGCGCAGGTGTTGGCGCAGGTCATCATGGGATACACCCTGGGGCTGGTCATGGCGCTGATTGGCATACTCAACTTTGTAAATTCCATGCTGACCGCCATCATTGCCCGCAAACGCGAATTTGCCATGCTGGAAAGCGTGGGCATGACAAAACCGCAGCTAAAAAAGATGTTGGTATTCGAGGGCACCAGCTACGCAGCGATATCGCTGGTCGTCAGCCTGATCCTGGCCACACTGGTGGCATCCACAGTCATACAGGAATCCGTATCCACATCGTGGGCCGCATCCTACAGCTTCTCGTTGCTGCCGTTTGGCATCATCGCACCAGTCATGATCGTGCTGGCTGTAGTGATTCCGCTGGTCTGCTTCAAGAGCACACAGAAAAAAAGCCTTGTAGAACGCCTGCGCGAAACAGAATAATATTAGGACTCTGACAAAGATGCTCCCATTGCGGAGCATCTTTTTTTATTTGCCTTGACACGTAACAAGACATGTTGTAGTATTATTTAACAAGACGTCTTGTAGTATTAAAAAGGAGCGTGCACACAATGAAAACAAAGCGGTTGCCCGATACAGAATTTGAAATCATGGATGCGATATGGGATATGGAACCGCCCGTAACCACACCCATGATCATGGAGAAAATTGGGAAGGAGCGGGGATGGAAGACACAAACCCTCGTCTCTCTTTTCGCACGGCTGACCGAGCGCGGATTTTTGCGGGTTGGCGGGCAAAAGCAACGGTACCGGGAATTTTACCCTGTCATCAGCCGCGAGCAGTACTTGAGTTACGAAACCGAAAATTTTGTGGACCGCTATCACAAAAATAATATTGTGAGCCTGCTCAACGCACTGAAGGGCAACGACAAGCTGAGCGAATCGGAGCTTGAAGAATTGGGCGACTGGATCAAAAAACAAGGGAACAGGAAATAAGCGTATGGAACAATTTATGATGATGCTTGCAGAATGCACGTTAACAATGACGATTGCCGCACTGGGCCTGTTTGCGGCCACCCCTTTGCTGAAAAATGTAAACCCAAAGGGCATGTACATTGCATGGATTGTGATTGTCATTGGATTCCTCATCCCTTATCGTCCACACTTTATACCGCCTGTATTTGAGATCACCATCAGGCAGCCATCCCCAACTGGGGCCGCAGACACGTCTGCACTTGCCGGCGCATCCGGTGAAGGGGCCTCAGCCGTTGCAACATACAGCTCCGGCAGCGCGGCTGTCCCACAGCCTAGCGCATTACAAATAGTATTTATCATCTGGTTGGTTGGTGCGGCTGCCCTGCTGGTCTATCACCTTGTCAAGCACAGGCAGTTTGTGCGGGTTGTGAAAAGATGGAGCAAGCCAATAACCGACACTGGCATACTGGATGCCTTTGCACAGGCAAAAGTCGAACTGGGCATTGATAAAAACATCGGCCTGCTGTTTTGCGAACCGGTCGACAGCCCCATGCTGCTGGGCATTGCAAAACACAAAATACTGCTGCCCGACCTGGAACTGACCGTAGACGAATTGGCCATTGTGTTCCGGCACGAGCTCATACACTTTAAGCGAAAGGACCTGCTGACCAAAGTGTTGATGCTTGCCGCCAACACGCTACACTGGTTCAATCCCATAATCTATTTCGTATCAAAAGCCCTGTCGTTCTACAGCGAATCGTCTTGCGATTTCGAGGCGACAAAAAATGAGAATATGGATGAAAAGCGATATTACAGTGAAACGATTATTTCTGTGATACGCCGTCAATCCAAAATGAAAACAGCACTATCTACCAGCTTCTATGGAGGTAAAAACGGAATGAAAAGAAGAATATTATCTGTCATGAATACAACAAAAAAAAGGGCCGGACTGATCGCCGTCTGTATATCCCTTGTACTGGTCTTTGCCACCGGTACCGTGTTTGCCGTCGATCTGCCGCCTGCCGGCACCATCGATACAATGGGTAAAAATGACGCGTACAAGGTATTGGTGGAAATTTCTGAACTGGACTATGAAGATATGACTGTTGCCGGATTCGCCGGGGAAGTGGAAACGATCAGCGAGAAAGCAGGCACCGATATCTTTAGCCTGATGTCCGAAGCCGACATCGATTACGAGAATACCGACCCGCTTTATCCGTTTGCAACCGGCGTATTATCACACACCAGCCAGGAGCTCTTTTCATCGGCCATCGGCGGCGAGGAAACACCATATATGACGGGGTATGTAGAAAAACTGCGCGCGCACGACATCATGAGCGACAAGGGCACAATGAGCGATGAAGAATTTGAAGCCTTCCTGGAAGACGTCCAGAAATTCGAAGACGCCGGCTTCGACACGACCGTATACGATTTTCAGGCATACTTCACCTATACGTTTCTTTACGACATCCCCAACCCCAATGTCATCACCGTTGGTGAACGCGAAGGCAAGATTGCCTATATAAAAAAGGACTTTCAGGCGTACGTTGACGGATTGAGCGAAGACGATCTGGTGGCAACCGGCGCCAAAGCGGATATGATCGCAAAACTCAAGCAACTCGCCAAAAAATACAGCGACAACAAGATATCTTTTGAATACCATGATTTCCGCTTCGAGCTGTTCGACGGGGAGAATGAGATGTTTGGGTAATATGC
>DHOD01000089.1:5680-6151 GCA_002407725.1 Christensenella sp. UBA5399 | reverse complement strand
GGTAATATGCGTCAACCAAAAGATTCGCAACAAAAAAGAGAGAGGCGCATGCCTCTCTCTTTTTTGTTTACTCCTAATCCACCGGAAGCACCATATCATTAATGACGAGCGCCTCCACCTGTCCCACGTCCACAATTCTATTAAAGCAATATGTCGAAACCGGTTCCTCCACAAGCCCGGACATATCGGCAGGGCTGGCGCCCAGAGCATAGTCCGTATTATCGATATTGTTTTCCCTGTCCATTACCACATAATTTGTCCCGTCCTTATATTCCAGCGCGATATATTTTATGTCGTAATCGTCCACCGCATCCGCGAACCCCAACGCTGCCAGTTGCAGCTTCAGGCCCACCGGGCTGAATGTCGCCGCCAATGAAGAATCGAGATATAATTCGGTAGCATCCAGCGCCCCTTCCACTTCCGCAAGGTTGACAGACGCTATTTCCAGCCCCACTTCGGGCATCAGGTTCC
>DHOD01000089.1:0-5509 GCA_002407725.1 Christensenella sp. UBA5399 | reverse complement strand
CAGGTTCCCTTCCTCATCATAAAACCGCTCGTCCCTGGCCGTCTCGTCCACCATATCGGTTTGCACATACTCAAGAAAGTCCATTGTCATTTCTTTGCCGGGGGTCGCCGCTTTTTGCATGTTGATACCCGCTGCGGAAAGGTACACTTTATTCTCCGTGCTCTTCGCATGGTCATAATACAGCCTGCCGGGCGAATACTCCCCGCCAATCAACAATCCCGTTCCGTTAAAGTAGCACTCGCCCGTCTCAAACACCTCAATGTCCGGGAAGCCGCCCGACTGGCGCTCCAGCGACATGTACAGGAAGAAAGCTCCTGTTTTATCATCATATAGCATGCTTTCAATATCCAGCATTGTCACATCGCCCGTATAGCTTTTTAGCTCATACGTTCCTATGCCGCTCACCACCTGTGCCCCGATCAGCGCATCCGCCTGCTCCTCATCGACGCTTACCCGTTCGATATTGGGCAGGTTCATGCGCATCTTCCCGTCTTCATCGTACTCCACCTTCTCCTCAACCGAGGGCTTACCCGTATTCTCGAATATCGCCTGGTAAAAATCCGAATTTTCTCCCGAGGCATATGCCGCGAGTGCAACGCCCGGAACCATTGCGCAGGCTATTACGGCGGCAACCATCGCCCTCTTCCATCCGCGCGTCCTGCCCCGCGCCGCGCCAACGCGTGTGGCAGTTCTTCTTGTTTCCCGCCTATTTATGCCGTCTAATGTTTCTGTTATCCTGTCATCGACAACCGCCGGAATCTCCAGTTTGCCGCATATGATGTTTTCCATTTGCCGTTCTGTTTCCCACATTTTCATAATAGAACCTCCGCCTGCTGTATGTCGTAAATCTTTTTCGCTTTTTCCCTGCCGCGCTTCAGCCTTGCCTTGATCGCACTTTCGGACAGCCCCGTGGCCGTACAGATATCCCTGACACGCATCTGCTCCGCGTAATACAATATCAGCACAACCCGCAGCCCTTCGTCGAGCGTATCCATCAGCATCATAAACTCGGCATTCGCCTGTCCCTGGTCGTACGCACCCCGCTCGGGCATCTGCACCATACCTACGTACCGTTCGTTTGCCCTCTTTATCCGGCTGCATTTGTTGATCAATATCCTGATCAGCCATGTTTTGAAGTACCGCGTTTCACGCAGCTCCGAAATATGCTCGTAACACGCCAATATCGTTTCCTGAATTGCGTCGGCCGCATCTTCGTCGCTCCTGAAAAACCCCTTTGCCACACGGTACATGCTGTTTTTATGCGCTTCTATCAGTTCCGTAAATGCTTTCGGATCACCTTTTTGCGCCTGCTTAACCAATTTATGCAAGTTTGTGTCTCCCCTTTCATTTGTTTCTCTTTTGGACGTCCTGTATATTAGACAGCATGACCGTGTTTTTGGTGACATTTTTTTCTGAATTTACCATATTTTTCGCTGCTGTGCAAATTTGGATATGAAAAAAACCCGCATAGAGCGGGTTTTTTAATAACGCATATAAATCTATTAACGCTTGGAGAACTGCGGTGCGCGACGCGCGGCTTTGAGGCCGTACTTTTTACGCTCCTTCATCCTCGGGTCGCGGGTCAGGTACCCCGCCGATTTCAACGCGGGCCGAAGCGCCGGGTCGACCTTCAGCAACGCCCTGGCGATACCCATACGGATCGCGCCTGCCTGCCCTGTATAGCCGCCGCCCTTGACGTTGACATGCACATCATAGCTGCCCATTGTCTCTGTCAGCTCCAAAGGCGAGCGCACAAGCATCTTCAGCGTCTCATACCCAAAAAACTCTTCAATGTCCCGTTTATTCACTGTGATATCGCCTTTGCCCGCCAGCAGGCGCACACGTGCGATAGACTTTTTCCTTCTTCCAGTACCTAAAAACTGTTCAGTTTTTGCCATTTGTTACTTCCTCCACTTACTACAGCTCTACGGTTTTGGGTTGCTGAGCCTGGTTTTTATGCTCCGCTCCCTTGTACACACGCAGTTTTTTGAGCATCTTCCTGCCCAGCTTGTTTTTGGGCAGCATCCTTCTTATCGCTTCATACAGCGCAAATTCAGGTTTCTTGTCCATGATGTCCTTATAGCTTGTCTTCTTCAGTCCGCCCGGATATCCCGAATGCCTGTAATAGAATTTCTGCTCGAGCTTTTTACCTGTAAACACGACCTTTTCCGCGTTGATGACAATCACATGGTCCCCAACATCGACATGCGGCGTATATTCAGGCTTGTTTTTACCGTTCAGTATGCTGGCAACTTTGCTGGCCAGCCTGCCAAAAACCTGGCCTTCGGCATCGACAAGAATCCAATTCTGGTCCACCTCGCCGGGTTTCGCCATATATGTTTTCATAAGGCTTTAATCCTCCGTCGTTCGCTTGTTTGGTTTTGCCTGCCGCCCTGCCTGCCGGAAGTCCCAATTTCCACCACACAGTCGCCTGCAATGCGCATACACGGGGCTATTGTGCATATGGCTTTCGCCACGACGCGCATTAAGTATATTACAACAGAAACCATGCCGCTGTCAACACTTTTCGGCTTTATAACACATTTTTGACAGCCCTTGCACCATTTTCTGTTCAAAATATGTTTTACGTCATATATATTGTATATTATAATAAATAGAGCAAAAAATTTCTAGAACAAAATGAAGGAGAACAAACATGAAAAAACTCGTGACACTTACTGCGATGGTCGTCCTTGCTGCAATGCTGGTGCTTACCGCCTGTACATCAGGCGCACCGCCCGCCGCCGAGAGCACCCCCGCACCAACCGAGGCGCCTGCCGCCACGCAGGAGCCCCAACCAACCGAGGCGCCCGCGCCAACGGAGGATACAACGCCCGCCCCGACCGAGGCGCCCACCGAGCCGGAGGAATCTACGGCAGATGCAACCGAAGCCCTTTCCGTCACAGGCAAAATGACCTATGACGATATGGTGGCCGAATTTGGCGAACCCGCCGGCAGGCTGGAAGTCAATGTGGACGGCATCGCCACGTTGGGTTGCTCCTACCGGAACACCACCATGTGGTTCCGCGATGTGGACGGAACATGGATACTCGATGGCGTCGTGCTGTGGCGGCCTTCTGCGCCCTATACCATCAGCGGCGTAAAAGTGGCAATGCCCACCGACGAGGCTGTCCAGCTGCTGGAAGCCGACGGATACGAATATGTCGACGGCGAGACTATGGATGCCACGAATGAGGTTTTCTCGCTTTACCAGAAAACAGACCCTGACGGAAAGATCATCTCCGTTCAACTGGTAGATTCTCCGGAGGACAACATGGTTATGCAGATCGCCGTATTCTACGACCGCGATGCATACCAGATCCCCGAAGGCGCGCTCGACCCGATCGGTGAAGACGAATAAAGAAACGCACAAAAAGACAGGCCTGGCGTGCGCCGGGCCTGTCTTTTTTATTCATATATCACTTCCACCAGGTAGAGCCCGCATCCGTCCGCAGTCGGGCCGCTCCTGCCCCTGTCCTTCAATCCTATAATTGCGGGGACATCCTCCGCGGCAATGTCGCCCAGCCCAACAGCAATCAGCGTGCCGGCCATGATGCGTACCATATTGCGCAAGAACCCGTTTCCCCATACGTCAATCATAATATAACCGCCCTTTTTTTCCAGCCGGATGTCACTTACCCTGCGTACAGTGTCCTTTACATCGGTATGGGCTGCGCAGAATGTCGCAAAATCATGCTCTCCCACCATAAACGCAGCAGCCTGCCGCATACGGTCGAAATCCAGCGGACGCGCGACCCACATGCACCGGTTCCTGTAAAGGGCCGAATTGTGCGGCGCATTGCGGATCACATAACGGTAATGCTTCCCCTTGGCAGAGAATCGCGCATGAAAATCCTCGTCCACCTCGTACGACGCGAGTATCCTGATATCATCCGGCAGATGCGTGTTGAGCGCAAACGAAAACTTTTCCGGCGGAATGCTTGCGGCCGTGTCAAAATGCGCCACCTGGCCCAATGCGTGCACGCCCGCATCCGTCCTGCCCGATCCGTGGATGCGCACCTGCACGCCCGTCAGGCAGGCAATGGCCCTCTCAATTTCCTGCTGCACAGTGTTGCCGTTATCCTGCGCCTGCCACCCGCAATAGTTTGTACCGTCATATTCTATATCCAGAGCAATTCTTTTGGTTTCACTTGCCGCAGTATTACACATTCGGTATGCTTCAGTCCTTTTCCCTTGTTTTCAGCAGCAGAATGTGCGCCGTCACACATACGCCTACTATGGGTAATATAATAAACAAAATTTTGTTCTGCGACAAGACCATGGATACTATAAGACCTGCCCAAAGCAAGATTACGCTTACAATCTTTGTTTTCATGTAAACGCCCGTCTTCTCCCTGTAGTTCTGTATATAACAGCCAAAGAATTTGTTCTTCTCCAGCCATCCGGCCAGCTTGGGGCTGCTGCCTGTCAGGCACACCGCCGAAGCGATCACAAAGGGCGTTGTGGGCATCACCGGCAAAGCAATGCCCACGATGCCCAACCCCAGCAAAACAAATCCTGCCGTTGCAAGAGCAATTTTCCTGATATACATTGTTTAACTGCTCTCCTGTCGTGGCGCCGGTGCTATTTCAGCGTAGCCGCAACCCTTTCCTCCTGGCGCATTGCCGCAAGCTTCTTCACCTGGTCCATGTCCAGCCCCATCCGGTCCGCCACGCGCTTTCCGTAATCTTCGTCCGCTTTGTAGAATAACGCGCACTGCCGTAACATAATATTCATGGGGACGCCCTGCATGTCCGCCTCAATGTTGTCGACCAGGTGCTGTTTTCCTTCCTCGTCCAACACACGGCGGTAGAACTCGCCCGTCTGTACAAAATCCAGGTCCTCGGTATCCAGCTTGTGGCGGCTGATCACGGCATCCACCTCCACCGCTGGCGGGGCAAACGACGCGTCCGGCTTAGGCGTGCCCGGCATGGTGTTGGGGTAATAGTTGGGCCCGGGGCCGCCGTTTCCGTTGACGTTCATATACCCGTCGCGCTGATAATTATGCACGGCCGCCTTGGGCCGGTTGACCGGTATCTGGTCAAAGTTTGTCCCCAGGCGGTAGCGGTGCGCATCGTCATACGCAAACAACCTGCCCTGCAGCAGTTTATCGGGCGAGGGACCAATGCCGCGAACAAAATTTCCGGGCGAGAATGCCGCTTGTTCCACTTCCGCAAAATAGTTGTCAGGGTTGCGGTCCAGCACCATTTTTCCCAGCGGGATCAGCGGAAAGTCGGCATGGTACCAGACCTGCGTCACATCAAACGGATGAAATTTATACGCCTTTGCCTGCGCGGGCGTCATAATCTGTACGTACACACTCCACGAAGGGTAGTCGCCTTCCTTGATCGCATCAAACAAATCCTCTGTCGCGTGGTCGGGGTTCTCTCCGCTCATTTTCTCGGCCTCGGGGCCTGTCATCGTCTTATACCCCTGATCCGTCTTAAAGTGGTACTTCACCCACCAGTATTCACCTGCATCATTGTACCACATATACGTATGGGACGAG
>DHOD01000052.1 GCA_002407725.1 Christensenella sp. UBA5399 | reverse complement strand
GCGGAGATTGCGGAAGGTGCAAAGAGCGATCTGGATGTTGTGACGCAGGTTTACGATTTTGTCGTGACAAATATGACATACGACGAAGCCAAGGCCAAGGTGGTGGAATACGGATATCTCCCCGATGTGGACAGGACGCTTGCGGAGATGACGGGGATATGCTTCGATTACGCGGCGCTGATGACCGCAATGCTGAGAAGCCAGGGGATTCCAACAAAATTGGTAATTGGATATGCTGGAGATGTTTACCACGCGTGGATAAACGTGTATACTGAAGAAGCGGGCTGGATCGAGAAAGCTGTTGAATTCCATGGGAATGAGTGGGTGCGGCTGGATCCGACGTTTGCGTCCACATCCGGCCTGGGGATAGATTTTGTTGATGATACGGTTTATAATGCTCTAGAGACATATTGATTTTGGGAGGAAATATAGCATGGCAAAAAGAAAGGGCCTGTCCGATACCGAGATATCGGCCTTTTGCGAACAGCTGGGCTTTATGATCAAGGCCGGCATATCTTTGCAGGAAGGTTTGATGCTCCTTGGAGAGGATACACAGACCGAGGAAGGGAAGGAGCTGACAGGGCAGCTGCTGGAGAGCGTTGAAGCCGGCGGCACGCTTGCCTATGCTCTAAGGGAATCGGGCGAGTTTCCAAGCTACATGGTCAACATGGTGGAAATTGGCGAAACGTCAGGCAGGCTGGACCAGGTGCTTGAATCGCTTAGGATATACTATGAGCGTAACGAAGCTATATCGCGGAGCGTCCGGAGCGCAGTGACATATCCGTTGGTCATGATTGCAATGATGGTGGCCGTGGTGCTGATCATTATTGTCGAGGTTATGCCTGTCTTCCAGGGGGTTTTCCAGCAGCTTGGCAGCGAGGTGCCTCCTTTTGTCCAGAGCGTGATTAATTTTGGCGCGGCGGCCAGCAGGTATTCCGCCGTAATTATTGTGATTGTTGCGGCCATCGTGATTGCGATCATTGTGATGCGCAATACAAAGAAGGGCCGGGACGTGATGACAGGCCTTACGGAGAAGATATTCCGGAAGACATCGGCATCGATAGCGTCCGGCAGGTTTGCGTCGGCAATGGCGCTTATGCTGGGCAGCGGTATGGATGTGGATTCGGCACTGGACATGACCATGCAGGTTGTGGAAAGCAAACGGATCAAAGAAAAAATACTGGAAATAAAAAAGCATACGGATGAAGGCGCCGGGTTTGCCGAATCGATTGTAAAGACCGGGCTGTTCTCGGGCCTGTATGGGAAGATGATTGTGGTAGGGTTTAAGACAGGCACATTGGACAACGTGATGGAGCGTATTGCCAGCCATTATGAGGACGAGGCCAACAGGCGGATCAACTCGATTGTTTCGGCTGTAGAGCCGACACTTGTAGCAATCATGTCGCTGATCGTAGGTGTCATCCTGCTGTCGGTCATGCTGCCGCTGATGGGCGTTATGTCCGCGATAGGGTAACCGCAAAAAAGGAGATTGCAAGGTGTCGACCAGGGTATTTGCGAAAAAAAAGAAACTGTCACCGTCGTCGGTGCTCAAGATGATTGTTCCTTGGGCGTTGTTTCTGATTGTGGTTGTAGCGGTTATTATCGGTGTGCAGAATGTATCCAAATCATCGGAGGGCGAAAGCCTGCGCACGATGGAGCAGGCTGTGCGGCGTTCGGTAGTGCAGTGTTATGCGCTGGAGGGCAGGTACCCGCCCAGCCTGGATTATTTGCAGGAGCATTACGGGCTGCACCTGGATACGGATAAGTATGTGTACCACTACCAGGTAACGGGGGCAAACCTGCTGCCGCAGATTGTGGTGTTTAGCACCGGTTCAGGCAGTGCGGGCGCGGGGATGAACACAACGGTAAATACGGCAGTAGATACGACTGTGGATACCACAGTTTTACAATAGTTGAGGGAGTTGTGATGGATAAAAGAAGGCATCACATAGTGGATATCGTCTTTGTACTTTCGCTGTTTTGCGCTTTTGCAGTCATGGCGCTGTTTGTTGTGGTGCTGGGCGCCAATGTCTACAAAAGCATAACGGAAAACATGACGTCCAACTATAACATGCGTACGTCGGTGCTGTATATCACAGAGAAAATAAGGCAAAATGATACGGGCGGCAGCGTGGATATACGCGAGGTGGGCGGCAACGACGCGCTTGTGCTGACACAGCGGATGGAGGACAGCGAATACGAAACATGGATATTTGTTGATAACGGCAGCCTTTGCGAAGTGCTGGTGACGCCGGGGTTTGAGGTGAAGCCGGGATTTGGGCGGCCGATCATGGAGCTTGACGAGCTCCAATTGGACTATGTAAGCGATAATTTGCTGGATGTGCAGGTGGTTGACCCACAGGGAGACCAGCACGGCAGTATGGTCAATATTTATACTGATGTTTGAGGGAAGAGTGCGTAAATGGATCTGAGGTCTTCAAAAGCAAAGTTGTTTCTAATTGAATTGATAATTATTATCTTGTTTTTCGCGTTTGCGGGGGGTGTTTGCATGAACATGTTTGTCGCGGCAAAACGTGTGAGCACCCGCAGTACGGATGTGACCAATGCCTCGATGATGGCGCAGGCCGCGGCCGAAGCGGTAAAAAGTGGCGGAGAGCAGGGCTTTTTGGATGCGGTGACAGGCGCCGAAGGGATGAACGGCAGCTATAGCGTTGCGTATGACGCGCAGTGGACCGTTGTGGCTGAAGGACAGGGGATATATACGATGCGTGTGGATTTCTCGCAGCAGGATAACGGGATATTGAATGCCGATGTGACGGTAAAGCGCATGGACGATGAATTGTTTAATATTACCGCAAAGCGGCTGGACGAAATGAGAGGATAGATATGGGAAACGAAGGAAATGTGCGCGCCGGCACCGGCGGTGTTTCCATACTTGCAATATTTGTGGTACTGTGCCTGACGACGCTGGCAGCGTTGTCGCTTGTTTCTGCCCAGGCGGACAGTTCGCTTGCGGAAAAAGCATCGCTATCGACAGAGCAATATTATGCGGCGGATGCGGGCGCGGAAGAGAAGCTTGCGGAGATTGTCGGCATTGCGAACGGTGGCGGCGACTGGCAGGCCACGTTGGCCGGGATGGGGTATGTCATAGAAGAAGCGGATGGGGCCGTAGTTGTCAGCTTTGATGAGAATATCAATGACGCGAAGGAACTGAAAGTAGAGATAGAAATCGGTATTGGAAGTGACGGGGAGCCTACGGGCGAGTGGAAGCGGCTGCACTGGCAGACGCAGGCATTGCCGTTGGTGGAGGAGCCGCAGGCGCTCCCGCTTCTGGAACCGTAAAATACCGTATGATACTGTATAAATGTTTGCCTGGGAGGTAAAGTGCGTTGATGAGTGTGCAGGAATTATTGGAGTTGGCCGTTAAGGAAAACGCTTCCGATATATTTGTTGTTGTTGGGTTGCCGCTGACTGTAAAGGTAAACAACAACATCAAGCGCTATAATGAAGAACGGTTGATGCCGGAAGACCCGATCAATATCATCAGAGAGATATATAAACTGAGCGGCAGGGAGATGTGCATTGTGGAAGAGCGCGGTGACGATGATTTTTCATTCTCGCTCAAGGGAATGTCGCGTTTTCGCGTAAGTGTATACAGGCAACGCGGTTCCCTGGCGGCGGTTGTACGCGTGATTGCGTTTGAATTGCC
>DHOD01000156.1:6136-14250 GCA_002407725.1 Christensenella sp. UBA5399 | reverse complement strand
TCAAGGATTGGGGGGCACGCCAGAATTATCCTCAGTTTTGTGGCAGGAAACCTTGCGGGCCCAATCATTGGCCTTATCTTTGGTATTGTGGGCATTGTGCTTGCAATGAAGGCAAGAGGCGACGAGAAGCAGGGCGGATCGACAATTGCCCTGATCATCAGTATCATTGCGATTGCACTGTGCATCATCCGGCTCATTGTTATTCTTTCGTGCGTCGGAATGGTTGCCGGAATGGTAACCGGGGAATAGAATAAATAGTGGCAGTTGTCTGCGGAAACAAAGATCTCGCTATCCAATAACAACTGCCGCTGTTTTTTTGCTTCCAAATGCTTGGTGTGACGCCAAGGTCTATCGGGGAAAATGATTTGCCGAATTGAGTTTTGTTTAATTTTGATCGGCTGTGTTATATATTCTAAAGGACATATTTTAAAGTAACAAATACTGATCCCAAATAGAAAGTCTAAAAACGACATTTCTATTGAACCAAAGGATTCATCAAACGGTGTTGCCGCTTTGATTGGGATTGGTATAAGATTAGGCGAGGCGATGACCCAATGACAGCGGTTAAAAAAAACGCCCTATGCATCATGAACCCGGCCGCCGGTAAAAAGAAGGCCCTAGAGCCCGTTATTGATGCCATCACGAATGCCCTTAGTCCTGAGTATCATCTTGATTGTTATCTGACAAAAGGAAAAGGCGACGCAACCAGGCTTGCCAGGGAAAACGCACAGCATGCGCAGCTTCTTGTGTGCGGTGGGGGCGACGGAACGTTGAACGAAGTTGTGACCGGGTTGCAGCAAATAAAAAAGGATTTGCTGATTCACTATATTCCGCTTGGCACTTCCAACGCGGTTGCCCGAACACTGAAGATTCCCAAGAATATCAAAAAAAACATAAAACTTTTAAAAGCAAACCACACTGCAATACATGACATTGGCGTGTTTAACAAAGAAAAGTATTATAATTATTTTGCAGGCTTCGGTGCGTTAACAGCCGTAGCCTATTCGACACCGCAGAAATATAAAAACAAACTTGGGTTTTTGGCGTATATTTTCCATTATATGAAGCACATTAAGCAGATGGAGCCGGTCCATGCAAAGGTCTTTTTCGACGGACATATGCAGGAAGGCGATTATATCTTCGGCAGTATTTCCAACACGCCCACCATTGGCGGCGGCGCAATCAGATTAAAAGAGCAGGATGTATGCTTTGATGACGGACAACTGGAATTATTGCTTGTTGAAACCATCAATAGCAAGCTGGCATTTGTACGAATTGTTTGCAATGGTGTTTTCTTGAAAAAGTTTGACCGGTTTGGTGTCTCATTACATAGCGCATCCAACATACGCATTGAATTTGAAAAAGAAACCGCATGGACAGTGGACGGGGAAGATGCGGGCGCCTATCAATCCGTCGAAATCACAGTCAAGGAAGGCGCACTGCAAATCATTACCGGCCTTCCCGATGGCCGAAAAAACAAAACCTGCGCCAAAGGTACGGGGAAGGCCCCTGCTTAATTTCCTACATATCGCCGTTATCGATGGTTGGTTGTCGGAAAACCTGTATTGATCGTATTTTATGGGCGGTGCCACACGCAAATCCATTAAAAAATGATTGTTTTGCACAAGAGAATTTGATCTGTTTTTGCCGTGCAGCATTTAAAGATATAGTTTTTCTGTGATTCTTTTGTAACTGACCTTGTCTATCGTGCAAGTGTTTGATAAAATCAGTCTGTATCCAGGGATACGCGCAAACAAAAAACAGGGGATAGAACATGAGAATCGTTATTGTCGGGGATGGCAAGGTGGGATCAGAACTTTCCGTACAGCTTTCTGAAGAAGGACACGATATCATTGTCATAGACAGCAATAAGTCGGTGTTGCGTGAAGCGGTGGAGGCATTGGATGTCATGGTGGTACATGGCAATGGCGCGGCGTTGCGCGTGCAAACAGCCGCAGATGTAGCGCACAGCGACTTGTTGATTGCGGCCACATCAGCCGATGAAACAAATCTGCTTTGCTGTATGTTGGCGCGCAAATTGGGGTGCCCGCATACGATCGCGCGTGTCAGAAACATGGAGTACGCTTCACAGCTTTTTTTGATGAAAGAAGAACTGGGGCTCAGTATGTATGTGAACCCCGAACTGACAGCGGCCAGCGAAATCTTTCGCATGCTGCAGTTTCCTTCTTTTCTGCAAAGGGATTCGTTTGTAAAAGGCCGTGTAGAAATTGTAGAGTTTCAGATCAGGGATGGCAGTAAGTTAATTGGAAAAAAATTATCTGATTTATACCGTATCGCTAAAGTAAATGTGCTGGTTTGCGCGGTTGAGCGGGGAGATGAGGTATTTATTCCGGACGGCAATTTTATGCTGCAGGAGCGGGATATCGTTTTTGTAACTGCCTCCACTACAGATTTAGCCAAACTGATACGCAACATGGATATCTACCAACGGAAAATAAAAGCTGTCATGCTGATTGGGGGATCGCGCACGGCCATATATCTTGCGCGTGAGTTGCTTGACGCAGGCATCAACGTTAAATTGATTGAAAAAGACGAAGAGAAGAGTATGTTGCTCGCGGAGATTCTGCCCTCCGCTACAATTATACTCGCGGATGGAACGGAAAAAGGCGTGCTGGATGCCGAAGGAATCGAAAAAACAGACGCGGTTGTCACGTTAACCAATATGGATGAAGAAAACCTGATTATCTCCATGTATGCCGATTTTGTAGGCGTTCCAAAGGTGGTCACAAAAATAAACCGAACCGAGTATTACGAAGTGTTCCGGGATAAAGGGATCAAAAGCATCGTCAGCCCCAAGGAATTATGCTCGCGCGATATCGTCCGCTATGTGCGCGCCATGCAAAACACATTGGGGAATGCAGTGATGACGCTGCATCGGATTGGACAGATGGAAGCGTTGGAATTCCACGTGGATGAGAATATTTGCTGTGTTGATATCACGCTCAAGGATTTAAAGTTAAAGAAGAATATCCTGATTGCCTGCATTATTCGCGGCAACCGGATTTTGATACCCAAGGGAAACGATACGCTGGAAAATGGCGACGATATTGTTGTTGTGACAACGGTCAACCGGGTCATTAGCGATCTGGATGAAATATTTGATGAATCATTTTTACGAGAAGTGAGGGAGGGCCGCATATGAACCGGCGAATGGTTGTTTATGTGGTATCCATCATCATGCGGGTCGAGGCGGTTGTCATGGTTCCCCCGCTGATCATTGCGTTTGTACAAAAGGAATATTCTGCAGCATACGGCTTTATATGGGCCATCATTGCGCTGGTGGGCGTCAGCCTGCTCGCTTACCTTGTAAAACCAAAAAAAATAACGATCTATGCCCGTGAAGGCTTTATGATCGTTGCGATGGCATGGATTGTGGTGTCGTTGTTTGGGGCGCTGCCTTTTTGTATCAGCGGCAGTATCCCCAGTTATCTGGACAGTTTATTTGAGACTGTCTCCGGTTTTACTACTACAGGCGCATCCATATTGAGCAATGTAGAAGCCATGCCCATGAGCTTGCTGTGGTGGCGCAGTTTTACGCACTGGCTGGGGGGCATGGGCGTGTTGGTATTTTTGCTGGCCATTATCCCCCTTACAAAAAACACCGGTCATTCCATGAACCTGCTGCGCGCGGAAAGCCCCGGTCCCCAGGTAGATAAGATGACGCCGCGATTGCACGATTCCGCAAAAATGCTTTATGCCATATATATTGGCATGACGGGCATATTGATTATATTTCTGCTGGCGGGGGGAATGCCGTTGTTTGACAGTGTCACAACGGCGTTCGGCACGGCCGGTACGGGTGGATTTGCAATATTGAACGATAGCATGGCAAGTTATTCCCCCTATTTGCAAACGGTTGTTGGCATCTTTATGCTGTTGTTTGGGGTGAATTTCAATATTTACTATTTTTTGCTGCTGCGTGAATTCAAAAAGGTATTAAAAAATCAGGAGTTATGGCTTTATATAGGGATTATGGCCGTCTCCGTCGTCACCATTACCATCAATATATTACCCTATTTTGATTATTTGTTTGGAGAATCGCTGCATCAGGCGTTCTTCCAGGTTTCATCCATTATGACCACAACGGGTTTTGCAACCGCAAACTTTGACCTCTGGCCGCAATATTCACGTACCATATTGGTCATTTTAATGTTTCTGGGCGCGTGCGCGGGTTCTACGGGCGGCGGGATTAAAATTGCGCGCGTCCTGCTCCTGGGGAAAACATTTGTACGCGATATCAAGCGGTTAATACGTCCCCGTTCCGTTTCTCTGGTACATATGAACGGCAACGTTGTCGACGACGACACCATTCGCGCAACCCAGAGTTTTCTTGCGGCATATATATTTGTGGGGCTTATTTCCGTTATCATCATTGCACTGGATAATTTTTCACTGGAGACGACTGCGACATCCGTAGTTGCGTGTATGAACAACATTGGGCCGGGGTTAGACCTGGTTGGGCCCGTAGGCAATTATTCCATGTTTTCAGGCTTGAGCAAACTGGTATTGAGCGCCGATATGTTGATTGGGAGGCTGGAAATATTCCCTATGCTCATGTTGTTTGCGCCATCCATGTGGCGACGGTAATTTGAGTTTTTATCGTTTCAGTTCTGGCTTTTGACTGCCTGTTATACTATAATATTTTATATGGAAAATATGCTTTCGCTTAAAGAATATATTGATGCAAATCATCTGAAATACTATATCAAAACGTACGGATGTCAAATGAATGACCATGAATCCGAAAAAATCGGCGGATTACTTGAATCAATCGGCTACAGGCCTTCTGGTACGCTTGACGATGCGGATATGATTGTGTTTAACACATGCTGTGTGCGCGAGAATGCGGAACAAAAAACGTTTGGCAATGTGGGCGCGCTTAAAAAGCTGAAGGAAGAGAACCACGATAAAATCATTGCAGTCTGTGGATGTATGACCCAGCAGGATGAAAGCGCAAAAAGATTGTTTGATATGTTTCCTTTTGTGAACATTGTTATGGGAACGCACAACCTGCATTTGTTGCCGCAGATGGTGGGGCAGTGCCTCCTGGAAGGGAAGAGGGTATTTGCTGTCGCGCAAGACAACCAGGAAATCCAGGAAGGGATTCCCATTATCAGGGAAACTCCGCCGCTTGCTTCTGTCAATATCATGTACGGGTGCAACAATTTTTGCTCGTACTGTATTGTCCCCTATGTACGGGGAAGGGAGCGCTCCCGTGAGGCTGCAAACATCTTGGATGAAATAAACGGGCTGGCGGGCAACGGATATAGGGAAGTGATGCTCCTCGGCCAAAATGTGAACTCTTACCACGGGGTGGATGGTACGGATTTTCCGTCACTTTTGAGCCGGATTTGCAGCGATACGGATATCAGCAGGATACGGTTTATGACCTCTCACCCCAAAGACCTGTCCGACAGGTTGATCAAGGTGATTGCCGCAAACCGGAAGGTATGTAAACATGTACACCTGCCTGTGCAGGCAGGGAGCGACACTGTGCTGCAAAACATGAACAGGGGATATACAAGGGAGCAATACCTGAATTTGGTGGGCGCTATCCGTGACGCGGTACCGGACATAGTGCTTACAACGGACATCATTGTGGGTTTTCCCGGCGAAAGTGAAGCAGATTTTATGGAGACAATGTCATTGCTGGAGGCAGTGCGCTTTGATTCCGCCTTTACGTTTGTATATTCCAGGCGCAGGGGCACAAAAGCCGCAAGTATGCCCGGTGAGATAGACGACGCGGTCAAACGCGACCGGATCGTACGGTTGATCGACCTGCAGAACGGGATTGTAGAAGAAACAATCAAGAAATATGAGGGAACGGTGCAGCAGGTACTGGTGGAAGGAATGAGCACAAGAGACCGCAATCATGTTTGCGGCAGGACCGACGGAGGAAAGATGGTGAATTTTTCGGGCGTTCAATCTTTGATCGGGGATTTCTGCAATGTAAAAATTATACAGGCAAAACGGACGACACTTTTTGGAGAACTGGGTGAGGCAGGGGAGAAGAACTGATGGCAAAACTGACGCCAATGATGCAGCAATATATCGATTTAAAGGAAGAATATAAGGACGCCATACTTTTTTTTCGTCTGGGGGATTTTTACGAGACGTTTTTTGAAGATGCGAAAACTGCCGCGGGCGAGCTGGGGCTGGTGCTGACGGGCCGTGACTGCGGGCTGGAGGAGCGTGCGCCAATGTGCGGCGTGCCGCACCATGCGCTCAACGGATACCTGGCCAAGCTGATCGAAAAGGGATATAAAGTGGCAATCTGTGACCAACTGGAGGATCCGGCGCTTGCCAAAGGGCTTGTCAAGCGCGGTGTGACGCGTATTGTGACCCCCGGCACAGTTATAGAGGATTCTCTGTTGACAGAGACGGAGAACAACTATATTGCCTCTGTGTGGCTGGACGGAAAAAACAGCGGCATCTGTTATTGCGATGTTTCCACAGGGGAATTCAGTGTGATCGAGTGCACGGAGGATATTGCGGGCCCATTGGGGCGGATCAATCCCCGGGAGATTATTGCGGCAGATTCGCAAATCAAAAAAGCATTGAAAATGTTTGCAGGTACGACGCTTAGGGCAAGTTTTGTCAATCCGTATTACGATTGGGCATACGAGCCCAAAACGGCAACAGACGCCCTCAAAAAGCACTTTAAGGTGAAGAAGCTGGATGCATTCGGGTGTGCCGGCATGCCCGGGGCGGTCAATGCAGCGGGTGCGCTGATACAGTACTTAAGCGAAACCCAGATGAATGCGCTGACACACATCAACCGTATTGTCACATACAGGGACAGCGCATATATGATGCTGGACAACAATGCGATCAGGAATCTGGAACTGACCCGCACCATTATGGACGGGGGCAAAAAAGGCTCGTTGCTCTGGCTGCTGGACAAAACACGCACATCGCCGGGCGCGCGGCTGCTCAAAAAAACCATATTGCGGCCGTTGAATGACCGGGAAAAAATCAACATGCGCCTGGATGCCGTGCAGGAGATTGCAGACGAAATATACCTGCGGGAGGTGTTGATCGAGCACCTGAAACAAATCCGGGATCTGGAACGGATCATTGCAAAGATATCATACAAAACGATCAACGCACGCGACTGCCTGGCGCTTGCGGAATCACTGCGGGCGCTGCCCGCGTTAAGGCAAGTGCTGGAGGAAAAAGGAAAGTCTGCATTATTACAGCGTATCGCCGCCAAAATCGACCTGATGGAAGATGTTGGCGCGTTGCTTGACAAAGCGATTGCGGAAGACCCGCCGGTTGTCATTACGGAAGGCGGGATCATCAAGGAAGGGTTTGACGCCGGGGTGGACAAGCTGATCGGCCTTTCGAAAAACGGCCAGCAATGGATCAGCCTGCTCGAGAGGAAGGAGCAGGAAGAAACGGGCATTAAAAACCTGAAAGTCCGGTATAACAAGGTATTTGGATATTACATAGAAGTCACAAAATCGTACCTGAAGCTGGTGCCGTACAGGTACAAACGAAAGCAGACGCTAGTCAACTGCGAGCGTTTTATCACGGGCGAACTGAAAGAAAAAGAAGAAGAGATACTGGGGGCGGAAGACAGGCGCAAACAGACGGAATACCAGATATTCGGCGACATACGCGATGTATTGGAGCAGAACATCGGCAGGATGCAGGGTTGCGCTGCGGCGCTGGCACAGTTGGATGTGCTCCAGTCTTTTGCGTTTGTGGCATGCGAGAACAATTATATCCGCCCGGTCATAACAGACGGCGATGTGATCAACTTAAGCGAAAGCAGGCACCCTGTCGTAGAAAAAGTGCTCAAGGATGGGTTTGTACCCAATGACGTATACCTGGACAGACAGGACAGGCGGCTGCTGCTGATCACAGGGCCCAATATGGCGGGTAAAAGCACGTATATGCGCCAGACCGGTCTGATTGTGCTGATGGCCCATATCGGCTGCTTTGTCCCGGCGAAAAAGGCGGAAATATGCCTAGTGGACAGGATGTTCACCCGTGTGGGCGCATCCGACGACCTTGCGGCGGGTGAAAGTACGTTTATGGTGGAAATGAAGGAAGCTAACGAAGCGCTTTCTCACGCAACTGCTAATTCA
>DHOD01000156.1:379-5972 GCA_002407725.1 Christensenella sp. UBA5399 | reverse complement strand
CAGAAAAAAGCCTGTTGATTTTGGATGAGATTGGGCGGGGAACAAGCACGATAGACGGGCTGTCGATCGCCTGGGCAAGCATAGAATATATTTTGCAGAATCTGAAAGCCAAAACCCTGTTTGCGACACATTATCATGAGTTGGTGGAGCTGGGCAGCACACAAAAAGGCATTTCCAATTGCTCTGTCGCGGTCAAAGAGATCGGACACGAGATTGTTTTCCTGCACAGGATTGTGGATGGGGGAACGGATAAGAGCTTTGGGATTGAAGTAGCAAGGCTTGCAGGCCTGCCCAAGACGGTTATTGACGGTGCAAAGCATAAGCTCAACAAGCTGCGCGCCAACGAGGCCAAACTGGCGCAAAGTCTGGATTATACAAGCAACAACGAAGTGCAGATCCCGCACTTTGCATCGCTGCTGGAAAAAACGGATATCGATTCGATGACGCCGCTGGAGGCGCTGAATTTTATCCATGCGCTCAAAAGTGAAATGAACGACGAACTGGACGGTGGCAAACCATGAAGCGCATTGGGTTATTAAATGATGATACCGCCAAGAGGATTGCCGCGGGGGAGGTGATCACAGGGCCTGTTGCAGTGGTAAAGGAACTGGTAGAAAACGCAATTGACGCGGGCGCCGGGCATATATCTGTGGATATCGAAGACGGCGGACGCGAAATGATCCGTGTGAGCGATAACGGCAGTGGCATCCACAATGACGATATAATACTGGCGGTGGAGAAGCACGCGACCAGTAAAATACAAAACCTGAATGATTTAGGATCTATCGCAACATTGGGCTTTCGCGGGGAAGCGCTGGCAAGCATTGCCGCGGTTGCCCGGCTGACCATCGGCACGCGTATGCACGAAAGCGATTACGGCAGCGTGCTCACCGTAAATGGCGGGGGTAAGCCGGCAGTAGAGGCCGCAGGGTTGCCGGACGGCACGACCGTGAAGGTTGAGCAACTTTTTTTCAATGTGCCGGCCCGCAAGAAATTTATGAAGACGTCAGGCAGGGAAGCGGCACAGGTCTCTTCACTGATTGCCAAATTGATCCTCTCCCATCCTGAAATATCGATAAAATATGCCGCAGACGGAAAGACGATCTACCAAAGCCCCGGCAACGGGAAGCTGCACGACGCGATGATTGCTGTGTTTGGCAGCGACATTGCAGACAAGGTCATTGCCGTCGATTACGATAACGACAACACCTTTGCGGCGGAAGGCTTTATCTCCAAACCGTCTGTGATTTACAAAACATCCAAAAATATCAACATCTTTTTGAATGGAAGGTACATACAATCCAAACAGGTGACGGACGCGATATTTAAAGGATATGGGGAGCGACTGTTGCATTCGCACTTTCCATTGGCAGTGTTAAACCTGCATATTCCGTTTGCCAACGTGGATATCAACGTGCACCCCGGCAAGCTGCAGGTAATGTTTTACGATGCGGAGAGCGTGATGGAGGATGTAACGGCTGCTGTAGATGCCGCTTTGCGTGCCAATATGGCTACGCCAAGGCTGCATGTGCCGGCACCGGCAGCGCATGAACTGCCACAAATAAGCATAGATATTGCCAAAAACACCGCCCCGTTACCCAATGTAAACAGTGCAAAAACCCTTTATACAAAAAACGATATGGCCGCGGATTCGGCTGCTGCGGTGATGGATGATATGACGCCGGGGTTTGAAAAGGTATTGGACGCGATCATTGAGAGCAAAGAAGAAGTAATGCAGCAGCCTGAGCAGACGGAAATTGATGAAATTAGAGGCTTGGCCAGCTATAACGTCATTGGGCAGTTGTTTGACACATATCTGTTGTGCGAGTGTGGCGACGCGTTGTATTTGATCGACCAGCACGCCGCGCACGAACGATTGAATTATGAAGACTATAAAAAGCGGGCAGGGCAGGGGAATGCGCTTTCCCAGCAGCTTTTGGTTCCGGTGGTTCGCAAATTCTCCCAGGCGGATTTTACATTGATTGGCGAATATATGGATGTGTTTACGGATCTCGGGTTTGAAATCGAAGAATTTGGCGCGCTCACATACAGGTTTTCCGCATTGCCGCTGGCGGTGCAAAAGGGCAACGTGGACAGATTGATAGACGAGGCGGTATATGAAATCAAAAACAACCGCAATGATATTGTCCTTGCCCGGGACAAGGTGATCAGCGCGGCATGCAGGCACAGCGTCAAAGCGGGCGACAAACTGGCAGACAGCGAAATTGCGCACTTGATCAAAGAAATTACACAAATGGACAGCCTGCCCACTTGCCCGCACGGGCGGCCTGTTGCCATATGCCTCACAAAAAACGACTTGAAAAAAGGATTTAAGCGGACTGTATGAAGAAAATCGTTTATGTGATATCCGGTCCTACGGCAACGGGAAAAACGGCCCTTGCCACACAGCTTGCAAAGCGGATAGACGGCGAGGTCGTATCTGCCGATTCGATGCAGGTGTACAGAGGCATGGACATTGGAACGGCGAAACCTTCAACAATGGAAATGCGGGCGGTTCCACACCATATGATCGATATTGTGGAGCCGGACCACGATTATTCCGTTGCGGAATACCAAACGGGCGCAAAAATGGCGATCGAGGATATTCTGCAAAGAGGGAAAAACCCTATATTAACAGGTGGCAGCGGCTTGTATATCAATGCCATCACATACGCGCTTGATTTTTCGACACCTGCCGACGACGCGCTGCGGAATACGTTGGAGCAAAAAGATGCGGGAGAACTGTACTGTATGCTGGAGGCGCGCGATGCCATAGCGGCGGGCAGGATCCACCCCAACAACAAAAAACGGGTTATTCGGGCGCTGGAGCGGGCGTTGTCCGAAGATCAAAATGCAAGTTATGATTTTGAACAATATAATGAGGCGTATGATTTTCATATCACTACATTATGCTGCACGCGCGACAAGCTTTATGAACGCATCAACGCGCGCGTGGACGCTATGATGGCCGATGGCCTTGAGAGGGAAGTGCAAGGGCTTGCAGATCAATACGGCAGTGCGCCGACATCTATGCAGGCGATCGGTTATAAAGAATTCTTTGCGTATTTTGCGGGCCATGCAAGTCTGGATGAAGCCGTGGAATCAATCAAACGGAACACGCGCAGGTTTGCAAAACGCCAGTTGACGTGGTTTAAGCGCGATCAAAGGGCGCGATGGATTGATATTGAAGAGATCACTCAACCAGACGAAATTGTGGAAAGAATATTGAAAAACGAGGAATAAAATGAACGTTACGGAATACTTACATCAAAAATTACATATTTCGCCGGGTATCACCGCGTTTGTGTTGGAATGTGAAAAAGAGGCCGGGAAATATTTTACACAATACGAGGAAATTGCACAGGCCGGACAGTTTAAGGTGATCGAGACATTTAAACGGAATATGGTTTCCGCACGCCACTTTTACCCGTCGACCGGATATGGATATGGCGACGAGGGCCGCGATAAGCTGTCACAAGTGTTTGCCGATGTGTTTGAGGCGGAAAAAGCGATTGTATCGCCGTTGATCATGAGCGGCACACACGCGATCAGCTTGGCGGTTACAGGGGTGCTGCGGCCGGGCGATGGAATGCTCTCCCTCACAGGAGCGCCGTACGATACGCTTAAGAGCACGGTGCAGTCGCTTTCGCAGCATCATATTGCATACAGGGAAACGCCTTTGATAGATGGCGCAATCGATATTACGCAAGTGCTGGACGTCCTGCGCAGCGATCCATCGATCAAAATGGTTTATATACAGCGTTCCACAGGATACGATATCCGAAAGGCCTTTACAACGGCCGAAATAAGCAATGCGATCGCGGCAATCAAACCAAGCTTCCCTGATAAAATCTATATGGTGGACAATTGTTACGGGGAGTTTGTGTGTGAGGATGAGCCGGTACAGGCCGGTGCGGATATAATTGCGGGTTCGCTGATCAAAAACCCCGGGGGCGGCCTTGCGCCGACAGGCGGGTATATTGCGGGCGGCGGCAGCCTGATAGACCTGGTGGCGGACCGTTTTTCCGCGCCGGGCGTTGGGACGGAGATCGGCTCTTATGCCTATGGGTACCAGCCATTTTTCCAGGGGTTGTTTATGGCGCCGCATACAGTGCTGCAGGCGTTAAAAGGTGTTATCCTGGCATCTGTGGTATTTGATCGGCTGGGGTATGCCACAACCCCCGCGCCCGGTGATGTGCGCGGCGACATTACGCAGACAATACTGTTCAACAATGAAGAAAAATTGACCGCGTTTGTGCGCGGGATACAAAAAGCCTCGGCCATCGACGGACATGTCGTACCGTACGCATGGGATATGCCGGGATATGACGACAAGGTGATCATGGCGGCGGGCACGTTTGTGCAGGGTGCATCGCTGGAGCTGACTGCGGACGCGCCGATCCGGGAGCCGTACTGTGCGTATTTGCAGGGCGCGCTGACATATGAGCACGCGAAAATCGGCATGCTGTATGCCTTGCAGGAAATGCATGTGCAATTGTAATAATACTAATATCCAATAGATTGGTGAATTTATTTTCGGAGCTTAATGGCCTTTGATGCACGCCGGCGGTTGTCCTCGGACATGGCGGCGTAATGCTTGCGCGTGGTGTTGACATCCTTGTGGCCAAGCACATCGGCTACGAGGTAAATGTCGCCGGTCTCTCCGTAAAGCATGGTGCCAAACGTGCTGCGCAGCTTATGTGGGGATATTTTCTTCAACGGTGCGGCAATGGACGCATATTTCTTTACCATATTTTCCACAGCGCGCACGGTGATACGCTTGTCCTGCATCGACAGGAAAAGCGGGGATGTCAGGCTGTATGTGCCCGCCACCTTGCGTTCATCCAGATATTTTTCCAGCGCGGCCTCTGTTTCCTCGTCAAAATACAACATCACTCGGTTGCCGCCTTTGCGCGTGACCACAAAGGATCTGTTCCGAAAGTCGATGTCCCTGATATTCAGCGAGATCAGCTCCGAAACGCGAATACCGGTGGTCAAAAAAAGCACAATAATGGCCATATCACGCACAACCGTCCTCTTGTGATACTGCTTTTGCTTATCCGACAGGCCTTCACCGTGTTCCACAACATCCAGCAGCGCGGTCATTTCCTCCGGTTCCAGCCTTATAATGGGCTTTTCGTGCAGTTTTGGCGTATCCAGCAATTGGCATACATTCTTGTCCAGTATGCTTTTTTTATAAAAATACTTGAAAAAAGAGCGTAAACAAGCGATTTTCCGGGCTTTTCCACGCTCATGGTTCTCAATATAACGTCCGCTCTCCGGATCGGGCGCATACAGGCTCAGGTAATCCATAAACAGATACAAGTCGTCAACGGTAATGGCCGCAAGGTCGGTCTCCTTTAAATCCGCCGCATCCTTACCGGAATAGTAGGGGACCTCTGCATAGAGAAAATCAAAAAACACTTTTAGATCGCTTGCATAATTGACGCGTGTCAGTATGGTTGTATTGTTCTCCAGCGCAATAAAAAATCCGTTCACAAAGCGTGGCAATTCTTTAATGGTCTCCCGGAGACGAATTGTCATTTTGGCATTTAAATCTTTATGGTAATCAACTTCAGCCATCACTAAAAAC
>DHOD01000156.1:0-207 GCA_002407725.1 Christensenella sp. UBA5399 | reverse complement strand
TCAACTTCAGCCATCACTAAAAACCTCTTAAATACAATTGGCTTATATAGCCGTGCAAGACCACATAAACGCAGAAAAACGTATTGGGGGGCATTTACGTTTCGCAACCCCATTAACTATTCGCAAAACTTGTCTTTTGCGAATAGTTGCAAGTCGCTTTTAAGCTACTTTCCCCTATATTATCATATATTTTAATAGATTACAAAT
>DHOD01000150.1:5027-10387 GCA_002407725.1 Christensenella sp. UBA5399 | reverse complement strand
AAGGATTGGGGGGCACGCCAGGCAGCCCAGTTTGTATCCGCATGTTCCAGAAAGTTTGAGAACGATATGCCTTTATGGTAAACACTCAGCCCGCTGCTGATCGTAAGGCTGATAGGATTGCCCCAGCGCATTTTTGCCAAATTGCTGTAGATGGTATGCATTTTTTCAATTGCTTTATCCTGTTTGCAATTCCGAAACAGAATCAAAAACTCTTCCCCACCGTACCGGCCAAAAATCTCATCGCTGTCTAATGTATCTTTCACACATTTCGACACTTCGATTAAGACTTCATCGCCATAATTATGCCCATAATCATCATTGATTTTTTTGAAAAAATCAATATCAAAAATACACAGAACAAGATCGCTGCCATCGTCAAACGACTTGCGCATCTCGGCATTGATACAAGAGGTCAGGTATCTGCGGTTATAAATGCCTGTCAAGGCATCCGTGATCGAACTGAATTCCAGCTGCTCCACAAGTTGTTCTGCTTTGTGCTTGGATTTCTTGTAGTCATTCAGCACCTGATATGCCAGATACACGCTCACACAGTAACTCAAAAGCATCCCAAGCGCCAAGTCCATGTATTGCGCATCGCGGCTTGGATAAGGCGTTACAATATCGGGAAATTGCATTTCAAGCAGTGTGAATGTCATGAACATCACAATGACGATCACCAAAATGCCGGCGCGAAAACGACCTTTAAACGCAATGACAACAAATATGCCTATCAGTACAACAAAAGGCATGGTAGAACCGGTTGCCCCACCTGTAGAAAACCAAAGCGAAGGAAATAAGACAAAGATTGCATACAGTATGACTATCAGTGAAGGAATCTCCCATTTGCGGGTCCTGAAAAAATATGCAAGACATATACCGTCGATTACGATATTCAGCGACGGTATAATCAAAGTCACAATACTGAGCCCAAGAGATACATTCCCGAACAAGCCGACTGCCGACATCAGTATGCCTGATATAGTAACCAGTAAAAATGTCTTCTCTTCCAAGGAGAAATCATGATTCGTTTTAAATCTTTTTTTGAAAAGTAAAACCCATTGTTTAATCCGGTTCATCCTTTTGTATGTAGGCACCTTCCTTTGAAAACTTAGTGATTTGCATCCAGCACTGCCTGCACAAATCTATCCCCACTCAGTTTCCGGTGCTTATCATAGCCGTTACACTATGAGTTTACGCCATTCCTGTTACCCCTTTAGTTTATATTAACCTATATTTCCCTTGTTCGCAATCATTCTGCATCCAGATTGCACGCATGCATTTATTCCCACTCAATCGTCGCGGGCGGCTTGGACGTGATATCATACACAATTCTGTTAATATGCCCCACTTCGTTGATGATGCGGCCAGACACAATCTCCAGCACATCGTATGGGATGCGCGCCCAATCGGCGGTCATCGCGTCCACGCTGGTTACGCCGCGCAGGGCGACAGTATAATCATACGACCGCTCATCCCCCATCACACCCACGCTCCGCATATTGGTAAGCACAGCAAAGTATTGCCAAATTTCTTCATCCAATCCCGCTTTTGCAATCTCGTCACGGAATATATAATCCACATCGCGGAGCAGATCCAACTTGGGCTTTGTCACCTCGCCAATGACCCGTATCGCGAGCCCCGGTCCCGGAAACGGCTGACGCCAAACCATGTGATGCGGCAGGCCGATCTCCTCACCCAGCGCACGCACTTCATCTTTAAAAAGTTCGCGCAATGGTTCAATGATCTCGTCAAAATCTACATGATCGGGCAACCCGCCGACATTGTGGTGGCTTTTGATCAGCGCGGCGTCACCGACACCGCTCTCCACAACATCGGGATAAATTGTCCCCTGCGCCAGAAAATGCACCTTGCCGATCTTCTTGGCCTCATCCTCAAAGACGCGGATAAATTCTTCACCGATGATTTTTCTCTTCCGCTCCGGGTCTTCGACGCCTGCCAGTTTATCCAAAAAGCGCTTTTCCGCGTTCACATGCACCAGGTTTATTTTAAACTGGTCTTTAAACACCTTTTCAACTTCTTCCGGTTCCAATTTTCTCATCAGGCCGGTATCGACAAACACACAGGTCAGGTTGCTGCCAATCGCCTTGTGCAACAGCACCGCGCAAACGGAACTGTCCACACCGCCGGACAAAGCCAGCAGCACCTTTTTATCCCCCACTTTTTGACGGATATTTTCAATGGACATTCTTGCGTAGCTTGCCATATCCCAATCGCCCTTTGCACCGCAAATGTCAAACAAGAAGTGTTCCAGTATGCTTTGCCCGTTGACGGTATGGTTGACTTCCGGGTGAAACTGTACGCCATAAATCTTTTTCTCGCCATTCTCAAAGGCCGCCACAGGACAGGTCTCCGTTGTCGCTGTAACTGCAAAGCCCTCCGGTGCTTTATCAATGTAATCCATATGGCTCATCCAGCACTGCGAATCCTGCTTCATATCCTCAAAAAGCACGCTGGATTTGTCATACCGTATATCTGTTTTCCCATATTGCCCCGAAGGCGCTTTTTCCACATGTCCCCCCATCATCATGCTGATCAACTGGCTGCCGTAACAGATCCCCAGTATGGGGACGCCCAGCTCCAGTATGCCTTTGTCGCATTTGGGCGCATCATCCGCATAAACACTTTTGGGGCCCCCGGTAAATATAATCCCTATGGGGTTCTTTTCGCGAATCTTTTCAATATCCGTGTTATAGGGCAGCAGTTCCGCATACACATGCGCATCGCGCACCCTGCGCGCAATCAATTGGTTATATTGTCCCCCAAAATCTAATACAATAACGGTCTCTCTCATCTATGCCTCCTCAAAGCTTCACACTGTAGTTGGGCGATTCTTTTGTAATGCTGATATCGTGCGGATGGCTCTCCAGCAAGCCCGCGCCCGTAATCTGGATAAATTCCACATTTTCCTGCAGCTCCCCAATATCCGCCGCGCCACAATACCCCATGCCGGATTTCAGGCCGCCGACCATCTGGAATGTCGTATCCGCAAGCGCGCCTTTAAACGGGACGCGCCCCTCTACGCCTTCAGGCACCAGCTTTTGCGCGTCTTCCTGAAAATACCTGTCCGCGCTGCCCTTGGGCATCGCGCCCATCGACCCCATCCCACGGTACACTTTAAAGCTTCTGCCCTGGAATATTTCCATTTCTCCGGGGCTTTCTTTCGTCCCTGCAAACAGGCTGCCGATCATCACCGCCGCTGCGCCGCCGGCAATTGCCTTTGTGATATCGCCGCTATATTTGATCCCGCCGTCCGCGATGATTTTCACACCGTGCTTGGCAGCTTCCTCCGCACAATCTATCACCGCTGTCAGCTGTGGCACACCAATGCCCGCAACAACGCGCGTCGTGCAAATCGATCCCGGTCCGATACCAATTTTTACACAATCCGCACCGGCCGCAATCAGGTCGTGCGTTCCCTTTTTTGTCGCTACATTGCCCGCAATGATTTCAATATCAGGGAATTTATTCTTAATCTCCTCCACTGTCCTGATCACCTTGTCCGATTGCCCATGTGCCGTATCCACACCAATCACATCCACCTTTGCATTCACAAGGGCTTCTACACGCTCCATGGTATCTTTGCTTGTTCCCACAGCAGCGCCTACCAGCAGCCTGCCGTTGCTGTCCTTTGCCGACAGCGGGTATTGGATCGATTTTTCAATATCCTTGATGGTTATAAGCCCCATCAGCTTTTTTGCGTCGTCCACCAGGGGAAGTTTTTCTATCTTATACTTGCTGAGAATTTTCTGCGCTCCAGCCAACGTTGTGCCGATCGGCGCAGTCACAAGGTTCTCGCTTGTCATGACCTCATGCACCGGACGCGAATAGTCCAGCTCAAAGCGGATATCCCTGTTTGTGATAATCCCTACCAGTGTACCGTCCCCCGTCACAATGGGAACGCCTGAGATCTTGTACCTGCCCATCAGCTCGTCGGCATCCGCAACCGAATTGTCCGGCGAAAGTGAAAAGGGATCTGTAATGACACCATGCTCGCTTCTTTTTACTTTATCCACATTCTCCGCCTGCTGCTCGATGGTCATGTTTTTGTGGATGATGCCCATGCCGCCTTCCCTGGCCAATGCAATCGCCAGGTTGCTCTCTGTCACCGTATCCATCGCTGCGCTCATAATAGGTATATTCAAATGGATCTTTTTTGTAATATAAGTTGATACATCAATCTCGTTCGGCACAACCCTGCTGCGCTGGGGTACCAATAACACATCGTCAAACGTTAATCCTTCTCTAATATTCATAACACTCTCCCTTTCTCGCATATATATAATTTAAAATTCTTTTTCAGCCCTGTTTTCCAGCATCAGGATATACACTGCCCCCGAAAGCCTGTTCAGCACAAGTTGTATGCCTTCCATCGCACCATCCCCAGTGCCGGCTGCAACAGCCGCGCGCTCTGTCCTGCGCACATCCGTCCGCAGCATATTGAGCAACGCCGTCATCTCATCCGCATGCGCATCAGGCATATAGTGCGATATGCCCAGCTCACTTTGCGGATTATTGGATACTTCCCTGATTTCATCCAAATCCAGCCCCAAAATATCCTGCACATCCGGCGGCTGCCCTGTGGCGTCACTACGCATAATTTCACGCGTTACGCGAACAATATCTTCCAGCCCCGCAACAATTTCCGGATACCCGTATTGCCGTGCAAACGTGCATGTATACACCGCTCTTGCGTGCATACTGTCAATGCATCCGCGCAGCTCGATTGCCGGGTGGTTTTTTTCTACATATTGCTCCCCCGCCAGCACCGTCTTTGTCTCATTCCCCTTCATACGCTCTCCCAAAACATCCTTTGCCAAGAAAGATCTGCCATCAAATAAAAAAACCGCGCGCAAACACGGTTATGGTTCCTTATTATTTCCATTATCGCTTCCGGCGTCTTCCTCCAGCTTTTTCGTTTTTGCCGCTTTAATATTAATGGTGATCAGCCCCACTGCCAAAGCGCCGATCAGGACCACAATGCCCCACACATACAGGTAGCTGGTTGCGCTCGATTCCCTGGCCTTGGCAAGGATAATCGCGGCGACACCCAGCATCGCCGAGATCACATAGAGCAGCAGAACAGACTGTTTCTGGTTGAACCCCCAGCCGATCAGCCTGTGGTGCAGGTGCTTTTTGTCCGCCTTAAAAATATGTTGCTTCTTCACCAACCGCCTGATGATTGCAAAAAGCGTATCCAGTATAGGCAACGCAAACACCAGGAACGGGATAAAGAATGTAAAAAGCGCATTCAATTTAAAGAATCCCTGTATGGAAATCACCGAGAACGTATAGCCGATCAGCATCGCGCCCGTATCTCCCATAAATATTTTGGCAGGGTT
>DHOD01000150.1:4141-4902 GCA_002407725.1 Christensenella sp. UBA5399 | reverse complement strand
TCCCATAAATATTTTGGCAGGGTTCATGTTGTACGGCAAAAACCCAAAGCAGCCGCCCGCCAGTATTGCGATTACAATCATGATGCTCTGGTTGACGGGATCCATATAAAACGAAAACACAACCATCAGCGAAACGCAGGATATCCCCACAATCCCGCAGGCAAGCCCGTCAAGGCCGTCAATCAGGTTGACCGCGTTGGTGATCGCGACAATCCAAACCACCGTGATCAGCAATGACCACTGGCCAAATGTAAATGCCCCAGGGGTGTTTTCCGAAAATCCGGTAATCAGTATTCCATTCATCGCCACAACAAGGGCCGCCCCTACCTGCCCCAGCAGCTTCATCCACCATTTGAGGCCAAATATGTCATCGAGCATGCCCACCAAGGTGATGAACAGGCAACCTGCCAACATGGCAAAGTATGTCTTGTCAAGGGGAACAAATGCCAACACGCCAAACGCAAACGCAACAAAAATAGCAACCCCGCCCATCGTGGGAACAGGCTTGCTATGCATACGCCGGTCATCCTTTGGCACGTCAATCGCGCCTACTCTAATTGAAATCTTTCTTACAATGGGCGTAATTGCGAACGCGATCAAAAAAGCAAATAGCATGCCGGCGACAACCCTGATCACGAACCCAAACTCCATACTTACAACCTTTCAAGCACAATTTCTACGGCAATTTCATGTAGTATTGCCTTTAGCATAAATAGCACAAGCGCGGCAAGCCTTCACTTGCCGCACTTTTGCTGTTTTTT
>DHOD01000150.1:3247-3977 GCA_002407725.1 Christensenella sp. UBA5399 | reverse complement strand
TATTATATCAATTTTCTTTTTTAAATGCAACATCTCCGTTGGCAACATACATTTTTACTTTATCGCCGATTTGAATTTTTCCGGACAATATTTCCTCCGACAGCCTGTCTTCCACTGTCTGCTGGATCATCCTCCGGAGCGGCCGCGCCCCATACGTATCGCTCATGCCTTCCTTTGCCATCAGTTTTGCCGCATCTTTGGTAAACGTCAGGTCGATATCCCTGTCATGCAGCCGTTTTGTAAGGCTCTGCAGCATCAACTCCGCAATGCTCATCGTATCACTTTCGGTCAATTTGTGGAACACGATGATATCGTCGATCCTGTTGATGAACTCGGGACGGAATGTTTTTTTCAACGCTTCCATCATCTTTTCCTTCATGTCGTCATACTCGCGCTGTTTATCCTCTTTGCTTGCGCCCGCATCGTTGCCAAATCCAATCTTATTCATCGACAGGTCATGCGCGCCGATGTTGGATGTCATGATGATGATGGTATTTTTGAAGTCCACAGTCCGGCCTTTGGAATCTGTCAGGCGCCCATCCTCCAGCACCTGAAGCAATATATTGAACACATCCGGATGCGCTTTCTCAATTTCATCAAGCAGCACCACAGAATACGGTTTTGTCCGTACCGCCTGCGTCAGTTGGCCGCCTTCGTCGTAACCCACATAACCGGGGGGTGAACCAATCAACTTGGATACCGCATGCTTTTCCATATATTCGGACATATC
>DHOD01000150.1:340-3122 GCA_002407725.1 Christensenella sp. UBA5399 | reverse complement strand
TTTTCCATATATTCGGACATATCCAGCCTGATCATCGCATTTTCATCGCCAAACATCGCAGCCGCCAGCGCTTTTGTCAATTCCGTTTTGCCCACGCCGGTCGGCCCCAGGAACACAAACGAACCAATCGGCCTCGCAGGGTCCTTAAGCCCTGCACGTGCCCGCCTGATGGCTTTTGCAACCGCTTCTACCGCTTCGTTTTGGCCAATCACGCGTTCATGCAGCATCGATTCCAGCTTCAACAGTTTCTTGCTCTCGTCTTCCGTCAGCTTGCTGACGGGAACATGCGTCCAACTGGATACGATCTGTGCAATGTCCTCATCGGTCACTAGGCCTTTTTCCTTCGCGACCTGGTTTTGCCATGCCTCCGCCCGTTCTTCAATTTCCTTTTTCACGGTCGCTTCGTCATCCCTAAGCTGTGCCGCGCGCTCATATTGCTGGTGCGTAACCGCCTCATCCTTCTCGTGTGATATTTTTTCCAGTTTCTCTTCTAAATCGCGCAAATCGGGCGGCGACGTAAACATGGATATCCGTACCTTTGAGGCTGCCTCGTCGATCAGGTCGATCGCCTTGTCCGGCAAAAACCTGTCCATAATATATCTTGTGGAGAGATCCACAGCAGCTTTCAGCGCTTCGTCGGTAATGGTCACCTTATGGTGCGCCTCGTACCTGTCGCGCAGGCCTTCCAATATCTGCAACGCCTCTTCACTGGTTGGTTCGCCGACATTCACCGGTTGGAACCTTCTTTCCAGCGCAGCGTCTTTTTCTATATGCTTCCTGTATTCGTCTATCGTCGTAGCGCCAATCACCTGAATCTCGCCCCGCGCAAGCATGGGCTTCAGTATGTTGGCAGCATCCATCGCACCCTCGGCCGCGCCCGCGCCCACTATGGTGTGCAGCTCGTCAATAAACATAACCACATTGCCGTCTTTTTTCAATTCCTCCAGCGCGTCCTTCAGGCGCTCCTCAAATTCACCACGGAACTTGGATCCTGCAAGCATGCCCGCCAGGTCAAGCGAAATCACCCTGCGGTTTTTCAACATATCCGGCACGTTGCCTGCAACAACCTTTTCGGCAAGCCCTTCCGCAATGGCGGATTTGCCAACGCCAGGCTCGCCTATCAGCACCGGATTGTTTTTTGTCCGCCGGGAAAGGATCTGGATGATTCGCTCAATTTCTTCCGCACGGCCAATCACCGGGTCAAGCTGGTCGTTTCTGGCAGCTTCCGTCAGGTCAAAGCTAAACTTATCCAATTTTGGCGTCTTCGATTTCGATTTCTTCTCAGATTGTGTGGCACCCTCGCCAATCGCAAGAACCTCCTGCTGGATTGCGCCCAAATCCGCGCCTATGTCGCGCAGCACGCGGAACCCCATGCTCTCGCGTTCATTGATGATGGCCAGCAGCATATGCTCTGTCCCAATATACCCATGCCCCAGCTGCCTGGCAAAAGCCACGCTCATCTCGATGACTTTTTTGGTCCGGGGCGTATATCCCATCACCTGCGGCCCGCCATATCCACTTTCCGCAGTGGCGGAATCCATATACTTTTCGAGTGTCTCTTCCGTGACCCCCTGCCCTTTCAAAATATCGGAGGCAGCGCCCCCTTCCAGCACCAGCCCCATCAAAAGATGCTCGGTGCCCACATAATTTTCTCCATTGCCCTTTGCAACCCTTGCCGCTTCATTGACAGCCTGCTGGGCTCCCGAACTAAAACGCGACATATTATTCATCATAATTTACACTCCTTCGATAAGACTTAGTATTATACACTAATCTTAAACTATCATTGTATATCTAAACCTTATTCGCTCCCTTCTTTGCATTCTTTTTCCTGTTTTTCCAATATATATATTTCGTCCCGCAACTTTGCCGCCTGCTCAAAAGCCTCGTTCCCAATCGCCTCATCAAGCAGCTTTTTTAATGCCGGGATATCGTTTTTCTCTTCTTCTTTTCTGCTTTCGCTTTCGCGCACATCCACATGCTCCAGCCCCGGCAACTCTAGACCCATCGCCGCAAAATCCGCTTCGCTCATCTCCTCGGTATTACTCCCCGTAAACGGAATCCCCGCCTGTATGCCCGATGCGTTTGCCTGCGTCATCATTGCAAACATTTGCGGGTTCATGCCAAACATTCCGTTAAACATCATCGGCATGATATTGTCCAACCCCGCGCATTCGGCACAAAGGTTCTGTTCATATTTAACTCCGTTGATCACCTGCGACACACGGATATTCGCTTCGTTTTTCTTACACTTATCACATAACATGTTTGGTTCCTCCCTTGTTTATATAATCTTCACCAGTATTTCCTTCAGTATGGATGCTCTCAGCACATCCCTTTGCACTGCCTCCAGCGGAATCGCCTTGTCGGAAACCGCCGCCAGCAAAATATTTTTTATGTTTTCATCAATAAACCCCGTCTGAAACAACCCTTCCACAATTTCGTTGGCCTGGCGCATATTGATGCTGTCCGTCAACTGCGTTTCAATCAATTTTGTGATGTAGCCGCACCTTTCAATGTCCAGCCGCACCACCCGGATAAACCCCCCGCCGCCACGGCGGGATTCTATAATGTATCCCCGATTTGGTGAAAACCTTGTGGTCAGCACATAATTGATCTGAGACGGCGCGCAATTAAACTTTTGTGCCAGTTCGTTGCGCTGCAAATCAGTCGTGCCATCTTCCGCCAGCATTTCCTTTATAAAGCACTCGATATGATCACTTAAGACCGACATATTTCCGCCTCCTTTCTTTGACTTTCAGGATACTGTCGGCTGGACAAG
>DHOD01000150.1:0-246 GCA_002407725.1 Christensenella sp. UBA5399 | reverse complement strand
TTCCGCCTCCTTTCTTTGACTTTCTTTGACCTTTAGTTTATTATACACGGTTTTGGTGTAAAACTAACGTTTATTCACAAAATATTAAAAAATTTCGCGACAATATTATCCGGCATTCTCAGCATATATGAAGGTAATATAATAATCATTATCGTTATTCATCACAAATTCTGTAATGTATACTTCGCCCACATTGTCACCCGGAACAAATTCGCCTGTTTTCAGATATCCCAGCAGCTTTGTATC
>DHOD01000124.1:13777-27779 GCA_002407725.1 Christensenella sp. UBA5399 | reverse complement strand
GCCTAATTAGATAGTCAGGTAAAATTAATATCAGATGATTTGTCAAACCCGCTCCTGACCCTTTTTCCCGGCGCCCTGTCACGCATTGCAAACACTCGGCATAAATGCATATTTCACCGGATATAGTATACCACCGCAGCACGTCTAATTCAATAAAAAGTCACCGCGCTTCGCATTTATCAACAAGTGTTTTTTCAAAATGCGACCAAAAAGACGTTTTTTGATTTTCACATTTCCAGAACTGTGAAAAAATAACCCAATCTGCCATTTTTGTGATATGATATTTATACTTAAACAACTTTGAAACCACGCTTGGGAGGCGCTTGTATGGATGCAAAAACCCCGTTGTACGATAAACATTTGGAGGCAGGCGGCAAAATGGTGCCTTTTGCAGGTTTCCTGCTGCCTGTGCAATACCAGGATGGCATATTGAGCGAGCATACTGCCGTGCGTACCAGCGCAGGCATGTTCGACGTGTCCCATATGGGCGAATTTCTGCTGGAAGGCGCCGGTGCCGAGCAGGCATTAAACCGGCTGCTGACCAACGACTTTGCCGGCATGCAGACAGGGACGGCACGGTACAGCCCCATGTGCAATGCACAGGGCGGCACAGTGGACGACCTGATCGTTTACCGGCAGGACGGCAAGTACATGATCGTTGTCAACGCAGCCAACAGGGCCAAGGATTTTGACTGGATGTCCGCCAATCTGGGAAGCGGCGCCAAGCTTTTTGATGTATCGGACGATATCGCGCTGCTCGCCGTGCAGGGGCCGCAGGCGAAAGCCGCCATGCAGGCGGTGCTGACGGACGGCGGGCTGCCGGAGAAGTATTATTCGTTTACGCACGATTGCGGTGTTGCGGGCGTTTCCTGCCTTGTTTCGCGCACCGGGTATACAGGCGAGGACGGCTTTGAGATTTACGCGCCTCCTGCGCAGGCTGGCGCCATATGGGATGCCCTGCTTATGGGTGGCAAGGCGTTCGGGCTGGTTCCCTGCGGCCTTGGCGCGCGCGATACGCTCCGCCTCGAGGCGGGGATGCCGCTTTACGGGCACGAGCTTTCCGATTCAATCACCCCTTCCGAGGCAGGCCTCGGCTTTTTCATCAAGCGCGACAAACCCGATTTTATTGGCAGGGACGCGCTCATGGAGCCCCGGCGGCGTAAGCGCATCGGGCTGGTGCTGACCGACCGCGGCATTGCCCGCGAAGGCGCAAAAGTCTTCCTGAACGACCAGGAAATCGGCTTTGTCACCAGCGGCACATCGTCGCCCACTCTAAAGCAATCGATCGCCATGGCGCTTGTAGACGCCGGTGTAGACGCGCCTGCCGTAGATGTCGAGGTGCGGGGCAAGATGCTGCACGCGGACGTCGTGCGCCTGCCATTCTATAAGAGAGCTTAAGTATCAATATACTACTTTAAAATAATATCCTTAAAAGGAGATAATCTGAAAATGAATGTACCTGAAGATCTTTATTACACAAAGTCACACGAATGGGTCCGCCTGGTCGGCGACAACCATGTCCGGATGGGCATCACCGACCACGCGCAGGAGCTGATGGGCGACATCGTGTATGTCGAGCTGCCCGAGGCAGGCGAGTCCTTTGACGCAGGCGAAAACATGGCGGTTGTGGAATCTGTGAAGGCCGCTTCCGATGTTTACGCGCCCGTCACCGCAGTAGTCTCCGCCGTAAACGAAGCGCTGGCTGATACGCCCGCATTAATCAACGGGGCCTGCTACGACGCATGGTTTGTCGAATTTGACGACGCCAGCATACTGGGCCTGCTGACAGCCGACGAATACAAGAAATTCCTGGAAACTGAGGAGGCTCACTGATGGGTTATATTCCCGGCAGCTCCAGGGACTCCCTGTCCATGCTGATGAGCCTGGGGCTCGATAACCTTGACCAGCTATACACCGACGTCCCGGCAGGCGTGAAGCTGCATGATGGACTTCGCCTGCCCGCGGGGCTGGGCGAGATGGCGGCCACACGCATGTTGCAGGATGTCGCACAAAAAAACACCATCTACCGTGACGTTTTCCTGGGCGCGGGCGCGTACAGGCACTTCATCCCCGCCGCGGTCGATAACATCGCATCGCGCAACGAGTTTGTGACTGCCTATACGCCGTACCAGGCAGAGCTCAACCAGGGCGTGCTGCAGTCTATTTTCGAGTACCAGACCATGATTTGTGAGCTGACAGGCATGGACGCCTCCAACGCCTCGGTATACGACGGGGCAACGGCGGCGGGCGAGGCCTGCCTGATGATGCAGGCTCGCAAAAAAAGCACCATACTTGTCTCGGAAACGACGCATCCGCAGGTCATGGAAGTCATGCAGGCATATGCAGACTCGGCAGGTATGCAGGTTGTGCCCGTAGCGGCAAAGGACGGCGCAACCGATCTCGAATCCCTGCAATCGTTGCTGGGCAGCGAGGTCGCCGGGGTCTATATGCAATCCCCCAACTATTACGGCGTCATTGAGGACATTGGCGCAGCCGCAGGCCTGGTACATGCCGCCGGGGCGCTGCTGGCTGTCGGCGTCAACCCCATTGCCGCCGCCATATTGAAAACACCGGGCGAGCAGGGTGCGGATATCGCCGTGGGCGACGGCCAGCCATTGGGCCTGCCTCTTGCTTTTGGCGGCCCCTATCTTGGCTTTATCACCTGCAAAACAGCCCTGACACGCAGGCTGCCGGGGCGGATCGTCGGCGAGACGGACGATATCAACGGACGGCGGGCATACGTACTTACGCTGCAGGCGCGCGAGCAACACATCCGCCGCGAAAAAGCATCCAGCAACATTTGCTCCAACCAAGCGTGGTGCGCGCTCCGGAGCGCCGCATACATGAGCGTCATGGGGCCGGGTGGCATGTCCGAATGTGCGCGGCAGTGTTACGCCAACGCGCATTACCTGCTGGACTGCCTACAGGCCTGTGGCTTTTCGCAGGCTTATAATGGTGATTTTTTCCACGAATTTGTGGTGCAATCGCCGATAGATCCTGCTCTGCTGAATGCGCAATTGGCGCAATCCGGCATACTGGGCGGGCTCGACCTGGGCGGCGGCAACATGCTCTGGTGCGCCACCGAGCTGACCGGAAAAACCGAAATCGATCACTTGATCTCAAAAATAAAGGAGGTGGCGGGATGAAGCTGATTTTTGAAAAAAGCACGCCTGGGCAGGCCAATGATATACTGCCCGCAAATCCGCTGATTTCGCAATACGCCCCGCCCACGGAAGCATTGCGCGCCAATGCGCCCCGCCTGCCGGAAGCCGCCGAGGTGGCGGTGGTTCGCCATTATATGGCGCTGTCCCGCATGGCGTTTGGCGTAGATAACGGGTTTTATCCCCTTGGCTCCTGTACAATGAAGTATAACCCCAAGGCAGCGGAACGCGCCGCATCCTCTCCGCATTTCACCGACATCCATCCACTGCAGTCGCAGGATAGCGCACAGGGCTGTATTGAGGTCATGTACCGCCTGCAGGAGGCGCTCAACGAGGTTTCCGGCATGGGCGCCACATCGCTGATGCCCGCCGCGGGGGCACAGGGCGAATGGGTAGGCATCAACATTGTACGCGCATACCACGCGCACAACCACGATACAAAGCGCACCAAGGTGCTGGTGCCTGATTCGGCTCACGGCACCAATCCTGCAACGGCGGCCATGTGCGGCTACGAGGTAGTGAACATCCCTTCGGGCCCCGATGGGCTTGTGGATGTGGATGCGCTGGAGCAGGCTGCGGACAATACAACGGCGGCGCTGATGCTTACAAACCCAAACACGCTGGGTAAATTTGAGAAAAACATCTGCCGGATCGCAGAAATCGTACACAATGCCGGTGGCCTGCTATACTATGATGGCGCCAACATGAACGCCATCATGGGCGTCACACGGCCGGGTGATATGGGCTTCGATATTATGCACTGGAACATACACAAAACGCTTGCCACGCCACATGGCGGGGGCGGCCCGGGCAGCGGTCCCGTAGGCGTCTGCAAAGCCCTTGCGCGCTTCCTGCCCACGCCAATGGCCACGTTCGCGGATGGTACGTACGCACTGTCCGGCGATGACAGCGGCGGCATCAAACGTGCCAAAATATTTTATGGCAACTTCCTCGTACTGGTCAAGGCGCTTTATTATGTCCTGGCGTTGGGTGCAGACGGCCTGAAGGAAGCATCGATGCGCGCTGTGCTGAACGCCAATTACCTGCTGCGCGCACTGGAGCAATATTCATCGCTACGCTACGATTCCCCCTGCATGCACGAGTTTGTGCTGTCGCTGGATACGCTGAAAGAGCAAACGGGCGTATCGGCACAGGATATCGCCAAAACGATGATTGATTACGGCGTGCATCCGCCCACCATGTACTTTCCCCTCACGGTCGGCGAAGCGCTGATGTTTGAGCCAACCGAAACGGAGTCGCGGCAGACGCTCGACGACATGGCAAACATCATGGATAAAATCATCCATACAGCCAAAAACGATGCCGACCTGCTCCATACCTCGCCTTATACAACACCGGTATGCCGGCCCGACGAGGTCAAGGCGGCACGCGAGCCCAAGCTGCGGCACTATGATCATTAACAACTCACCATGCCGATTCCAACAGATGTCATCATTTGGGACTCTCGTAGGTGATATGCGCTGTTTGCAGCTTTTTCGCAATGAAATTCATGTCAGGAACCTCCGTGTGTTCTCGTAACATGGCACGCGGAGGTTTTTTTGTTCTAAAGTGCTTTTTTTATCCTCTTCAATAAGCTTGCTGGATTATTTTCGCTACAAACAAAGCCTTTCGCACCGCGAAAGGCTTCATTAAGTACTCATTCTTAATTATTCATTATTATATACTATCTTTCCTTTCAGGGCCGTTCTTTTACCAGCATTTCGTCCAGGCTCTCCCCATGCCGGTTTATTTTATCGTCCATTGTCCCGTCGTATGTCAAATGCGCGATTTGCATGCCCCCGGCAATATCCGCTGCCCCGGCATATTGCACCTCTATTCCATAATTGTTGCGCAGGTACCCTTCAAGCACTCCTTCACCGGATGTGATCATGTATACGTCTTCATTGTTGATCAGGCTTTCGGGCAACGGGTACAGCCCATACTTGTCCTCAAAATCATAATACGATGGCGACCGTGCATCCCATCCGCCAATCAGTCGTATGTTTTCCAGTGAATCCTTGGGGAACGCATGGAATATGCTATACGCCTGGTTGCTCTGCCCCATCTTTGCTGTCGGCACATACACAAACGCTTTATCCTTGTTTTGCCCGGCATATTCATAGACCTGCGGAATGCCTTCGATCGCTTCGCCATATTCCAGCCACCGCTCGTCACTCGCCCATTTCAGCCGAAGCAGCATATTGGCCACACCCACCGTCGCCATTGCAACCAGCCCCGCAAACACCGCACTGGCAATTCTTTTTCCCGTTTTTCCCAGGTCGGCCTGCGCAAATGCTTCCAAATCCACAAACAACATCAGCACCATTGCGGATATCACATAATGCGGGTACGTCACGCGAAAAACGGCGCGCCACAGCACCACAAACAGTATGTTGAACAAAAACGGCAACGCCGCCAGCAGCACCGTGTACGCCTTAAACCAGCCGCATCGCTGCGTGGTCAGCGCAACGCCGAACAGCACAAACAGGAACAGCAGCATATATACGTAATCCGAATTGAACACGCTCCTGATCTGCACAAATATATCCGCGGCGTCATCGTTGGTATGGATTGGCGCAAGCCCTTCATAAATGCCCTCCAGCCTCTCCACATCGTACCGCGCCAGGTCCGGCACATAGAACTCTTTAAACAGGAAGATGTCGTTGACATCCCACCCGTATGTCATAAAGACTTCCATATACCGCGTATGGTCAAGCGGCACTTTGTCGTGCAAATAGCTCCGTGCCGTATTGTACCGTTTATATTCCTTCAGTTCCGCATCGCTGTTGTAGGACACCTGGTCAATCGCCACAAAAATACCGATTGCGCCAAACATCACGGCGACGGCCAGTATCAGGCCCAGCGCGCGCTTTTTATACTTGATCAACAGCAGCACCACCAGCGATCCCGCGTACACCGCCAGCGTGGCAACCGTCTCCACCCGCAGCAGCACCGCCAGCACCGCAAGCACAATGGAAACCACATACAGCATTCGCGCCGGCTTTTTGTTTTTTATATAAAATCCGTAAATCAGGCACATCACCGATGCGGCCATCATGGCATAACAGGCAAACGTAAACGTGATGTTCGCAAGCATCCATCCAAAAAAGAACGGTATTGTCGCAATGTACAGCACGGTCCCCAGCTTCGGCCCAAACTTATCCATCACAATGCCGCCCGCAATGCCGGCCGACAGCAAAAGCGCCAGGAACACCAGCCACCCGTACCAGTTGACGGCGTCGCTCAGCTTATACAATCCGGACAGCAGGCCGACCAACGCCACATTCATTTGCTGGAAATAGGTATAATATTCCCCCATTGACCCATTGAGCAAATTCTGTATGTAAAAATCGTCGCTCATGGCAAAATGCACAAAGTCGATTTTATTGATCACCAAAAACACCGCGAGGTTGATTGCGCAGGCAATCGCAGTAAATATCAAAATAGATTTTACAGTGTGTCTCTCCACCCGAAACCGTGCTCTTTTCATGTTCCCGCTTTCCATATCAACGTCAATCCTTAAATACCATTTTGCCTATTGCGTACTGGTCATTGATACGGACAACCTCTTCATATTCTATATCCCGCCCGTATTTATTTAGGAGATAGTAATAAATCCGATCATCAGGGATGACCAGGTATACATCATCGTTATCAAGCAAATCGTCTGGTAAATTCGAAAGACCATACCGCGCTTTAAAATCATTGTATGAAGGCGATCGCACATCCCAACTCCCTATCAATCGAAAGTTGATAGAATAATCCTTTGGATATGTGTCAAAAATACTTGTATAAAGCACATTGTTGATCAAATTCATCGATGACATTCCATATACATACGCCTTGCCGTCATTCTCATGCATATATTCAATCAGCTCCTGGTTGGCTGCCCTATACGGGTCTCCCTGCCATATTGCCCGTACCTCACTAAAAGATACTAACCGCCCGCACAGCCCCACAGCGGCCACGCCGACCATCACAGCCGCTGCCACAGATGTGACCCTCCTGCCACTTCTTGCCAGCATGCTTTGGTAGTACTGCGGATCGATGAACAACAAGAGAAGCATTGCCGAGAGGATATAGTGCGGCACAACCACGCGGAAAACCGCCCGCCATACAAATGCAAAAAAAATGTGAAACAGAAACGGCACCGCAAATAAAAACACTGTATATAATTTAAACAATTTGCGTTTTTGTGAAAAAAACGCAAGTAGAAAAAACACAGCAAGACACAATGTCAACGGCAGGTATTCATAGTAAAACATAATCCGCAGTTCGCCGATCAAGGACGGTACGTTTGTATTGTATTTTTTATATGATAACGCGTCGTATATTTGTTCCTGTACATCTGCGTCAAATTTGCTGTCGTCCGGGTACACAAACCCCTGATACGCACCAAGGTCGGCCACATCCCATCCATACTGCGCAAGAACCGCACCGTCTTCTTCATAACTCATCTGCATCCTGTCGGACAACGTGGCCCGGATTGCATTAAACCGTTTAAACTCCCTAAGCTCTTCGGTACTGTTATAGTACGCGTTATCCAGCGCTTCAAACCCACCGATTACAGAAAATGCAATCCCCACCACCAATACAGCGCCAAGCGCGCGCTTTTTGTATTTGATCAGCAGCAATACCAGCAGGGATGCGGCATAAACCAGACTGGTCGCAACCGTCTCCTTGCGCAAAAACGCAGACAGCACCAACAGCACAACCGAGAGTACATACAATAGCATGCGCAACGCCTTGCCCTGTATGGAAAACCCGTACACCAGGCAGACCAGTCCGGCCGTCATCATGGCATAGCTGACACTTGTCCATGTAAAATGATATATCAAAAAACCAAAAAATATGACCGTCGTAAGCAAATACAGGCAGACACCTATTTTTATCCCCAGCTTGTCTATCAGTACGCCCCCCACAATCCCGCACGAAAACACCAGCATAACAAACAAAAAAACGCCGTACCAGTTGACTGCACCGCTCCATTTGTACAGTCCCGCCAGCATTTCATTCAATGCAATATTCGATTGCACATTGTATACATAATAATCGCCCAGCGATCCGTTGAGCAGATTCTGGATGACCAGATCATCATTCATCTCAAACTGTATCTGCCCGAAACAGCGAAAAAGGCAGGCAATCGCAATGTTGATCAGGCAGCCTATCGCAATACATAGCAATATTGACTGTATCGAACCTCTTTTTACAGAACCAAAAAGCGGCTTTTCCAATGCTGCCGCGGCGCTTTCTTTACCCAAAATCCCGTGTTTGCCCCCTATGGTTTTTTGATATGCGTATAAATGATGTTAAACAACAGCCCCACTACAATAATGGCAGCAATCACCAGCCCCGCCCCCAGCGCAAACACGCTGAACTGGATCATCGTATCGCTGTAACGCGCCTGGAACCCAATCGCGATTGTAACGCCCGCCACCAGTATGCATACCGCCAGCAGCACAACCGTAAAAGAAAGCCGGTTGGCCACCCGCTCGATATCTTTGTCCAGCTTGTCCAGGCCCTTGATGTTCATCTCAATCTGGAAATTGTTTTCTTCCACCCTTTCCATCATCCCAAGGACAAAGGAGGGCAGCTTTTTGACTATATCGGCAGTGTCTGTCGCCGCAGATGCAATATACCGCTTCAGGTCGCGTTTGTTAAACGACTCCCGCATGATATCGCCGATGGTTTCTTCCGCAATCTCCAGTATGTTCGCGCCGGTGTCCAGCTCCTCCATAATTCCCTGCGCAGTGCCCAGGCACTTTGTCACCAGCGCAAATTCCTTTGCAATCTTCATATTAAAATCGGCCGCCAGCTTAAATACGCTGTAGAAAACCTTAGCGATCTGTATTTTATACACGGGCACGTACAAATATTCGTCCAGCATCATCGTCAACGCTTTGTTCAGCTGGTGAACATTTACATCCGTCCCGTTCTCATCCATGTCCATGATCGCCCGGCCAATCTTGCGCACATTGCGTGTCGCAACACCCAGCATCAGGTCGGACATCTGCTTGCGAAAGCTCTCTGAAAGCTCACCCGCCATCCCCAGGTCGATAAACTCGATGCTCTTTCCATCGGGCAGCACCAATACATTGGCAGGGTGCGGGTCTGCGTGAAAGAAACCGTGCACCAGTATCTGTTTGAGCAACGATCCCATAAAGATTTTTCCGACAAACCTCCTGTCGGCGCCCATCGCGTCCAGCCCTTCCACGTCATTAATCTTGATCCCGTCAACATAATCCATTGTCAACACTTTGCCTGTCGTGTAGATCCACTTGACCTTTGGCACGGTTACGTGCGGCTGGTCGGCAAGGTTTTTTCGGAACCGGTCAATGTTCCCGCCTTCGTGCATAAAATCTATTTCCTGCTCCATCACGGCCCTAAGCTGGAGCACCATGCTTTCAAAATCATACAGCTTGCCGTATTTGGTGTGTTTATCCACAAACCGCGCAAGCTTCTGCAATATTCCCAGGTCCGTTTCAATGACATCCAGTATATCGGGCCGCTGCACCTTGACCGCCACCTTGGCGCCCGATACAAGATGCGCCACATACACCTGCGACATGGAGGCCGCCGCAACGGGCTTGGGGTCAAAATCGGCAAAAACCGTCTCGATCGCGCCCCCCAGTTCGCTTTCAATCACCTGCCGGGCCTGCACAAATGAAAATGCCGGCACATTGTCCTGCAGCTTGCGCAATTCTTCCGATATTTCCGGTGGGATAATATCCGTGCGCGTGCTCATGATCTGCCCCAGCTTCACAAATGTCGGCCCCAGCTGCTCACACGCCCTGCGCACCCGCTCTGCAATCGTCGGCTGCCCCGGCGCATTGTTTCTTTTGTTCAATGTCTTTTGGGGATTCATAGAAATCGCCGTTTTGACAAAAAGAAAACCAAGCCCGTTCCTATGCAGGACAGACATGATTTCCTTATAGCGCTTTAAATTTCCGCTTTTTTTTATGTTTTGATCCATATCCCCGAAACAAGCGAAGCCACTGTTCATAAGGCAAGATTACGGCTTATTCCGCCTTCGCCTTCGCAATCTCTTCCCTGACAATCTCCCTGATATCTTCCTTGGTCAGGCCGCCGCCCTTGACGTTCACAGCGGAAACAGCATCGTTCACTTCGTCTTTCACATACTGCTTGATCTCTTTGCGCTGCTCGTCGCCCTTGCTCACCAGTTCCTGCATAAACGCCCGCGCGTCCTTCTTTTCTACCTTACCGTTATCCACCAGCTTTTCGACAAGGTCTTCCAGCTTCTCGCGTGAATACGCAAACAATCCAAATCCAAAATTTACCGTATCTTCTAAAATATTTGCCATGATGGTTCCTCCTTTTTATACCAATCCCATTTAGAGACATCTATGTTTTTTATAACTACGCTCCGCTTCGTTGAAACGCCCTTCGAAGAAAACCCTAGAAGCACTTGTTATAGCGCATAGCGCGTTTTAGATGAGACTCGAAACCTTCGATTTCGCTAGTCGAAGCTATGCATAGCTGGGCTGGCGTGGCGTTTCCAAATTAAAACGGATATTTTAATTTGGAATTCGTATTACAACAGATCGGTTCGCATCTATTGACCGTTATGCATGTGCCATACCGGCCGTCCCTTACCAATTGAAAGGCCCGGGACGTAAGTACATTATCACTCTCCCGGGCCGTTCTGTCAATCTTTTGTCTTTTTCAAACTCACGCTTCAGCTCATATTGCGGGCCAGATAATAATCGCACGCTGTGTCAAACATTTCGTCCCAGCAGCCAAACTCGGTGTTCAGGTATATCTCGTCATCGGGCAGCGTCGCCATCGCATCGGCCAGACCATCCATGTTCGCTGCTTCTACGTGCAGGAACAGCAACATATCTTCAACTGTATAAAACCGTGTATATTCCCGCATAAAATTGTCCGAGAACAAACTATCGACAGCAATTCCGCCGCTGCCATTTCCAAACAATTCGCAAAAACGGTCTTTTTCCCTGCGCCGCATCACAATCACCCTGTACTGTTCACCAGTTAAAACACTTTGTCGTCAATTACCGCCATCACATCATCCAATGTATTCCTGTATATATAAAACTGGATTTCCGCTGATAAACGCAAAATATAATTCACCGGCATTGTGCAACATATCCCGACGCGTCAGATTTTTCCTGCAATGGCGTCTCCCATTTCGGTCGTGGATACATACTCCCTGTCCCCGGCAATATCCGCCGTCCTAAGCCCCTCTGCGATCACCGCTTTGACTGCCTCCTCAATGGCGCAGGCTTCCTGCTCCAGGTCCAGCGAATACCGCAGCATCATCGCGCAGGAGAGTATCATTGCAATGGGGTTTGCCTTACCCGTCCCCACAATATCGGGCGCAGAGCCGTGAATCGGCTCGTACATGCCCAGCTTGCCCGCACCCAGCGATGCGGAGGGCAGCATCCCTATCGATCCTGTGATCATGCTGGCCTCGTCCGACAGTATATCGCCAAAAATGTTGCCAGTCAGTATCACGTCAAACTGCTTGGGGTTGCGCACCAATTGCATGGCGGCATTATCCACATACATGTGGCTGAGCTCGATATCCTGATAATCCTGCCAGGTTTTGACCACAACATCCCGCCAGAGGCGCGATGTCGCAAGCACATTGGATTTATCCACGCTGGTCACCCTGCTTCCGCGCTTGCGCGCAATCTCAAATGCCACTTTGGCGATGCGTTCCACCTCATAATCGTGGTAATTCATGATGTCGTACATATACGCCTCGTCGCCGCCCTTTTCACCAAAATACACGTCGCCGGTCAGCTCGCGAATCACCATGATGTCTAGGTTGTCGCCGATGATATCATCCTTGAGCGGGCACGCATCCTTCAGTTCACCATATATGATTGCCGGGCGCAGGTTCGCAAAAAGCTCCATACCACCCCTAAGGCGCAGCAACCCGCGCTCGGGCCGTTTGTCCACGGGCAGGCTGTCCCACTTTTCGCCGCCCACCGCGGCAAGCAGCACCGCATCGCTGGCCTTGCACTTGTCAAGCGACGCATCGGGCAGCGGATCCCCGAATTTATCTATGGCCACGCCCCCGGCATCCACTTCCTCGTACACGAACTCCCTGCCAAACTTCTTACCGGTTTTCTCCAGTACCTTTATTCCTTCCGCGGCAATCTCCGGGCCAATCCCGTCGCCACGAATCACCGCAATTTTATACGCCATCTTTTTTCTCCCATCGTCTCATTCTATGTTTGTCATCCGTACAATCATCATTGGACGAACAATCCGTATTATTATATAATAAAATTTGATAAAGCGAAAGTGGCCTATCGGAAGGGAACACGAATGTATACAGGAATGTCCACCGCCTGCTTTTACGGCAGGATGCTGAATGAAGACGCGCTCCGTCAGATCGGCGCGCTGGGCGTGCGCAATGCAGAGGTTTTTTTCTCTGCACAAATGGAGTACCGGCCCGATTTTGTGCGCGAGTTAAAAGATATCATCGACAGCGAAGGCATACGGATGGTCTCTGTCCATGCGTTGCCCACCCAATTTGAGCCGCAGCTTTTCGCGCGGCACCCCCGGCAGCTGGAAGAAGCAGTAGGTGTTTTTCGCAATGTGCTTGCAGCCGCGCGCATGCTGGGCGCGCAAATCTATGTATTTCACGGGCCTGTCCACCTCAAGGTCGCACGCAGCCTCGAGTTGGATATGGATTTTGTGGGCGAAACCGTCTCACGGCTCGCCGACATCGCCGGCGAATACGGCGTCGCGCTCTGTTACGAAAATGTGCACTGGTGCTGGTTCAAAACGCCGGATTTTGCGCGCGATCTCCTTGCACACTGCGACAGCGACAACCTGTGGTTTACGCTGGATATGAAGCAGGCCGCGCAATCGGGCTATGCGTTTGCCGACTATATCGACGCCACGCAGGGCAGGCTTAGGCATGTCCACGTCTGCGATTATACGGTAGACGCCGAAAAAGGCATCCTCCCCTGCCTGCCGTTCACCGGACAGACCGACTGGGATGCGCTCAAAATTAAGCTCAAGGACGCCGGTTATGACGGCTGTATGATGATGGAGGTCTACGCCAACAACTACAACACCTTTGACCAGCTCAAGGAAAACTATGACAGGATAAACGCCTTCTTTAGCGATTAGATAGAAAGGTACTGGGTTATGAAAAAGAGTTTTTACGCATATATGTCGCGGCTAAAGCACATCAAACGCTGGAGCCTGATGCGCAACAACATGGAGGAGAACGTCGCGGAGCATTCGTTTGACGTTGTGGTTGTCACCCATGCGCTGGCCCTCATCAAAAACAATGTTTACGGCGGCAGCGTCCCCGAGGGCGAGGCTGTATTGGCCGCCGTATACCACGAGACCGGCGAGGCCATCACCGGCGACCTGCCCACGCCCATCAAATATTACGACGAGGACATCACCGCCGCATACAAAAAACTGGAACGGCGCGCCGAGCAGACCATGGTGGATATGCTGCCCGACGAGATGCGTGGCGGCATCGAAAAGTACGTGCTGGGCAACGTCGACCCGTATGTCAAAAAAATTGTAAAGGCCGCGGACAAAATCTGCGCGTACATCAAGTGCCTGGAAGAAAAGAAAAGCGGCAATCTGGAATTTGAAAAGGCGGGGGCGCGTATTCTGGAAACGTTGCATTCCTTAGACATGCCCGAAGTCCGGTATTTTATGGACCACTTTCTGGATGGGTATATGCTGACGCTGGACGAGCTCAATTGATCATGTGCCCTTGCACCTCCGGCAAAAAACATATTGATTTTGCACACCGGTTATGATACGATAATAAAGCTGTAAACAGACATTTGCAGCTTTATGGCGGCGTAGCTCAGTTGGCT
>DHOD01000124.1:7046-13606 GCA_002407725.1 Christensenella sp. UBA5399 | reverse complement strand
GGGTGTAGCTCAGTTGGCTAGAGCACTCGGTTCATACCCGAGCGGTCAGCGGTTCGAGTCCACTCGCCGCTACCATAAATAAAACAGTACACGCAAGTGTGCTGTTTTGTTTTTAACCACATTATGTAAATGCGAACCGTGTAGCGGTTCATACTTGCCGGAAGCAAAGCGACGCAGCAAGCTGTCCACTCGCCGCTACCATCTAAAACGCATCTTTGGATGCGTTTTTTACTTTTGTTGAACGGTTTTCAAGCATTTGCGTTTTTCTAATAAAAACAGGTGGCGGTGGTCATAAAGGAACCAAACCAAATATAAGGTATCTGTTCATGATATAATGATTACAAAAGCAATTGAACGGAGCGTTATAATGGGTAGTATAGAGACTATGGACGCGCGTGATGAGCAAACCCTCTTGCGCTTACTCGACATATGGGAATCAGCGGTTCAGAAAACACATACATTTCTTTCAGAAAATGATATTATCGCAATCAAACCGGAGGTGTATCGGGGATTGAAAACTATAGAGCATCTCAATTGCTATTGCGATGATAGGGGGGTCCCGCAAGGTTTTGTTGGAATTTCTGGCCAAAAAATTGAAATGCTTTTTGTTGATGCTGATGCCAGAGGACAAGGTATAGGCAAATGGCGTGCCCCAGACAACAGAGGAATTTCGCGCGGTGTTGCGCGCATTTGCAGAAGGCGACCCAAACGGCAACGGGGTGGACGACGAGGTGCCGGTTGCGGGAAATTTCACCATAAATTCTCAAAACATCTGTTGGTTTCTGATGAATTCTTTTGTCTATACCGACCCCGAAAACATTTATATGGCGGTCAAAAACGGCAAGGTATACTTTGCGCCCGGCACAGACGAATGGCGGGAGGGGCTGCGCTACTGCAAATCGCTCTACGACGAAGGGTTGCTGTCCACCTCCTGCTTTACGTTCAGCGACAACCAGTTTACACGACTGGTCAACGACCCGCGCGACCTGGTGGGCGGCTTCACTGCGTAGGATATCGCGGATGTTCTGGCGGCCGGTTCGCCTGCGCTTGCCAGCCGGTATACCCATGTGCCGCCGCTCCAGGGGCCGGAAGGCGTACAAAACTCTACAATAAATATCAGCAGGCCGGGGGTGGGCGGTGTCATCACCAAATATTGCGACGATCCGGAAACCGTGTTTGCCCTGATGGATTTTATGCTGGGTGAAGAGGCTTGCATGATCGCCGCGTTTGGCGAGAAAGGCGTGGACTGGGACAATGCGACCGCAAGCGAGGCCGGGTTTGACGGAGCCCCTGCGGCCGTGACGGTCAAAAACCCGGAATGGAACATGGTAAAGAACAAAACATTTTCACGCCTGGGGCCGTTTATCGGTTATCCTGCAATCAACGACGGCGTTGCGTGGAACGGCTATCAGGCCGACCAGCGTTATCTGAACGCCCGCGCGGCGCGGGCATACCAGGACAACGAACCGCCGGCGCATGTGGGCGCGATCCAGACAACCCAGCAGGCGGACGAGATGCGGTCGCAAATAGAAGAATATACGCGTAGGAATATGCGCATGTTTATTCTGGGCACCAAGGATATCAACAGTGATGAGGAGTGGCAGCAATACCTGGATGAGCTGGAAACGTTGCAGGTGGATCAGTTGGTGTATTCTGTGCAAGCGGTGTACGATTCGCCCGGCCCGGGGGCGCAAACGTAATTTCTTTGCAGCACAACAAGGAAATGATTCGAACTATTGAGCAAATCCGAAGAAAGAAACGGCATGAAACAGAAACAGGGCATTCGAAAAAGAATACTTTCCATTACGTTGTTTTTGGGCGTATCGGTGCTTGTGGTATGGCTTGTTTTTTATTTGCAGTCCTCGGGCAACATCCGAAGAATGAACGAGCGGTATCTCGACCAGATATCGGGGCAGATTATCGAGCGGTTGGAGACGGAATTGTTTGAACTGGAAAACGTTGCCTATTCGCTTTCCAGCAATGAAACGGTGGTGGATTTTATTACGGAACCAAACACACTTTTGTTCCATTCCAAATCTGCGATTGTTGATGACCTCCTAGGCACACTGGCCCATACAGGGGATTTTTCCCATACCCTTGTGCTGTACAACCAGGAAGGCTATTACGCGAATTTTATGGGCAACCTGGGCCAAACAACGCTGGAAATGCTGTTTGCCAATTTCCACAGGACATCCCTGCCGCGCTATACTGCCGTAAAATTGGAGGGTGTGCCCTACATCAGCTATGGCGGGGCGGTTATGGAGGATGGACAGCAGGTGGGGACGATTGTTTTACTGGCCGAAGAGGCAAAGTTGCTTGGCCTGTTCGATGAATACGTTACACCGGAAGGGATCGATATTTCGCTTGCCGAAAGCGGCGTGATCGTAACGTCCAGTAACCGCGAACGCGTGGGCATGACCACCGACGAATTGAAAAGCATGTCGGCCCTGTATCAAAGCAAGTCTATGGGCTTTGCCCCCTTTGAGATACTCGTAAGTGTGGAGAGCGGCTATTTTGCCAACGAAACGCGCGATTATGCACTGGCGGCGGTGATCACCGTCATACTGATCATTGCATTCCTCCTCGTATATCTTGCCGCCACCAACCGGTATTTCCTGCGGCCTATGGTGGGCGTGATACGGGATGTGGAGCATCTGGGGCTGGATACAAATGAAAGAAAAGAACTGAACGAAACGGGCGTGGAGGATTTCGACGGGCTGGTCCGGCAGGTCAACCTGATGCTTACGCGCCTGGACGAGCGGAGCAAAGCGCTTTTGAAATCGCAATCGCGGTTGCAAAGCGCCGAGATCGAGCGGCAGGCGGCGCTCATCGTCTCCCTGAAAAAGCAAATAGACGCGCATTTTGTGGTGAACATACTCAATATCATCAAAACGCTTTCCGAAAAAGGGGAAACCGAAAAGGCCGCGCTGGTGTCCGACGGCCTGTCGCATCTGCTGCGCTACTCCAACGCGGAAGATGAGTTCATTTCCGGTATGGAGGAACTGCTTGTCCTGGAGAAATATGTGACGATGATGGAAATACGCTACCGTGACCGTTTTACGGCGGAGTTTGACTGGAACGACCGGCTGATGCACGCGCAATTTCCGCGTATGTTGGTGCAGCCGCTGATTGAAAATGCCATTGTCCACGGGTTTGCCGAGCGAAAAGATAATGGCAGGTTGCTTGTGAAAGGGCAGATGGACGGTAACGGGGTAGAAATCTCCATTGCCGATAACGGAAGCGGGATAGAACCGCATGAGCTGGAACGTCTTCAGGCGGATATTGCCGGGGGAAGGCACGGCGGCTGGAATGTGGGCGGCGTAGAGCATATTGCGTTGCTCAACATCGCCCGCAGGCTAAACTCGTATTATGGCGGCAAAGGTTCGTTGCAAATTGAAAGCGCAGCAGGAAAGGGCACAACGGTAACGCTGCGGTTTCCGCCGCTGCCGCCGTGCAGGACGGCGGACTAATACTATAAAAATGCAGGCATTTTGAAATGGGATTGGTATAAAAAAGGAGGGATCTTATGTTCCGGGTTTATTTGGTAGACGACGACCCCATTATTCTGGAAGATGTGTCGGCAAAACCCGTATGGCAGGAATGCGGGTTTGAAATTATTGGGAAATCAACCTCATCGCGCGAGGCGCTGGGCGAGATTCAGGCGTTGCGCCCCGACCTTGTGATGTGCGACCTGAAGATGCCCGGGTTGGACGGCATCGATTTGATGACGCAATTAAAAAATTCCGGTGTCGACTGCGAATTTTTGATGTTATCCGCACACGCAAGCTTCCGTGACTCGCGCGATTTTTTCAAGCAGGATGGGTTTGATTATCTTTTAAAACCGGTGGACGAAATGGAGTTGCAGATTGCCCTGGAACGGTTAGCGCGCCTGTTATTCAAGAAAAACCCCGAAAGCAGCGAGGAACCATTGGCAACGGACAACGCAGAGGTCATCGATTCCATCATGGCGTATATCCGCAGGAATTATTCCAAAAAACTCAGCCTCAACCACCTGGGGCAGACGTTTCATTTCAATCCCAACTACATCTGCAACCTGTTTGCCAAGCAATACGGGCAAACCTACACCACCATACTGACCAATATCCGCATGACGGAGGCCGCGCGGTTGATTCAGGGCACCGGCAAGCCGCTAAAGGAGATTGCCGCGGCATGCGGTTATGCCAATTATTTCTATTTTTGCCGCGTGTTCAAGGAGTTTTTTGGGTGCGCCCCCAGCGAGTATACGGGATAACACGTATTCCCAATATGCCGGAGGTCGGCGTCAATGACTGTATTAGAAATAATCTCCATCGTCGTTTTGTCTGTCCTGGCCGTCGCGGCCTATGCTTCCTGGCTGCATAGCAGGAGTAAATTCGGCCTGGTTTTAGGCATTATATTCAGCATTCTCATCGTATTCAGCATTGTGAATCTGGTAATCTCCTGATTTTCGCTTTCGTTGCCGTGATTGGCTTTTCCCGCCCGCACGTCAGCAGCACGAGCAGGATTCCTCCACATTGTCACTTGCTCCAGGCGCACAACCGCCAAATATGCCGTAATGTACATTCCTGTCACCAATCACCCTGAAGGCCTTTCCATAACGGGTATTAGAGAGCATGGAGGCCGTGTTTCCACACACCGGCGTGGGTTTTCCCCTAAAGAAACGTTGATTGTCGTCGAGGTCAAAGTAGTGCGGATATCCCGGGATGCCACCGTCGTAATAGGCCACCTGTCCATAATCTTCACATATGTCCTCCAGATCGTCCAGTTTAAACGCCCTGACCGTACGAGAAGAGAATGTCGCAAAACCAACCTTCTCTTCAATTTCTTCACTGTCCAGTGCAAGATTCCGGATGTTGGTATAGCGGAAATCGGCCCACCCGCACGCCGCCATCAGCCTGCGATAATCCTCCGTATACAATGCGCCGCCCAAGCACTCGCCGCGCAGTACGGGGTCGGTGGCTAACGCTTCGGGAATCCGCCTGTCTGCAAACACATCTGCAAAAAACAGTTCACCGCCCGGCTTCAGGACACGGTATATTTCTTGGAACACCTGCTCTTTTGCCGGGGAAAGATTGATCACACAATTTGAGATCACCACATCAACACTCTGGTCCTCTATTCCCAGTGCTTGTAAATCTTCGATATATCCCTGAAAGAATTTTACATTCGAGGTTTTATAACCAAAGCGTTCCCGCTGTGCCTCCTGGTATTTCATGGCAATCTCGATCTGCTCCGTTGTCATGTCCACACCCATCGCACCCCCCGATTCGCCAACCAGCTTGGAGGCGATATATACATCCCTGCCCGTTCCACACCCCAGGTCCAGGACGGTCATGCCTTCCAGCAGGGGCGGCAGGGGCGATCCGCAGCCATAAAACCGATCTTTTATTTCATCCGCAATCAACGGCAGAATATCCCGCACCTCCGCCGGGGGACTGTCGCTGCAACAACACGCGCTGGTTTTGAGGTCATCGTTGCTCTGCAATTGCTTTCCATAATATTCTTTTACATTTTCGATTATACTGTTCATCATGCTTTCTCCTTAAATAATCATTCGCAGCAAACTGCGCCTGCGGTGTCGTCACAGGTCACGGTCGTCAAATCCCGCAGCAGCCGCATCGCGCTTTCGCTCCCACTTTCGCTGATGGAATAGTACGTCCATTTTCCAGCTTTGCGCGCATCCACAATGCCACTTTCCACAAGGATTTTCATATGGTGCGAAAGTGTGGACTGTGCGATGCTGAGGCGCTCCAGTAATATACATGCGCATTTTTCGCCGCTTTGCAGCAGATCCAGTATCATCAACCGGTTTTCATCACAAAACGCCTTAAAAACGCGCGCGTTATCCAAGTGTCTGTTTTCCATACAAATTCCTCGCATCTAAAAAATTCGATATGATCATTATATCTCTCATATCGAAAAATGTCAATGTGTCCATATAAATGATACATCGTGAAGCAAAGGATATTGCACTTTTTCAAAATCTTCTCGCGTAGAGACAGCTAACATGGGTATTAAAAACATAGTATTTATATGGAGGAGACCAGCAATGTTCACTTTTTTAAAAGCGCCTTCCATATTGGGGTTACGCGCCACAGGTGTCGAATGTCTGGCCGACGTATTGCTGGAAGAAGGTTTAGATACACTCGATCTATCCGCCCAATGCGTGGCAGTCGAAACCCTCAATCATTTGTATAACGCAGACAGAGATGCAGATGGAATGATCAACGCAGCAGCCCTCCGCGATTTTTCCATTCGTCTGAGTGACGCACTGTCGCCGGTTTTACAAGGCAATACTTTCCCGGTTGTGCTGGGCGGTGATTGCAGTATTTTGCTTGGAATCATGCTTGCACTGAAAAAATCCGGGAATTATGGGCTTGTCACTTTTGACGGGCATGCCGATTTTTATCTGCCGTCGCAATCGCCTACGGGTGAGGCCGCGGATATGGATATTGCGCTTGTCACCGGCCGGGGGCCGGATACGCTCACCAACATTGAAGGCCGCCGCCCTTATGTGCATGATGTGCAGGTCATCCATATCGGGCAAAGGGATGAACAAG
>DHOD01000124.1:0-6905 GCA_002407725.1 Christensenella sp. UBA5399 | reverse complement strand
TAAAGGGATGAACAAGAAACACTACAATATGGATCACTGGAAATTTCGCAAACAAAGATTCATTGTTATCCCCTGGAAAAAATCCTAAGTCTGGGGCTGCAACAAACAGCAGACCAAATCATATCGGATATGCAGCAACTTTCCGCCGACGGTTTTTGGATCCACCTTGATACAGATGTGATCCGCGACGACGAGAATCCTGCCGTGGATTACCGGATTCCGGGCGGCCTCTGCATTTCCTGCTGCGAACGTCTGATAGACGCGTTGCTGGCAAGCAGAAGGATCACAGGCCTAAGCGTTTCTATATACAATCCCAAACTTGACCCGGACAGAAAAGTCGGCAAACGACTTGCTATGCTTCTTAAAAATGTCCTTTCAAAGCTGGTAGTGTAACCAATACAATTCCGGTTTATTATGCAAACGCCGCAATTGACCACCGGGACACTTTGTTTTATCATGTGTTTTTCCTGTCACGCCTTTACGATTACTCCACATATATTATTTGATATGCTTCCTTTTCAGGTATGTTTCTGCGTTCCGGCCGCCAACTTGGCCTATCTAAAAATATCCCACACCCTTTCCCGCGTTTTTTCAATAAAAAAGTATCTCTGGACAAATATACGCTTATAGGCTAACATTAGCTACCATAAGCTGCTATTTTTGCAAATATTCTATAGGAACCGGTAGAAGGATAAAAGTATGAATCAATATTCGAATGTGGAAGACATCAAGAAGTTTTTGGCAGATACAAATGTCTATGTTGAACTGTTTGACGTGACGCGCATTGTGGATGCCAACCTTGGTAAAGTCATTGAGATGCGGGATGGCGCTATCATCGAAACGCCCGTTAATTGCGTGGATGTTTTCGGGTGCAAGGAACGGTGTAAAAATTGCACGTCCATACGCGCGCTCTATTCCAACGAGCAGGTTGTCAAACTGGAATATGTCAACAATTCGATACTCTTCATTATGTCGCTTCCGGTCATATTGGAGGAGCAGCACCTGGTTGTAGAACTTGTGAAGGACATCACGTCATCTATGACCGTAGAATGCAAAGATGATTACAGAGCCGATGAGGTCTCCTATATGATAGACCGCTTTAACAAACTGGCTACCACCGACCAACTGACAAACCTTATGAACCGGCGGTTTATCGACGAGCGGCTTCCCAATGTCATCCAGGCAAGCCAGCTGATGGGTAAAGCGGTGGGCATTCTGATGATCGACATCGATTTTTTTAAAAAAATCAACGATTCCTATGGACATCAGGCCGGGGATCATGTGCTGAGCGAACTTGCGCGCATATTGTCATCCTTTGTGCACAGGGAGTCCGATTTTGCAGCACGTTATGGGGGCGAGGAGTTTATGATGTGCTTCCCCGGCATGCCGATTGAAATGTGCCAAAGCATCGGCGAAAAAATTCGTGCACACGTAGAAGGCCATGTTTTCCAGTATGGCGGTATGGATATACGGATATCCGTCAGCATTGGCGTCGCCTCCAGTGCGCAACTGCCCGATCCCACGCAAAAATCATTGATCGCCCTTGCGGACGAGCGCTTATACAGGCCCAAACAGAATGGCCGGAACCAAGTGGTCTGGACTTAAGGCGGGTGGTGTCAAAATGCCCCTATCGCTACATTTCTAAAAACCGTGTTATCGTACATCTCCGCCTCAATGCGCAGTTGCATTTTCCAAAAGGATCGGATATACTTTTCCCGTTATTTTAGGAATGGGGCGCATGCAGCTTGACAAAAACAAGGCATAATATTGGTTCTCTAAAAACCGGAACAATCACCGGCATACTGTTCTGCCTTGCCCTTGCCGTGCCCGCATGGCTGCTTGGCAAAGCGTTTCCCATCATAGGCGGCCCTGTCTTCGCCATATTGTTTGGTATTGTTATCTCCACTGCAGCCCCACAGCTTGTGGGCTTTGTGTGCAGGGATGGCTCCGGCATTTCGTCCGGCATCCGTTTCACGTCCAAGACATTATTACAGCTTTCCATCATACTCCTCGGGTTTGAGATGAATCTTTTCAACGTGGTTCGTGTGGGGGGGCAATCGCTTTTCGTCATGCTATTTACGCTTGCGGCAGCGTTTTTGACTATGTTCCTGGCGGGGCGTGCATTGCGCCTTTCCGGCAACACAACAACGTTGATCGGCGTAGGTACGGCCATTTGCGGCGGTTCGGCAATTGCCGCGACCGCGCCCGTCATTGGCGCAAAGGACGAAGAGGTCGCCCGCTCCATCTCCACCATCTTTTTGTTCAACATCGCGGCTGTTTTTATTTTCCCCGCTTTGGGGCACGCCATGAACATGAGCGATATGAGCTTTGGCATGTGGGCCGGCACCGCTATCAATGATACATCGTCCGTTGTCGCCGCCGGCACGGCCTGGAGTGAGGTGGCGGGCAACAACACTGCGTTGGAGTTCGCTACCATTGTCAAACTGACGCGCACACTGATGATCGTACCCATCACCTTGTTTCTTGCAGTCTATACGGCACGCCGGCGTGGGGCCGAGGGCAATTCCGGCTTCCGTTTCGCAAAGGTGTTCCCCTGGTTTGTGCTCCTTTTTGTGGCTGCCGCTGTCGCCAACACATTCTTGCCAATCCCCACTGCCGCATCCGCCTTCCTTGCAGCATGCGGTAAATTCCTGATCGTGATGGCCATGGCGGCAATCGGTCTCAACACCAGCCTGAAATCCCTTATGTCCAGCGGCATCAGGCCAATTGTGCTAGGCTTGGCCTGCTGGGCCGCGGTTGCGCTCACTTCACTCGCCGTACAGTATATTACCGGCGTCTAGCCTTCGCCCCGCATCAAATTCCCTGCCAGCTTTTTCTCCGTCGATTTCATGAATATAGCACCATTTTTACCTTATATTGGTATTTTTCGTTTGGCGTCCTTAAAACATTGTATCTACTATTTATGGATATTAAACCAAAAAACCAATCGGAGGGAAAGTGTTATGGCAAAGAAGAAGAATGAAAATCTGGAAAAAGCGAAGAAAGGGCTGAAGACGATAGGCAACAAAATCAAAAAGGGGTCTAAAAAACTGTATAGCCTGGCAGAGTTAAGCACAAAGAAAGCGAAGCTGAATGCCGATAACGACAAAGCTCTCAAAAAAATAGGCGCGTTGGAATATAGCAAGGGCGGGCTGAAAGGAAAATCTGCAGAACAGGCAGATAAGATAAAGGAAAATAAAAAGCAGATCCGTAAGCTCAATGCACAGATAAAAAGACTAAAGGAAAGCAAATAATATTTTCACGCACAAAGGTTCGGCAAAAGTATCAAAAAAACGCCCGGCTTGCGTTGACGCAGGCCGGGTTTGCTTCACTTCTCCAACAAATATGGTGTATAATGGCAATCAGGTGTTGCGCACCGACAGAACAAACGAACGAACAATATGATAGGAGATGGGGTTACGGTTATGGACAATGGATTGCAAATGAAAATGTATTCTTTTACGATGGATTGTAAAAATCCACATGCATTAGCAAAATTCTACGCGGCGTTACTTGAGTGGGATATCCTGTTTTTTGATGAAGAATATGCCTGTGTAGCCCCGCCCGGCACACAGCAGGGCGCATACCCCGGCATAACATTTCAGTGCAATCCCCAGTTTGTGTCGCCTGTGTGGCCGGATGCGCCGGGTACGCAGCAACAGATGGCGCACCTGGACATCGCTGTGAATGATTTGGAGAAAGCGGTCGGACAAGCAATCCGCTGCGGGGCAGCCGTTGCCGATGCGCAGTTTTCTGATAATTGGCGGGTGATGTTTGACCCCGTCGGGCATCCCTTTTGTCTATGCCTGATCAAACATATTTTTGCGGCAGCCAAATAGAATCCGCACCTAAGTATACGAAAAAACCGCTCTGTGATACCGACAGGGCGGTTTTTTGTTTTCATGCTTTTCAAATTTTGCCTCTATGCCTGTTGCCAAATCATTACTCTATTGCGCTTCACGCCATGTCTGTCTCATGAACTCCCCCATGGCCCCCACAAATTCCTCAAAGGAAAGTTGCTCACGGTTAAAGCTCTTTTGCAGGTGTTCAATTAGCTCACGGTCCCGTGATATCCCTGGAAATTCTATGACGGAACTCCAATTTCCCAAAACACATTCGGAGAGCATAATTCCATAGGTCTGCTGCCCGGCGCCTTCCGGATGGCAGAGGTGCTCTGTCGTGATATCATATTTTACCGGATTACTCATTGCTTATCTCTCCTTTCAAAAAAACAAATAGTCGTTTGCTCTTTTCTACCATACCAAATCCCCGCCCAAAAAACAGTCCTGATTCTATAGATTTAGTTAGAAAAAAATTGTAGTTAAAAATGATAATTCAGGGCTTTACGGTTTATAATAATATATATTATTGATATTACAACTGAACAATATACAAAACAGGTTTCCGGAGGTGTTGATATTACTAAATTAATGGTGGTTGAGGATGAGTCCGCTATCCGCAAAAATATAGTACAGGATACCCCCTGGCAAGATCATGGCATAACCGTTTGCGGCGAGGCCGGGAATGGATCGGCCGCACTGGGCATGCTTGATCAGTTGTGCCCCGACATCATGCTTTTAGACATCCAAATGCCCGTTATGGACGGCATTGAAACCCTGAAAGAAATGGAAACACGGCAAAGCATGCCCGGGGTCATTGTGCTGAGCAGCTACAGCGAGTTTAGCTATGTCCAGCAGGCAATGCGTTACGGTGCGCTCGATTACCTCCTAAAGCCTTTTCGGCCCTCCGATCTTGTCGAGGCCGTTCTGCGGGTGAATGCAAGAATGGCCGCATCCCAGGGCGCGTCAAAGGAATCTGCCATTGCCCTGGAGAAACTTGCCGTCAAAAACGATAACTATGTCATCAAGCGTGCTGTGCACTACATCGAGCAAATCTACCACCGTGACATCAAGCTGGAGGAAATTGCACGGCATGTTTATGTGACGCCCGCATACCTCAGCACGCGTTTTAAGCAGGAGACCGGCATCAGCACAAAAAACTATCTTCACAAACTGCGCATAGAGGAAGCCTGCAAGCTTCTTTCCACGCCTGCCATACGCGTTTACGAAGTGGCGGAGAGGGTCGGGTACACCGAGGAAAAATATTTCTTCCAGGTTTTCAAGAAATACATGCACCTTACACCTATGCAATACCGGAAGCAAAAAGGGCTGGATTGACGGTATCCAGAGCATCGCGCAATACACCCTCATTATAAGACGGAGTATAGAACATGATGTCATTCACCAACATCCTATACGCTTTTATCCTACCGTGTGCTTTAAGCCTGCTGTGCACCATGGTTTCGTTTGGGTGTTTGTACATGAGCAGCCTGCGCTATGTACGAAAAAAGGTGGATTTCGTACATTTTCTGTTGGGCGACTTCCTGATGGTGCTGCTTTTTATACTGCCGCAGTTTATCGTCGGATATTTTTGGAGCTGGGGGGATTCCAGCCAAATCGCCCCTGTGCTCGATACGCTCCTCATTTTTCCCTCCCCATTTCTTGTGTTTTTTATTTATTATATCTACCGCAAACTGTTCAAGGTCCCGGCCGTTTACATTTTTCAGGTGTTGGAACTCGTCATACTGGGCCAATACATTTGCATGTTGGTGTTCCGGTTGTTCAGCGACATCTGGGGCGAGGTGCTGACGCCGGCGTACAGCTGGCCCGACCTGTTTGACGCAGACCTGGCGGCAATGCTGACCACCCTGGTGTGCGCCCTGACCGTCATGCTGGTGCTGCAGTATTTTATCGTACGACGGGGTGGGCATGTAGAAATTCCTTACGGCTATCCCGAGCCCAATATCCGCAGAGAGTTACTCTCCGTTTTCCTTGTTGCCACACTCTGTTACCTGGTGCTGGTCGGGTTCGGCCTATTGGTGTTCCAGCCCCGGCTCAACGACGTCAATTTCAATACCGCCCTGCTCTACGGCGTCCTGCTGGGTGTTCTTTTTCTGTTTGCGGCAGCAACAAAGCAGCGGCGGACAATAGACATCAAAACATGGCAGCAACAAGCCGCGGAAACGTATGTGGAATCGGTTCTGGCTGCCACAAACAACGTCCGGGGCCTGCGGCACGACTATTCCAACATCATCCAGGTTTACAACGGATATATCGAAAATGAAAATTTTGATGGCCTGCGCCAGTATAACAATACGGTCATCCGCAACATGCGGCAGGCGCAAAACGACATTGCGCTTTTAAGCGTGCTTCGCCCGCGCACAGCCGTCTATACGTTGCTGAATGCAAAGCTCCAACTGGCGCAGGATCTGGATATCGGCTATTCTGTACTGGATATCGCGCGCCTGGCGGATGTGAAAATGGACGACTTTGACTTTTGCCGCATACTGGGCTGTACACTCGACAACGCAATCGAAGCGGCAACTATTTCCGGCGAAAAGCGCATCCGCATCCAGGTGGAGCAGCCCAACCGCCTGTCCATTATTTTGTCAATCACCAATTCCGCCGATGACGATGTGGACATAAGCCGGCTGTTTGAGCCGGGCTTTACCACCAAAGAAGGCCACGAGGGCCAGGGGATGCCTTCGGTCAAAAGAATTATGGGCGCTTGCAAGAATTGTTCTATCGCCGTAAATTATCAGTATCATGCGCGCCTGTTCACCATCAGCTTTGGCCTGCCGCTGATCTGATTCACACATTTACAGAAATCATATACTGCCGCATATGGTGGATTGATCAAAAAACATTGAAATAATTCCCATGATCCGGTACAAATCAACATCTTTCATCCTCCATAACTAATATGCTTGTTTATACATTGGAAACGGGCTATACTATCCACATACATACCAAATAAAATATTTTTGGCTGCGTTGCGCGTGCGGTGCTCCGGCAGCAGTCCGTTTTGCGGTCCGTGCCACCGTTGGCGTGCCCCCCAATCCTTGA
>DHOD01000091.1:1384-5700 GCA_002407725.1 Christensenella sp. UBA5399 | reverse complement strand
CAAGGATTGGGGGGCACGCCAATCGACGGAAATCAGCACCCAACTGGCGAGTAACAGCCTGTTCGACCTGATGGCGATCCTCGAGCAAAAGCCGGAATTATTGAAGGCGCTGGAGCTTGTAAAAGAACAGCCAGACATCGCAAAAGCCCTGCTGGCATTCAAGAGTACACAGGACCATCAAAAAAGTTCGTATTAGACAGAAGGGCATTTTTATTAGACAGTTTTGGAAAATGCCAAAAAATTATTAGACAATTGTTCAATTATGCAACAATTTATGCGTTTTGGATAATTAAAGAAAAGAGCCGCTCTTCACTTGTGAAAAACGGCTACGATGGCGTCCCCGAGACGATTTGAACGTCCGACCCTTCGCTTAGGAGGCGAATGCTCTATCCACTGAGCTACGGAGACAAAAGTATATTTATTCAGTTTTCAGCCACTCAAGCAGGTCGGCCACCGACCTATTAGGAGGCGATCGCTCTATCCTGCTGAGCTATAGGTGCAAACACTCCGAACGTTATTGTAATATAAAAGCCTTGCATTTGCAAATTTTTTTATTCTTGCCGAAATCGCTGTTCATAATACATATCACACTTTTTGTTATGCGTATTCTATTGTGACGTGCAAACAAATAAGATATAATAGGTCTGTAACATTTTCCCTGCATTCTACTCAATTTGGGGACGGTAGATTCATGCGTAACAAATCAACTTCACTTATGGCATACACCATAGCACATTTTTGCGTGGACTTGGCTTGTGCGTTTCTTCTTTTCCGGTTTTTCAGAGCCGGATTCTATGTGCAATCCCCACTCGTCTTTTTGATGTATAGCGTGATTGCTTTCGGCTTTCAGGCGCCCTTTGGCGCACTGTGTGACAGGTTTACCCGTTTTCCCGCCGGCTTGCTGGGATGCCTGCTTGTAGCACTGGCTTTTTTCACCCTCCCGTTTGGCTGGTTTTCCATTATACTGTGCGCAACAGGAAACGCATTCTTTCATGTGGGCGGCGGTATTGACAGCCTCGCCAATTCTGACGGCAAAATTGTCCGCAGCGGCATTTTTGTCTCCACCGGCGCGATAGGGCTTGCATTGGGCGGCTTTTTGGGTTCTGCCGAAAGCATCCCTGCTTACCTGCCACTCGTTCTGCTTATTGTATCCGCCGCATTGATTGCGTTGTTCAGCCTCAAAACCATCCCCAAAGATGTCGGTTTTGGAACGGCTTCGCCTGTTTTTGTAAAAGCCGTCCCTGCCGCTTTGCTCATATTATTTGTTGCAATTATGATCCGTTCATACGGTGGTTTTGTGATGTACGCGCCCTGGCGGACCGAATATCTTTTGCTGCCAGGCATCAGCGCCTGCATCGGCAAGGCTGCCGGGGGCTTCATCGCCGACAGGTTGGGCGCACGAACCACCGCCTCGTTGTCATTGCTTTTGTGCATCCCCTTCCTGTGCTTTGGTTTCAGTTCCCCAGTACTCTGTTCAATTGGCATCGCGTTGTTCAATATGAACATGCCTGTGACTTTGTGCGCAGTTTCTGACCGGATTCCAGGTCAATACGGGCTTGCCTTTGGTTTTACCACGGTTGCGTTGCTGCTTGGCGCCATTCCCGCGTTTTTCTATGCGATGCCCTGGCAGACTGGTATATATGTGCTCCCCGCACTATGTGCAGTATCCGCAACCATGATCTTTATTTCCATATCAAACAAAGGAGGATTATATAATGAGAGGAATTTTGCGTGATATCCCGTACGACGGAGATCTTGTTTTAGACCCCATAGTGGAGGATGTCCCCGCCGGCCCCGACCCTGTGGTTATCGGCGTCATTGTGGCAGTCGTCGCGGTGGTCGTTGTCGTCACAATCTTGCTGGTTGTGCGGGCCAAAAAAAAGAAGCAGGGAAAGTAGCTTTTCCCTGCTCCACACCCTAAAACCGGCGTTTTTTATGACGTCAAATGCGCAATCAATCTATTTCGTTGCGCATTTTTCAATAGCACCATACCGCTGGGCATGACGTGTTGACTATGGATATTTTTCTGGCATTTGCAAAAGCTTTTATATTGACAGCCGCCATTGAGGCCGCTGTGATGTTTATATGGTTCCGTAAGCCCCGCTATATGTATTACACCCTGCTGTGCAACTTGCTCACCAACCCGGCTATGAACCTTGTATTGCTTTTGCTTACGCAATATTTTGGACCGGCCGTTTACCTGCCGGCCCTTGTCATGCTGGAGATTGCCGTTGTGCTCGCCGAGGCTTTTGTACTCGCTTACCTGACGGATTTTCGTTTCCGTAAAGCGTTCCTGGTTTCACTTGTGCTGAACGCTTCCTCCTATTTTGCCGGCATGCTCATCAACCTCATCTGATCCAAAAGCAAAACGGGAACATGGTGTTGCCCCCGTCTGCTCCTGCAATCTATACTTAAACAACTTTGAAAACAGTCCAGATGACAGTTTTTAGCAGTCGCTTTCAACCAATCGCTGGCGCAAGATACGCTTGGTTCTCGGGAAAGCTTTGCATGGGTCATGCCAGCCGCGCACTGCCGTCCTGTGGGCGGCAGGTTTGCCGTGTATAGTCAATCGTTGCGCCCTTGGCGCACACCAGGGCGCTGCCCTGGTGTTGAAAACGATGAATCGTTTTCAAAGTTGATTGACTATATATCCCGGTTACTTAAGGTTTTATGATCAACTCCCCGTCCTTCGCGTCAACGGTGATCTGCTGGCCGGGCAGTATGTTCCCTTTGATAATCTCCTTGCCCACCAGCGTCTCCACCTCGCTTTGCATAAACCGTTTGATGGGGCGCGCGCCAAAAGTGGGATCGTAGGCGTTGTCCGCAACAAACGATTTCGCCTGCTCCGTCAGTACCAACTCCATTTGCTGGTCCTTCAGACGCTCGTTGAGGTTGCGCATCAAGATATCGATAATCGAGTATATCTCCGTTTTCTGCAGCGGTTTAAATATCACGATTTCATCCAGCCTGTTCAAAAACTCCGGCCTGAACTGCTGCTTGAGCAGCTTGTTGATGTTGTCCCTGACCTCGTCCGATATCTCGCCCTTTTCATCGATGCTGTCGATCAGGTATTCCGACCCCAGATTGGACGTCAATATGATAATTGTGTTCTTGAAATCCACCGTGCGGCCGTGTGAATCGGTGATCCTGCCGTCGTCCAGCACCTGCAGCAGTATATTGAACACATCGTGGTGCGCTTTTTCAATCTCGTCAAACAGAACCACCGAATACGGCCTCCTGCGCACCGCTTCGGTCAGTTGCCCGCCTTCCTCGTACCCCACATATCCGGGGGGCGCGCCAATCAACCGCGATACGGAATATTTCTCCATATATTCCGACATATCGATGCGGATCATATTGTGCTCGTCGTCAAAAAGGCTTTCCGACAGCGATTTCGCCAATTCCGTCTTACCCACGCCGGTGGGCCCCAAAAACATGAACGACCCAATCGGCCTGTTGGGGTCGGCAATCCCCGCCCGCGACCGGATGATGGCGTCGCATACCTTGTTTACGGCGTCATCCTGCCCTACCACCCGTTTGTGCAGTTCGTCGCTGAGCAGCAATATCTTCTCGCGTTCGCCTTCCAGCAGCTTGGTCACGGGAATACCCGTCCACCGCGCCACAATTTTTGCGATTTCTTCATCCGTCACCTTATCCCGCAGCAGGGAGTTCTCCTTTTTCTTCCCCTCGGCCTTCTCCGCTTCCTCCAATTGCTTTTGCAGGTCGGGCAACGTCCCATATTTCAGCACTGCCAGCTTTTCCAGGTCGTATTCACGCTCCGCGGCCTCTATTTCCGCGTTCGCCTTTTCTATCTGTTCCCTGATCTTTTGCAGCGACGTAATACTGCTTTTTTCATTTTCCCACTGCGCCTTCATCGTGTTAAACTCATCACGCAGCTCAGCGAGCTCTTTCTGTGTCGATTTCAGGTTCTCCATGGACGATTTGTCCTTTTCGCGCTTCAACGCGGCCTCCTGAATTTCCAGTTGCATGATCTTGCGCGCAACCACATCCAGCTCGGTCGGCATCGAATCGATCTCCGTACGGATCATCGCGCAGGCCTCGTCCACCAGGTCGATTGCTTTGTCAGGCAAAAAGCGGTCGGAGATATAGCGGTTGGAAAGCACTGCCGCGCTGATCAGCGCATTGTCTGCAATTTGCACGCCATGAAACACCTCGTACCGTTCCTTCAGCCCACGCAGTATGGTGATGGTATCCTCCACTGTGGGCTCTTCCGCCAGCACAGGCTGGAACCGCCGCTCCAATGCCGCGTCTTTTTCGATATACTGCCGGTATTCGTCCAGCGTCGTCGCGCCGAT
>DHOD01000091.1:903-1154 GCA_002407725.1 Christensenella sp. UBA5399 | reverse complement strand
CGCCCTCTGTCTTACCCGCGCCCACAATCGTATGCAGTTCATCGATAAACAGTATGATCCGCCCTTCGCTCTGCGTCACTTCGCTCAGCACCGCTTTCAACCGTTCCTCAAACTCGCCGCGATACTTGGCGCCCGCGATCAGCGATCCCATATCCAGCGCAAAAATTGTCTTGTCCCGCAGCCCCGCAGGTACATCGCCCCGCACAATACGGATGGCCAGCCCTTCCACAATGGCTGTTTTGCCGACGCCC
>DHOD01000091.1:0-655 GCA_002407725.1 Christensenella sp. UBA5399 | reverse complement strand
TCCCGGCCAATCACCGGATCCAGCTTTTGCTGCCGGGCGCTCTCCACAAGGTCGAACCCGTACTTCGTCAACGCTTCATACGTCTCCTCCGGGTTGTCGCTTGTCACGCGCGCATTGCTCCGCACCTCTTTCAGCGCGTCCTCGAACCGCCGCTTGTCCAGATTCAGGCCCTGAAAAATACTTTTTATAGCTGGCGTGGGCTTCTCAAAAAACGCCAGGAAAATATGTTCTGTCGAGACATATTCATCCTTCAGATTTTTACTCTGGCGCTCCGCTTCGTTCAGCACCTTATCCACAGCGGGCGAAACGTAGATTTTGTCAGGCTCCCTGCCCGGCCCTGTCACACCGGGGATTTTTGAGATCGCCTCGTCGGCCAGCGCAATCGCCCTGTCCGTATCAATATCCATCTTTTGAAACAGCCGCGGGATCAACCCGTTATCCTGATCCAACAGCGCATACAGCAGGTGTTCCGGCTCTACATACATGTTGTCGTTTTCAATTGCGATCTTTTGCGCCACAGACAGCGCTTCCAAAGATTTTTGTGTAAATTTCTGCGTATCCATTGATATACCTCCCAGTACAAGGCTTAGAATTCAAATTTACTCGTATTGATTAAAAAATAATTCCCAGACGCATGAAGTCCCTATACAGACTC
>DHOD01000118.1:14461-18543 GCA_002407725.1 Christensenella sp. UBA5399 | reverse complement strand
CCAACGCATCCTGCAAGCGCCGCGCAAAGAATCCCTCGCCACAACCCGCGTCCAGCGCCCGGCAATGCCTGCCCGCGTGCTCCACAACCAACGATGTAAGAGCATCCGCTAACACATCATAGAAACCCGCCTCAAAAACCGCCCGCCTGTCCCGGAACAGCTGCACAGCGTATCCCGCCCGGACATGCTGCGGCACAAAGTTGACATACCCTTTTGCAGCAATGTCGTAGCAATGGCCGTTGGCGCAGCGCAGACTGCCGCCCTGCATTGCAAAACCTCCGCCGCACAGCGGGCAGGCCAGCGCCTTTATATTGTCCGAAAAAATCCTGTGCGTCTCGCCCATACTCACTTTTTTAGCGGCTGGCACGCGGGGCAATAATACACGCTGCCCCCCATTTACGCTTCTTTTTTCACACCATCGCCACAGGCCGGGCAAACCAGCGCCTTGTTGGCTTTACTCATCACGGTTTTATACCCGCCCGGCGTGCCATAGGCATCCTTTTCCGTATCCCTGCCGCCCGCTTCCGTCATTTCCTTCAACGTATTTTTGACAGCGCCATACATGTTATCCATGTCATCCGCGTCCAGCTTCCCCATTTTACTTTTAGGGTGGATCTGCGCAACAAACAGGATATCCTGCAACACGCCGTTGCCAAGGCCGGGAATGCGCTGCTCTGTCGCCAAAAACGCTTTCGCCGAAAGTTTGCCCCCGCCATTCACTGCCAGCATTTTGTCAAAATACGTCCGGTCAAACGCGTTGGTCAACGGGTCCGGCTTTTCGCGCGCCACCGTATGGTACATATTGTCGTCCAGCTCACCCGGCATGTATGCCATCAGGCCCCCGTACATCTGCACCTTGCACACCAACGCCCGCCCATCGTCAAGCTCCAGCAGCAACTGGTGTTTGTCCGGCCTTTTGGCATCGGCCGCCAGCAGCGTCATGTTTACGCCGTCAAAAAACTCCAACCGCATGTCCTCAACCTCTATTTCCACACGGCCGCCGTAGTGGCGCGTCCTGCCAATCCGCTTGCCTTCCAGCTTTCCCGCATAGTCCGCAGGCTCCCCCATAAAAAACGCAAACCCGTGGGGACTCTTTCCCGCAACGGCAGACTTGATTACCCTGCCCTCCAGTTCCTTTGTCAGCTGCTGCTCCAGCACACAGCTCTCCGGCAATTCAATCATTCGTACAGCACCTCCTCGATCACGCCTCCACCCAGGCAAATATCCCCGTCGTACAGCACGCAATACTGTCCTTCGGTCACTGCCCTTTGTTTTTGCGCAAATTCTACTATATATTCCCCGCCGCCCTGCACCTTTACATGCGCCTGTTGGTCGGGCTGGCGGTAGCGCACCTTCGCCGTGCATGCAAACGTCTCCCCGGGCGCGCCCGATATAAAATTGACATCCTTCATTCTGAGCGCGCGCGAATACAACTGCTCGCTGTCCGCCCCCTGGCTGACATAAAGGATATTGTTTTCCAAATCCTTGCGCACCACAAACCACCGCTCGCCGCTGCCGCCGCCCAGGCCACCGATGCCCAGCCCGCGCCGCTGCCCCAATGTATAGTACATCAGGCCGTCGTGCCGGCCCACCGTTTTGCCGTCCAGCGTGCGGATGTCGCCGGGGTTTGCGGGCAGGTATTCCGACAGAAACTGCTTGAACCGCCTCTCCCCTATAAAGCAGATGCCCGTCGAATCTTTTTTAGTGGCAACGGTCAGCTTTTGCTGCTCCGCGATACGCCGCACGTCCGGCTTCAGCATTTCGCCAATCGGAAAAACCGCGTTTTTAATCTGCTCCTGGCTGAGCATACAAAGAAAGTAGCTCTGGTCCTTATTGCCATCCAGCCCTTTTTTCAGGAAATGCACCCCGCCGCGCTCTTCTTTGCGCACATAGTGCCCTGTGGCAATCGCTCCCGCGCCCGTACTCAACGCAAAATCCAAAAACGCCGCAAACTTGATCTCGCTGTTGCACAGCACATCCGGGTTGGGTGTCCTCCCCGCCCTGTATTCATCCAAAAAATAGCTGAACACCCTGTCCAGGTATTCTTGCTGAAAGTTCACGGAATAATAGGGAATACCAAGCTGCTTGCAGACGCCCCTGACGTCCTCAAAATCCTCCTCGGCAGAGCAGGGCCCGTCGCCGCCGCTCTCGTCCCAGTTGTTCATAAACACGCCCACAACATCGTATCCCTGTTCCTTTAACAGATACGCGGCCACTGCGGAATCCACACCGCCCGACATACCCACTACAACCTGATTTCGCACAATTTCACCTCTTTTTTTAATTATCCTATAAAACGTATCAAACCGCAACCCCGCTTGTGTCAAGAGGAACGCATATAGTATAATTGATCCATGGTCAAAAAAAGAAAAACAAAAAGCAATAAAAAACTGATCGGCGGCATTGTCACCGCGCTGTGCATTATCGGCATTGTGCTGATGTTCGCGCTGGGCTCGGAGGGCGACTTTATCTCTAACCTGCAACAAATCTGGACAAACACCATTGATGGCGCAGGCGAATGGCAGCCGGTGGACAGGGATGCCCAATCGCTTGCCGCCCTGGAATCCAACGGAGATAAGCTGATTATTTACGCAATAGACACGGGCAATTCCGATTGCATCCTTGTGCGCACGCCCGAGGGCCACAGCATGCTGGTCGACGCGGCCGACAGCGATGATATCCGCAACATATCCGGCACACTGCAAGCTTTGGAAATCGAAAAGCTGGACGCGGCCGTCGCCACGCATCCGGATGCCGACCACATCGGATCGATGGGCAAGGTTGTTGCCGAATTTACACCATCCGTTATCTACATGCCAAATTTCGAAAAGGACACTTCCGCGTACACGTCGATGATCAACGCGATACAGGAAAACAATGTTGAACAGGTCCTGGTGACCGCGCCATACGAATTTACGCTGGGCAGCCTGCACGCGCTGGCGCTCAATCCGCAGCCGCGGGAATATGAATCCGCCAACGACGCCAGCATTGTGCTGCTTTTGACATACGGCCAAAACAAAGTATTGCTGACAGGCGATATCGAGACGGAGGCGCTGGCCGATATTATGGCAAACTATCCCGACCTGCTGGATGTCGACGTGCTCAAAATCGCCCACCATGGGTCGGCGCGATCCACCACGCAGGATTTCCTTGACGCAACAACGCCGGACATCGCCATTATCAATGCGGGCGAAGGCAATGATTACGGGCATCCGCACCGCGAAACCACCGCTTTGCTCAATGAAAATCAAATCGTCACTTTACGGACAGACCAGGACGGCGACATCGCCATTTTCATAGACAAAACGGATATCAGCTACGCCATAGAAAACGCGGCCTGACGCAAGAAAAAACACCGTTCCACACGGAACGGTGTTTTTGTTTTCTGTTGTTATGACGCTTTTTTCGCGTCGTCGGATTTCAACTTCGCCAATGTGCCGCTCCCCACAATACCGTCTGCGGTCAGCCCGTTGTTCTCCTGGAATTCTTTTACAGCCGACTCTGTATCCGTTCCAAAGTATCCCGTCACCTTGTCAAGGTACCCAAGGTCCTTCAGCAGCTGCTGTACTTCCTCCACGCTGTCATTTTCCATCTCCAGCTTCAGCACCCCCGACGATGAAGAATCCGATGATTTGGAAGAGTCGGAAGAGTCTTCCCCGTCCGTTTCAGTAGCTTCGGGCGTCTCTTCCACCGTCTCGTCCGTCAGCGGCGTCAGCGCCTCATCGGGCACAGGTGTCGGGATGGGCGTTGGAATGGGCGTGGGCAAAGGCGTCGCCTCCGCGCCCGTCTCCGTTGTCTGGATCGGCTCCGGCTCGGTTGCTTCGTCTTCTTTATCATTGCCACAGGCCGCAAACAATGCAACACACATCAGCACTGCCAAAAATATATAGATTAATTTCTGTTTTTTCATCTTTGCCTCCTGAATTTTCGCCAAACCCTTTATATTTTGTATACCACATAACCGAATATGTGTCAATCGCATCACCGTCATAAAGTGTGATTTTTATCTAACAAATCCGGCGTACCTGCATGCGGACAAACATATTGCTCTATTAATACACCCTGCAAATTATTTCTAATCC
>DHOD01000118.1:13750-14265 GCA_002407725.1 Christensenella sp. UBA5399 | reverse complement strand
TCTTTATATTTCTATTTTTTCTTTCCATTTCCAGCCTCGTTACTTTCCCAGCTCCAACGCAAAGTGGGCTGCGCCAAACGCACCGCAGTATTCCGGGTTCCGGGGGATCAGCACCTCCTCGTGCAGCGCCTCTGACAGTGCATTTGCCACACCGTTGTTTTTGGCGACGCCGCCCGTCATCACATACGGGCCGTCGGCGCCCTGCCGCGCAATCATGTTGATCACGCGCTTTGCCACCGAGTTGTTGAGCCCGTGGACAATATCCGCAAGTGCTTTTTCCTGCGCAATCAGCGACACGACCTCCGATTCCGCAAAAACAGCGCACATACTGGAAATCACAATATCCTCGTTCCACTCCAGCCCCGCGGCGATAAACTCCTCCATGGTAATATCCAATGTGTTTGCCATCATTTCCAGAAAACGGCCCGTCCCCGCGGCGCATTTGTCATTCATCATAAAGTCGCCCACACCGCCATCCCCGTCAAGCTGGATGATTTTGCTGTCCTGTCCGCCGA
>DHOD01000118.1:0-13537 GCA_002407725.1 Christensenella sp. UBA5399 | reverse complement strand
TGGCATGGCAGGTGATCTCCGTGATGTCCTTGTCCGGCCACCGCAACGCACTCCGCCCATACCCTGTCGAAACGATATATTTGACATTCATCGGCATAATTTTCGCCTGTGCAAGCGCCGCGCCCAGCGCTTTTTTGGCGCTCTGGTCCACCTTGCCGCCCGTCGGCACCGACGACATTCCCCTGACGTTCCCCTCATCATCCAAAATCACCACATTTGTCGTTGTGGATCCGCTGTCCACGCCCGCAAAATAACTTTTGGACGCCGCCACGCCCGCATCCTGCCGTTCTTCCGCCACCGCAGGCGCATCCACCGCGCCCGCTTCCAACGGCTCCTGCGGCCGGGCATCCGCCGTCTTCAGCCAACCGTTGCTCTCCAAGAACGCCTGCAACCGCGTCCGCACCTGCCCTTCCGACGCGCGCGAATAATCGGTCTCCAACCGGATCAGCGGCATCTGCGTCTCCAGCGCGGAATATTCCATCTCATAAAAATCGCAAAATTTTATGGTGTGATAAATACCCCCCACAATCTTTTGATCTTCAAACTGCGCCTTCCTGCCCTCCACATCGTGCATCCGCATACACGGCGTCTGCGTGAGCAGCTGCTCCGCATACCAGTCGATGACCGGCTTGGTGTCGTCACGCTCCAGCACGTTCGCAAATGCGCGCTCCGGCCTTGTGCAGGTATAGTTGCGCACAGGCACCGTACTCATCCCGGCAATCATATCCAGCATCCACCCGGGCACGGACGCCCCAAACACACCAAGATGGTCATCTGCCTCCGCCCCTACGCCCTGACGCAGCGTTTCCACAAACTTCTCCATGTCAAAGGCAAGCTTCTTGTTCATCACCATATATTGGATGAATTTTTTGATCTCGCCCGCATAAAGCTGCATTGCACCCTCGTCATTCGCCCGCGGCAGGTTCATCCTGTATATTTCTATGTCCGTGTTTTGCGTAAGCGTATCCGTCACGCGCTTGAGCGCGTCGCAACAATCGGTGAGCAACAGCATTTCGTAGTTGCCACGCTTGGCGGCGCTTAAAATCGCTTTTGCATAGCTGCACACATTCTGGTGTATATCCGGCTCCATATTGGCGACGTCGTCCTCCATTGGCACAATTTGTTTTGCCTCCAGGGAGAATCCCGCCAACACCTCGACCGGCGCATATTTGCACACATACCCTATCATTTTTTGCCCTCCAGTATCTCTAAAAAGGCTTGCAGCCGCGTGGCCGTCTGTCCTTCATTTGTGTTTCGCCTGTCACATGCGTCGCCATCCAGTATCAGCGCCGGCATCCCTCTGGCCGAAAACGCTTTCTTGAGCAGGAACGCCCCGCCGTTAGACTGCTTGCACCCCCAGTGGCAGTAGCAGATTGCCGCATCCGCACGCAGCCTATCCGCCATCTCCAGCACCGAAGCCACCTTACGGCCAAACCCGCCGTTCAAGTGATTCATGATCAACCGCTTTGCCATGCTTTCATACGGCTTGAATTCGTCCACTTCCAGCATAGCATCAAAATTCATGTCGCTCAACAACAATTGCACATTTTCATTAAAATCCAGCGTACTTTTGAGCGGCTCCAGGTAATACGGCAGCACATGGCTCCACAGTACCCTTTTTGCATTCGATTTTCCGCACTGCAGGATATCCTGGTACTGCAGGCGGTAAAATTCCAGCGCCTCGTTTGTCCCCATCAACAGGTGGCTGGTAAATATCCTGAACATCTCCAGCGTAACAGAAGACGGGAAATATTTCTCCCTGAGCTGTTCCACAAATAGGCGGTAATACCGCACGCTTTCGTTGGTGTTTCGGATGGCTGCGGCAAGCTTGTTCCGGTCAAGGCTCTCGCCCATGATGTCCTGCGCAAACACCGCCAGCTTTTTGATCTGGTCAGACACATATTCCACCGATTCGCCGTTCAGTTCAAACGGCACGTCAATATAGAATTCTTCCACACCGTAATGCTTGGCAATCCGCCTGAATGTCGATGTGTTGGCATCGCACGCAGTGCTGGTCGTCACCACAAAACGCGGCTTTTGTATCACACCCGCTTCCACTGCGCCAATCAGCGCCTTGTGGTACGAGCAGTATGTGACGGGCACGCCATTTTTCTCCGCCGTGTCCAAAAACACCCGTTCGCATTTCCCGCCCGTCAGGTACGATGAAAACCCTTCGGCAAACAACGGGTAAAGCCCCATCGCATGCAGCAGCTCCGGTGGGGCAAATATATTCGCCATCACCGACCTACCCGGCCGCCTGAGCGGCGCCAGCGTATACTTCATGCACAACTGCGTCAGGTAGCGCTGGGACGGCAAAAAACGCGGATCGGGCCTGTACTTTAGCAGCAGCCCCTGCGCGCCATACCCTGCTTTGATAAAATTGCGCGTGAAAACAGGGTGCTTTTCATAATTTTCACACACAACTTTTCCAAAAAAATCAACTACGCCCATCTCCCTGACAATATCCCCTTTTATTCTACAGCATATTAATTATGTAGCGCATGCTGCATATATAGAATATTTGCTGCATAGCAGTTTCTTGCAAATGTTGCTTGCGCAACCATTTGACAAACTGCAATATTCACGCCCCATCGTGCAGGTTGTTGCTCTCTCCATTCATGCTGCGCCGCCGGAACGCGCTGTCCCTGAACGCCCCCTTGATCTCATCATCAACGGCCTGCGCCACCGTAATCTCCCTGTCGTAACAACATGCGGGCACCGATTCGCCCTCGCACCGCTCCCATGGCAGAGCGCCCGTCGTCGCAAATTCCACAAAATCCCGCCGCATCGCAGCGCTCAGTTTTTTGAAATGCGGTTTAAACCGCGTGAGCGAGTACAGGAATTTATAAAAGGCTGCCGTATACGTACCGAATATCAGCGGCAGGTCTGTCGAATGGAATGCATGCAATTTTGTGGCCTTCATCATGGGCGATTCATAATCGTACCGGTACATCCATGTCGGGTTGTGCTCGCCGTACGCCCCGGCATACCAAACACTGGGCAGGCGAAACACCAGGTCCGCCATCATCATGCCCCGGCCGCGCTCGCCGTGCTTTGCGTACAGTGCCGGCACATCCGATTTCGCGGATTTTCCCTCGCCTTTGGTGCCCGCCTCAAAAATCCCCTTGATATCCAACCGTTTTTCAAACGGCTTTATGAAAAGGAAGGACATCTCCTCCCGCGTCGTCCCGATCAGCATTGGAATGTTGCCCGCTTTGCCCGCCGCCGCCAGCGGAATGGGGAACCCCGGCAACAGGTCGCCATCCACCTCCATGGCGTATGTGCCCGCGCCCAGGCCACAATGCGATGCAAAATCCTCCTGGCTTGCCGCAATGCGCTTCGCTGGCAGCGCTTTCAATGCCTGCGCTGTCGCAACTCCCATAAATTCCGCATACATTTTGGAAAGCCTGATCCCCTGCTTTTTGGTGTGCATCAACGTAGGCGACCCGCTCATCATGATGATTTTGGATATGTCGCCGCTGACCGCCGGCATCACCGGCAGCGCAGAACATATGATCGCGCCCGCCGACTGCCCAAAAACAGTGATATTGCCTGGATCGCCGCCAAAAGCCGCAATGTTCTCTTTTACAAAACGAATCGCCTGCACCACATCGGAAAGGCCACAATTGGGCTGGAATGCTTCATCCATAAATGAAAAGTCCATAAACCCCAGCACACCCAGCCGGTAATTGACGGTGACAACGACCACGCCTTCTTTTGCAAGCGCCGCACCATCAAACTCGCGGTCGCTTGCCGCACCCTCGCGGAATGACCCACCATGCAAAAACAGCATCACGGGTTTTTTTTGTTGTGTGCCGTCCGACCATATATTCATGCATAAGCAATCTTCGCTCGTGTTTGGCTGCTTTTTCAACTGCGGGCACGCCGGACCGTATCGCAACGCATCCTTTACCCCATCCCATGCCAGGGGGCTTTGGGCATGCCGGAACCGCTCCGCCCGCGCATAGGGGATTCCCTTCCACGTGTGTAGGCCGCCTTTTACATAGCCGCGCACGCCGCCGTATGCAGTTTGCACAACCGTTTTATCCATTGCCCTCTTGCGCCTCGTATATTTTTCTTATGCCCTCCATGCCGTCCAGTATCTCCGCATAGGAAAAATTGCCCTTTTGCAGATCTGTTTCACTCATGTTGGCCAGCATTTCGTAAAAAGCCACCGCCACGCCCAGGTATTCGGGCCGGGGATGCGCTTCCACCGTTTCATACAGCAAATCCTCCGCCTCACAAATCCGGCCCTCCATCACCATGGCCGACAATGTAAACCCAAGGTATTGCTCTGCCGAAACACCGCCGTCCTCGCGCACAATCCCATCCAGCGGATGCACCGACGAGTCATCGAGCCCCAGCAGCCGCGCAATGCCTTTTCCAAACAGCTCTATCTGTCGCAATATATAATCTTGCTTAATCACGGCAGCAATCCTTTCCTGTTTCTATACTGCGCCAGGTTGATTTCGTCCTCGACCTCCAGGTCGCGTTCCCCCGCAAGCGATTCCACATGGTGCGTCAGCTCGTGCTTCAGCGTTTTGTCCAACTCCCGGCGCACACGGTCCAACGGCGCGCCGCCGTACAGTTGCTGGAACGACCCACCGTATATGACGATATACCGCCCCATCATGCTGTCCCTGTGGTATTCGCCCATAATGTACAGGTCGTTGTTTTTCGACTCCGGGTGCATCTTTATATCGGGGCTGAGCACAACGCCGCCATTGAGCCTGTCATAAATCTCCTTGGGAATGTTGTCCGCCGCTTCATCCAGCATTTTGTTCAGCGTATCTAAATCCAGCATGCGTCTCCTTTGGTCGCAACCCCTTTGCTTTTGGTATCATTATTATACCATATTCTGAACCTAAAAAAGCACAGAACAGCATCGTTGCTATCCTGTGCTTTTCAAATTCTTTTATTTTATATCCCATATTTCATTGGCGTATTCCAGCACGCACCTGTCGCTGGAGAAGAACCCCGAACGCGCAACGTTCCGCAGGCACTTCCGGCCAAACTCCAACCGGTCCTTATAATCGTACAACGCCTGCAGCTTGGTGTGCATATAATCCTCAAAATCCAGCAACACCTTGAACCTGTCCGCCACACCCGTCACGTTGGTGCCAAGCAGCGAATCGAACAAGTCCTTGAACATACCCGTGCCGTCATCGTCCAGCGTACCGTCCACCAGCGTGTTCATCACGCGGGCCAGGTGCCTGTTGGATTCATAATAATGCCGCGGGTTGTAGTCGTCCCCCAGCTTTTCAATGTCCTCCACACGGGCGCCAAACACATAATTGTTTTCCTCGCCCGCATGCTGGAATATCTCCACATTGGCGCCATCCACCGTGCCCAGCGTCACCGCGCCGTTCATCATAAACTTCATGTTGCCGGTGCCCGATCCTTCCATCCCCGCCGTAGAAATCTGCTCCGATATATCCGCTGCCGGAATCATCATTTCGGCTTCCGAAACACTGTAATTTTCTATAAAAACAACCTTGAGCACATCTTTGGTGTCCGGGTCGTTGTTGACCAGTTCGGCAACAGCCAGTATCAACCGTATGATGTTTTTCGCCCGCGCATATCCGGGGGATGCCTTCGCCGCAAACATAAATGTACAGGGCGTCATCTTGGCGCCCGGGTTGGCCTTCAGCGTCTGGTAAAGGTGAATGATATGCAACGTTTTCAACAGTTGCCGCTTGTATTCATGCAACCGCTTGGCATGGATATCAAACACCGTATCCGCATTGACCTCTATCCCCTGCGTCTTTTTCAGGTGCGCGCACAGGTGTTCCTTATTCTTCCGCTTGACCTCCATAAAATCGTCCAGAAACTGCTTATTCTCCAGCAGATCCTTCACACGCGCCATTTCGCGGTAATCCTTCAGAAACCCGCTGCCGATATGGCCGGCCAACAGATCTGTCAGCGCCTGGTTGGATTTCGCTAACCACCGCCTGTGCGTCACGCCGTTGGTGATTCCCAAAAACTTATCGGGAAACGCGATATAAAAATCACGGAACAGGCGCGCCTTCAAAATTTCGGCGTGCAGCTGCGAGACCCCGTTGACCCGCTTGCATACGGCCGTGCACAGGTTGGCCATGCGGATCTCGTCATACGACACGATGGACATCCGGCTGATCCTGTCCCAGTCCCCCGGAAAGATGCTCCACAGCTTCTCGCAAAATTTTTCGTTGATGATGTTGATAATGTTGTATATGCGGGGCAGCAGTTCCTTGAACATATCCACATTCCAGCATTCCAACGCCTCTGTCATCACCGTGTGGTTGGTGTAGTTGAACATTCGCGATGTGACGTCGTACGCGTCGTCCCACGTAAACCCTTCCTCATCCAGCAGTATACGCATCAGCTCCGGTATCGCCAATGTGGGGTGGGTATCGTTGATCTGTACGGTAAAATAATTGGGCAGCGTATGCAGGTCGCCAAACAGCAGCTTATGCTTGCGCACAATATGCTGCATGGTCGCCGACGTAAAGAAATAAAACTGCTTGAGCCGCAGCAGCCTGCCCTGCTCGTGGTTATCCTCCGGGTACAGCACCTTGGATATGATTTCCGCAAGCTCACGCTCCTGCATTGCACGCGAATATTCGCCGCGGTTGAAATACTGCATATCCAGCCCCGTCTTCGCCCGCGCGCTCCACAGCCGCAGCGTCGACGGAATTCTGCTGTCATACCCGATCACCGGGTAATCGTAAGGGATTGCCAGTACGCTGTAATAATTGATATGGTTTATTTTCAGTCCCTCGGCCGTCCACTGTTCCTCAATTTCACCGCCATATTTGACCTCCACCTGCTCCTCCGGCCGGGCCACTTCCCAAATGTTGCCGCCTTCCAGCCAGTTGTCATCCACCTCCACCTGTTCGCCATCCACAATTTTCTGCTTGAACAGCCCGTGTTCATAGCGGATGCTGCATCCCGTCGCGGGATAATTTAATGTGGAAAGCGAATCCAAAAAACAGGCCGCCAGCCGGCCGAGTCCGCCGTTGCCAAGGCCGGCGTCCTTCTCCTGCTCCTCGATATCTTCAATCTCAAACCCCAGGTCGCTGAGCACGCCCCGATAGTCCTCCAGCAAATGCAGGTTGACCATATTGTTGACCAGCGCGCGCCCCATCAAAAACTCTGCGGAAAGATAGTACAACCGCTTCAACCCCTGCTTTTCCACCTGGTTGTTGGCGTCCACCCACTCCGCCATGATGATCTCGCGTATGGTCAGCGCGCACGCCTGGTATATCTGTTTTTTTGTCGCTTCTTCCAGCGTTGTTCCAAATGTCCTTTTCAGCTTGGCGATGATCGTCTCCTTCAGCACCGCCTTTCTGACTTCCTTCATAATACCTCCCTCGGTATGGTAAAAAACCAAGCCCTATCCACTGCCGACGCACCAAAAAACGCACGCCATATCCCAAATATCACTTCACGTGAGGATGCGCGTCACAACGCCGATTCGTACACTTCCTTGTACTTCTTTGCGGCGGGCGCAAAGCTGTTGTCCGTATTCATCGCGGATACCACTAATTGCGCAAAATCGCCCGGATATTTGTAGATGCTCAGCGCAAAACGGATCACATTGAGCATATCGTGCGCATTGTAATTGGTGAACGAGAATCCGTTGCCTTCCTTTGTGTGGATATTGTACGGGATAACCGTATCCACCAGCCCCCCCGTCTCCCTGACGATCGGCAATGTGCCGTACGCCTGCGCAATCATTTGCGAGATACCGCACGGTTCAAAGAGCGACGGCATCAGCAAAAAGTCGCTGCCCGCATAAATTTTATGGGCCAACGGATCGTTGTAACCAATGTAAACGCCCGCTCGCTCGGGGTAATGCGCCGCGATATAATTGAAGTAATCCTCATACTGCCTGTCGCCGCTGCCCACAATGACAAACGCGGCATCCTCGATCAGCAGTTCCTCCAGCACGGCGCACACCAGGTCCAGGCCCTTTTGCTCCGTCATCCGGGTCACCATGCCGATCACCGGCACGTCTTCGGCTATATCCAGGCCCATGATGTCCATCAGCTCCTGCTTGTCCGCCTTCTTGCCCGACATATCCTTTACGCTGTATGTTTTGGCGATATCCCTGTCCTTTGCAGGGTCAAATTCATCCTGGTTGATGCCGTTTACAATGCCCACCAGGTCTCCCTGCCGCGCGTCCAGTATGCCCTCCATCCCACGCCCGAAAAACGCGTTGCGCACCTCGGCTGCATAGGTCGGGCTCACTGTGGTAATTTTGTCCGCAAACACAAGCCCCGCCTTCATCATATTGGCACTGCCGTATGCCTCAATGTATTCCGCGCTGTAATATTCCGGACCGATCCCCAGCAGATCCTCCACCCGGAAAAAACCTACCTGGCCCTGATATTGCAGGTTGTGGAACGTAAAAATGGTTTTGATACTCCCCTGTTCCCGGCCCTGGTACTGCGTTTTAAGCAACATGGGGATCATTGCGGTGTGCCAGTCGTGAACATGCAGGACATCCGGCTTAAAATCGATGTAAGGCAACGCCTCGAGCACAGCCCTGCAAAAATACATGTACTGCTCTACCTCGTCATCGCCGCCTTTGTATACCGGGCCTCCAAAATAATATTCGTTGTCAATAAAATAATAGCGTATGCCGTTAAACTCCATCGTCTCTACGCCCATGTACAGGTTGCGCCAACCCATGGAAATATTCATCGACGCAACCAACGTCATCTGGTCGCCATACTTCTCCCGGATCACGCTGTGCTTGGGCAGCATCACCGCCGCATCCACATCCAGCTTGGCAAGCTCCCCCGGAAGCGACCCCACCACATCGCCAAGGCCGCCCGTCTTTACAAAGGGCTTTCCCTCGGCCGCTACGACCAACACTTTTATCCGGCTCACACAATTGCTCCTTTCCTGATAATGACGGGAAACACCTTGTCTCCCACCAGCCTTCTCCCCTGGCGAATGTTGACGGATTTATCCAGTATGACATATTCCAGGTCGGAGTTATTGTACACTTCGCTGTCCTGCATAATAATGCTGTTTTTGATCTTCGCGCCCTTGCCCACATACACACTGCGGAAAAGGACGCTGTCCTCCACCTCGCCCTCGATGATACATCCGTTTGCCACCAGCGAATTTTTGACATTGGAGGTTTTGGAGTATTTCGCGGGCACCTCGTCCTTGATTTTTGTGTAAATCTGGTTGTCGCCGTAAAACAGGTCGCCGCTGATATCGGGCCGCAGCATATCCATGTTCAGCTTGTAGTACGACGCAACCGAGTGCAGCCTGCCCACATATCCCTCATGCCTGTATCCCATGATTTTCAACCTGTTGATGTTGCCCATTAAAAGGTCGCTGACAAAAAGGTGCTTGCCGCGCGACGCGCAGTCCTCGACCAGGTATTCCAGCAGTTCCTTTCGGATGATGTACGTATCCAGCCCCACCATTTTGGAATCGCTCAGCGCCGAATTGACCTCCATATCAATCAGCCGCCCCTCATCGTTCAGGTGCAGCCGCACATCGTTATACCGCTCGCCGCGGAAGAAATCGTTTTCCTCCACGCTGTACAGCATCGTGATGTCGGCCCCCGTCTCTATGTGATAGCTGAGCGCGTCGTCGTATGTACTGTTATAGATGGAATAAGAACCCGAGAAAATGCAGTATTGCTGCTTGGACCTGCGTACATAGCTCATCACACCCTTGATCGCATCCACGATGCCCTGGTATTCACCCCTGTTCTCGCTGCTGGAAAACGGCGGCAGTATGAACAAGCCGTCCTCCTTGCGCGAAAGATCCCATTCCTTGCCCGACCCCAGATGGTCCATCAGAGAATGGTAGCTCCGTTGCGCAATCACACCCACATTGCGGATGCCGGAATTCACCATGTTGGACAGCACAAAATCGATTGCGCGGTACCTGCCGCCGACAGGCAGCGCGCCCACTGTCCGGTGGTATACCAGCTCGCGCAGGTTCATATTCTGCTCCCCGGCGTACACCAGGCCAAATGCATCTCTAATCATTTTTTCGCGCCCCCTTCCGTCTTCCGCACAGTTCGTCCTGCGCCCACGCTTTCCCCCGGCGCAACTTTAACGCCGTCCCGCAGTACCACCTTTGTGCCCAGCACAGTGATTTCCCCGCCGCCGCCTATCTCGCAGTTTTCGCCGACCTGTGTTTCTTCGTCAATGATGCCCATGATCACTTTGCTGTTTTTGCCGATCTGCGTCTGCTGCATCACAATGCTGTCGCGCACAACGGCGCCTTCGCCAATCACAACGCCCGCCGATATAATGCTGTTTTCCACCACCCCGTATATATGGCAGCCTTCCGAAATCAGGCTGTTTTTGATCTTTGCGCTTTTATCCACAAAATGTGGAGGCATATTGGGGTTGCGCGAGAATATCCTCCATCCTTCATCGTACAGGTCCAGCCCGGGGCTGTCCTGCAACAGTTCCATATTGGATTCCCACAGCGAATAGATTGTCCCGACATCCTTCCAGTAGCCGTCAAAAGGATACGCATACAGCTTCTCGTCGTTCTGGAGCATTTTAGGGATCACATTTTTGCCGAAATCGTTAGAGGATTTTTCATCCTTGGCGTCTTCTATCAGGTATTCCTTGATTTTTTTCCAGTTAAACACATACACGCCCATCGACGCCATATCGTTTTTGGGCTGTTTGGGTTTTTCATCAAATTCGGTGATGCGCAGGTCGTCGTCGGTGTTCATGATGCCAAAACGCGAGGCTTCCTCCATCGGCACACGAATGACCGCGATTGTCGCATCCGCGCCCTTTGCGGCGTGCGCCTTCAGCATATCGCTGTAATCCATCTTGTATATATGGTCGCCCGAAAGCACCAGTATGTTCTCCGGCTCGTAACGGTCTATAAAATAGAAATTCTGGTAAATGGCGTTGGCCGTGCCTGTATACCACTCGCCCAGTTCGCCCTTCTGGTGCGGCGGCAATATAAACGCGCCGCCCGTGATGCCGTCAAGGTCCCACGGCGCGCCCGTCCCAATATACGCATTCAGCTCCAGCGGCTCGTACTGCGTGAGCACGCCCACGGTGTCAATGCCCGAATGGATGCAGTTGGACAGCGGAAAATCGATGATACGGTACTTTCCCCCGTATGTGACTGCGGGCTTGGCGCGGTGCTTTGTCAGCACGCCCAGCCTGCTCCCTTTTCCCCCCGCCAGCAGCATCGCAACCGTTTTCTTTTTACTTGTCATGTCGGCCCCTCCTGTTTTGCTTCCTTGTGCTCGGCTCAAAATGAAAATATAGTACACTCAATGGTGGCAGCGTCATCCGCACGCCAAATCCCTTGCCTTTTATCTCCATCGGCACAGCCTGCAACGTTTTATCGGGACTAACGCCTGATCCCCCGTATTTTTCATCGTCACTGCTCAGAACAAGCTTCAGCTTTCCCTCTCCCGGCATCGCCACAGGGTAATTGTCGCGTACAAGCGGCGTAAAGTTTGCGACACAGAGCATGTTGCTGTCCGTGCCCATGCGCATAAATGCAAATACGCTCGTATCGCTGTCGTCCACATTCAGCCACTCGAAGCCGTCCCACCCCTCGTCCACCTCATATAGTGCAGGCGTCTCCCTGTACAGGCGGTTGAGGGCTTTGACATATTTGCGCATGCCCTTGTGCGAATCGTATTCCAGCAAAAACCAGTCCAATTGCTTTTTATAATCCCACTCTATAAATTGGGCAAATTCATCCCCCATAAACATCAATTTTTTGCCGGGGTGCGCGTACATAAACCCAAAGAGCGTGCGGAGCGAGGCAAATTTCTGCCAATAATCCCCGTACATTTTGCCTATCATGGACAGTTTCCCGTGCACCACCTCGTCGTGCGAATAGGCCAATATGTAATTTTCATTGAATGTATACATCAGCGAAAATGTCATCTTGCTGTGCTCAAACTGACGGAAGTAATGGTCCATCGACATATATTTGAGCGTATCGTGCATAAATCCCATGTTCCACTTGAATATAAACCCCAGGCCGCCAAGCGAAGGCGGCTGTGTCACCATGGGATACGCCGTCGATTCCTCCGCGATGGTGATTGTCCCTGCGTATTTGGTCAGCACCACGCTGTTCACTTTTTTCAGAAATTCCACCGCGCCCAGGTCAATGTTTCCGCCCTCCTCGTTGGGCATATACACGCCGTCGCGCGCATAGTCCAGATAGAGCATCGAGGTGACGGCGTCCACCCGCAGGCCGTCCACATGGTATTTTTCCATCAGAAACACGGCATTGGACACCAGGAAGCTTTGCACCTCCGGCCTGCCGTAATTAAATATATACGTCCCCCACTGGGGATGCTCGCGCTGGATGGCGGCGTCGTGCTCGTACAGCCATGTGCCGTCGAAATGCGCCAGCCCATGCTCGTCGCGCGGGAAGTGCGCCGGCACCCAGTCCAAAATAACACCTATGCCTTTGGCGTGCATCTTATCCACAAAATACATGAAATCCTGGGGTGTGCCATAACGCGACGTAACGGAGTAAAACCCCGTCACCTGGTATCCCCACGACCCGTCAAACGGATATTCGGAAACAGGCAGCAGCTCGACGTGCGTATAGCCCATCTCCTCCACATATTCGCTCAGCTCGTCCGCCAGTTCGCGGTAACTGGGAAAACCGTACCCGTCCTTTGTCCTCCACGATCCCAGGTGCACCTCGTAAATGGAGACCGGGCTCTTGAGCGGGTTGGTGTGCATGCGCTTCTCGATAAACGCGCCGTCGTGCCATTCGTAGCCGCCGATATCCCACACCTTGGACGCGTTGCCCGGCCGTGTCTCGCTGTGGAACGCAAACGGATCGGCCTTCAGCACCCTGCTGCCGTCGTACCCGTGCACATAGTATTTGTAGTTGTCCCCGTCCTGAAGTCCCGGTACAAAAGCCACCCACGCGCCGTTTTTATAAAACTCCAATGGGGTTTTTGTATGGTCCCAATCATTAAAATCGCCGACCAGGCTGACCGCCCTGGCGTTGGGCGCCCACACACAAAAGCAATGCATTTTAAGATCGGAAATATAGTGGCAACCAAACAGGTCATAGGCCGTCTGTGCCTCGCCGGTATTAAACAGGAATATATCGGCATCCGGTATGTACTTCCTCATTTCATTGGTCATGGCAGCACACTCCCGCTATTCTCTATTATGTCCGCTGGCGCGGCATCGTATTAAACCGTATAAATATATCGCTCTTCCTTTTCGCCGTCCCGTCCAAGCTCTGCGGCCTTCTCCTCGTACCCTTCGCGCCCCATCAGCGCAAATGTCGCAATCTTGCCCGCCTCAACACCCGGTTGGTCAAACGCGTCGATGTCCAAAAACTCGCCTGCCGCCGCCGTCGCCATTTCCAGGAAAAAGAACAGCGCGCCCACCGACCACGCGTCCATCCTGTCCAGCGTGATGCGCATATTCATTTTGCCCGCCTGCGTCACGGCGTACTCCGTCGCACGCATTTCCGACGCAATCAGCTTGTTGACCGTCTGCCCGGCAAGGTACGACGCATCCAGCATGTCGATCGGCGCTGTGGGGATCTCCAGGGT
>DHOD01000146.1 GCA_002407725.1 Christensenella sp. UBA5399 | reverse complement strand
AGTTCGTTCAGCAGACATTAAGTAAAAGCTGTTTCATCACCATTCAACCTCCTCGACCGATTTCTTGTTGGCGTTCTGTTCTACCCCCTCGATCCGACCGCTTTTGATATGAATAACCCGGTCAGCCAGCGTGGCCAATGCAGTGTTGTGCGTGACGATAATAACGGTCTTCCGGTATTATCGATTGATGTCGGCCAGAAGCCCGAGTACGGTCTTACCCGTTAAGTAGTCGAGTGCGCCAGTCGGCTCGTCGCACAGAAGCAGCAAAGGATTTTTAGCTGCTGCGCGGGCAATGGCGACGCGTTGTTGCTCGCCACCCGAAAGCCGGGCTGGAAAATTTCGCAGTCGGTCCCCAAGACCGACCTTTATAAGAGTTTCGCGGGTATCCAAATGGTTGCGAGATACATCTGCGGCAAATTCTACATTTTCAAGAGCGGTCAGATTGGTGATTAGGTTGTAAAACTGGAATACGAAACCCACGTCACGGCGACGATATTCGGTCAGCCTTTGGTCGTTGAATGCCGTGATATCCTCTCCGTCCACAATGTAGGACTACAATCGAAATCGTTTCCCGGATACTTGCGCGTTTGACGTGAAGCACCCGTCATGGTATAATCACTATACATACCGGTATAGGTATCTGGAAGGAAGATAATGATGCGGCAATGTATGGATTCCGAAAATCTGCACAGGAGGCTCAATAAAATCATAGGCCAGGTCAACGCGATCAATAAGATGATCGACAAGGACATTCCGTGCGAAGATATTCTGATGCAGATCAACGCCGCAAAAAGCGCTTTGCACAAGGTCGGCCAGATCGTTCTGGAAGGGCACTTGAATCACTGTGTCCGGGAAGGGATCGAGCATGGCGACGCGGATAAGACCATAGCCAATTTTGCCAAGGCGATCGAGCATTTTTCACGGATGTCGTAAGATCTCCGAAAATTCGGGCAGCGGTTTTTTCAAAAGCCGCTGCTTTTTTATTGACACGATATACCCATATTGATATAATATACATATACCCCTAGCGGTATAGAAGGGAGCGTTTTCTTGATTGCATTCTTGAAAAACGAGGGAAAAAGGACTGTGCTTTTCCTCGTTCTTTCCATTCCCGCGCTGGTCGTCAGCTTCTTCCATATCGGGAACCTGCCGATCGACGCGGCCTGGGTGCCAATTCTGCTCTGCGGCATCCCGATCGTGAAAGGTGCCGTCACCGGTCTTGTAACCCGATTCGACATCAAAGCGGATGTCCTGGTGTCCATCGCACTGGTCGCTTCCATCATGATCGGAGAAACTTTTGCCGCGGGTGAAGTGGCCTTTATCATGGCCGTCGGCGGTTATCTGGAAGAGCGCACCGTGGCGAAGGCCCGCGCCGGGATCGAAAAGCTGGTCCATCTGACGCCCGCGACCGCCCGCGTGGTGCGGGATGGAAGGGAAGAAATCGTCCCTGCGGAGCAGGTGGAGATCGGAGACGTGTTGCGCGTGCTGGCCGGAGAAACCGTCGTCGTGGATGGGACGATCCTCAAAGGGCAAACCTCGATCGACCAGTCCGTAATGACGGGGGAATCCCTGCCCGTGGATAAAGGCGCGGGCGACGAGGTGTTCAGCGGGACGGTCAACCAGTTCGGCACCTTTGACATGACCGCGCAAAAAGTTGGAGAGGACAGCTCCCTTCAGCGCATGATCCGGCTGGTGCAGTCCGCCGACGCCGGAAAAGCGAAAATCGTCGGACTCGCCGACCGCTGGGCCACGTGGATCGTCGTGACCGCCCTGCTGGCCGCAGGAATCACCTGGCTCGTCACCGGCGAAATCATCCGCTCCGTCACTATCTTGGTCGTGTTCTGCCCTTGCGCCTTAGTGCTTGCCACCCCGACCGCGGTCATGGCCTCGATTGGCAACGCCACGAAATTCGGGATTCTGGTCCGTGAAGGGGATGCGCTTGAGCGGCTGTCCCAGGTCAAACGCATCGCCTTCGACAAAACGGGTACGCTCACCTACGGCCGGCCCGAGGTGGTGCAGGTGCATAGCGTCGATTCCTTGCTGGACGACCGAACGCTTTTCTCTTTGGCAGCCGCCGCAGAACTGCGCTCGGAGCATCCGCTGGGCAAGGCGATTGTGGCCGGTTATCGGCAGAAGCACGGAGCTTTACCGGGGCAGCCGGAAGCGTTTGAGCTGCTGGCCGGGCGCGGCGTCGCCGCACGGGTAACCGGTCAGGAGATACTTGCGGGAAAAGAGGCGCTGATGGCGGAACAAAAAATCCCGCTTCCGCGGGAGCTGCTTATATTGGCTGATAAAGCAAAGCGGAAAGGATGCACCGTGATCTATCTCGCAAGGAACGGCTGCGCCGCCGGGCTGATCGCTCTGTCGGACACGCCGCGTCCGGACGCAGCGCAGACGATCGCCGCGATCCACGAAACCGGCGTGCAGACGGTTCTGCTGACGGGGGATGCGGAAGCGGCAGCCTCCCACATTGCGGGGCTCTCCGGGATCCGGGATGTGCGTGCGGACTGCCTGCCGGAAACGAAACTGGAAACCATCCGCGCATACCAGGCAGGAAACGAACCTGTCTGCATGGTTGGCGACGGCATCAACGATGCGCCTGCGCTCAAAACCGCGCTTGTTGGCATTGCCATGGGTGGGATTGGCAGTGATATCGCAATTGATGCGGCAGATATCGCGTTGATCCGTGACGACATCAAGTCCGTTCCGCATCTGTTGGCGTTGTCGCAAAAAATGATGCGCACGATCAAGCAGAATATTGCTTTCTCATTGATATTGAATTTTGTAGCAATTGGTTTTGCAATAGCGGGCGTGCTGAATCCGGTTGTGGGTGCACTGGTACACAATGCAGGCTCGGTTGTGGTCATTATCAACTCGGCGTTGCTTTTAAGGTGGGGCATCAAAAAGCAAAAGACAAAAAACAGCCATGTTGTGCGCGAGGCGCAGTATGAAAACTATTAGTACGACTCACCGATGAAATAATTGGAAGCGCATCAACATAGGCGATGTATCCCGGAACAATGTCCACCCCCGAAGAAGCCCGGGGGTTTTTCCATTGCGAAAAAGAGCAGCGCGTACTTTCAATTTTGAAGACATTATAGTATGATGGAGGCACGCGAATATTTTTGATATGGGGATTTGTAAGAAAAAACGATGAGGGTGACCAATACGAAGTCGGGAGCAATAGGCCAATCTGTGTTGTGTGCGGAAAAAACGCAAGGGATGCGCAAATGGAACCGGGTTAAAAAATTGATCATGGCAATCATGACGGCGATTGCCATAGTGTTTGCTGTTGCCTGTGCGCGCAATCAGATTCCGGCAGCCGGAGAAGCATTGCAGAGCCAGGAGGTGGCGCCGGCCAGCGCGCAAGCGACCGGCGCTACGCAGGCGAGCGCGCCCACTGACGGGTATTTGCTACGGTACTATGCCAACGACAACCTGGGCTTTGCGCTGCATATTGTGGATGGGTGGACAGTGACCGAGGGGGATGACAGGGTGGTGTTTGCGCCGCCCGAAGGGTATTTTGGCGGGGGAAGCCCCAGGCTGTATATCCGCCTGGTGGATGACGGCCCGATGGCGACCGCGATTATGGATATCGATGGGATCGTTGAAAAACTGATGAACGAAGAAGGCGGGAGCGAGGCGGTGATCAGGCAGGCGGGCAACGTCAGGCTGGCGCATGTGGATGCGTACGGTGTGGAATTCGGCACGGCATTGCCTGAGGGGGATGTGCAGACAACCAACCTGTACATTGTGGACGGCGGGAATGACGACCGTTACCATATATATTATACAAGGACGGAAGAGACGAACGGCGAGTTTGTAAACGCGGTGGAGGAAGTACTGGGCAACTTTACAATTGCGGCGCAAGCAGAGGATGCGCCTGTGGAGGAGGAAACAGGGGACGGCCGCAACAAGATTGAGTTTACGCGCCTTGTGGGCGAATCTACCCCCGATGACATCATTGCCATGTACGGCAACCCGTCGGAGGAAGCAGCGGGCGAGATTGGCGGCGTGGAATACCTCCACTATATCTACAACGGTTTCCTGGTCTCTTTTGCAAAAGACAGCGCTGGGCAGGATGTTGTCGACGGGGTGTCGGTCTATAGCGCGGCATCCCCGGTCGCGGTGGGCGGCGTGTTGGCCATGCAGACGTACGACGAGGCGGATGCGGCACTCAGGAAAAACGGGTACAAATTTGACCCGGAGCTGGAAGATATGTTTGGCGCGCTATATTATACGGGCGGGGAAGGCGGACAGACAAAAGCCGTGCTGCTGTACGTCGAAGACGGAAAAGTGGCCGAGGCGGAGGGATGGTACGGCGCCACGGCGGATTTTGTGCTTTCGCTGGCGGATTGAATAAACGATTGCGGATCAATCAGGGCAGTTTGCCTGCCGGATACTTTCTTCCAAAGAAAATATAACGGGGTCGCCGTTCCTCCCTGCAAAATAATCGAGCACATAGCATTGCGTAAAATTCTTGCAGGCCAGTATATCGGCCAACTCGTCTTTTGCCAGAGCCGAAAACCAGGGAATGGCGACGGGCGATGCGTATTCCGCCGTTACCAGCAGCAGGTTGGCGCTGCGGTAATCGCCGGTGTTCCGAAAGTATTCCTTTTCATTTTTTTCGCGCAGCTTGCCGATTAGCAGGTCTTTAATATCGGTTTCATCGTCCTTGAATTTTGCGGGGTCAATGTCCATCACCGAACGGCCGCTGTCAAAAAGTACCCGGAAGTATTGGTCGATGTGGATATACGCCTGCTTACTGCCGAAAATCGTGACAATTTCAAACAGGTGCGTTCCATCCCTGTCCCGGACAACAAAGTCACCCGGCTCGTGCGGCCGGATTCGGAGTTTGCGGCCGCTCCTTTGCGCAAACACCAGTAGGTGAAATAGCTCGACGCGCTTTTTCCAAACCTCCGAGGCGGAAGGTGAATAGCTGCGTTTGATCATACGCTTGCATCGGCGCGCAATTTTTTTCTGGTACTTGATATCCATGCTTTGTATAGTATACCCTGTCCATCTTTTTTTGGCGATATAAATACATTGGAGGCGTGGATATCGCGTAGAAAATGATAAACAAACAATGAATATGGGGACAAGAGAGGAAGAATGCGCCTGCACTAAAAAGTACTGGTATTTTACCCATCATACATATCGAATACAAGTTCTGCAATGTGTACGCCTTTTTTTCCGCCCAGATTTATTCCGTTCAGGCAAGAAAAACAATAACATGCAACCTCATCCGTTGATATATTATTGCAATGGGCTTCCATCAGGCGCGCTTGTTCTTCTTTTGAATGAGAAATAAACAAACCCTGGGCATCTGCAACAAGCCTTCGGGGAGCCAACTTGTCATATTTTTCAGCGAGTGGGGTATATAAGGAACATCCGCAGAATCTGGTCTTATCATGATGATCAGCCATTTCCAAAACATCGAGATTCATATGCTCTAAAATCTTTCTTACAGCATCCTGCTGGGCTTTGTTGTCATAAGCATACCAACAATCCTGTACTGTCAATTGCTTGCCCGCGTAATCAGGATAAACAAAATCGTCATCACCCAACAGCACTTCCCATATGGATATGACCTTGCCGGCAGAACTGCTTTCCTGAAAAAAGGCGGCGCAAGTGTGGCAGATACATATCACTATATCGTCACTGGTGATCTTATTAAGGTTTTGTTTGCAATATCCCGCTATTTGTGCGTGGTGTTTGCATTGCACATATTCCTTGATTTTTTTGCTGGCTTCAGGAAACTGTGCTGTAAACTTACAACTTGGAAAATAAATAACACGCATTATTAACTCCGTTCTGAGAGTATGAAAATTTTACAGACGGTAATCATTATACATCATTGAACGGCATAAACAAAATCAACCCGGGTTGTCTGACACGCGGGTTGATTTTTATGTTTCAAGTGTTGCGAACCAATGCCTTTTGATTATATGATTTTAATACCGTCCGCCGCTGTTGCCGGAGTATCCTTCCTTTTCCCATATGCGGAACCATTCGTGCAACCGCATCAAAAATTCCTCATTGGTCTGCGTGCGCACGATCATGCTGATCAGCTGCTCGGTGACTTCCGTTGTGTTACCGGAGGAAAGTGCCTTGCGAAGCGCCCATGTGCCCTCAAGCTCCTTTTGGGTAAGCAACAGGTCCTCGCGCCGCGTGCCGGATTTTGCAAGGTCGACAGCTGGGAAAATACGTTTTTCCGAAAGCCTGCGGTCAAGATGGATTTCCATATTGCCCGTGCCCTTGAATTCTTCGTAAATGATCTCGTCCATACGGGAGCCCGTTTCCACAAGCGCGGTGGCGATGATGGTCAGCGATCCGCCGCCTTCAATGTTCCTGGCCGCGCCAAAGAACCGTTTTGGCTTGTACAGCGACGATGGATCGAGGCCGCCGGAAAGCGTCCGGCCGGAGGGCGGTACGATCAGGTTGTACGCCCGGCCCAGACGGGTCAGGCTGTCCAGCAGGATGACAACATCCCTGCCGTGCTCAACAAGCCGCTTTGCCCGCTCAATCACCATATCGGAAACACGCGCGTGATTCTCGGGGCGCTCGTCAAATGTGGAATAAACGACCTCGCCATTAATGGAACGCTGCATGTCCGTAACTTCCTCGGGACGCTCGTCAATCAGCAACACCAGCAATTCGACATCGGGATAATTGGTTGTGATGCTGTTGGCAATTTTCTTTAACAGAATGGTTTTGCCTGCCTTGGGGGGCGCTACGATCAGGCCACGTTGGCCTTTGCCTATGGGTGAGACAAGGTCGATGATCCGGATGGCAAGGTCCCTTGATGAACGCACGTTTTCCAGTGTGAACCGCTCCTCCGGATAAATGGGGGTCAGCGTTTCAAATGCGCGGCGGTTGATGCATTTCTCTACCAGTTCGTCATTGACGGTTTCGATATACAACAGCGCAAGCAGCCGCTCGCCTTCCTTGGAGGGGCGTGTTTTGCCCTTGACCTTGTCGCCTGTCTTCAGGTTGAATTTGCGTATCTGGGCCTGCGACACATATACGTCCTTGGAACCGGGCAGGTAATTCTCGCTGCGGAGGAATCCATAGCCTTCGCTGTGCACCTCCAGTATGCCTTCCGCACTCTTGCATTCGCCTGTATTCAGTATTTCGTTGACTGCATCGTTGTTGGGGACATATTCGATAATCCGCCCACGGCGGTCGTCGTCATCCTGTTTTTCTTCTGCGGCTTCCTCGCCGGAAAAATCCTCCAGATCGAGTACGCCCTCATATTGCTCCTCTTGTTCTTCCGCAACGGCTTTGGCCTCGCGTTGCGCTTGGGGGGCGATGGGGCCGGGGTCCATCGATTCCATTTGGGGGAAGTCCTGCGGCCCGGAGGAAAAATCAAGCTGCTGCGGCCCGGATGCCGCCTCGTTTTCGGTTTCCTGTACGCGCTCAAGCTCTTCCAGTTTTTCCAGGATCTCGGCTTTCTTGTACTTTGTTGGTGCTTTGATTCCCGCCAGCTTTGCGATCGCCCGAAGGTCGGCAAGGCTCTTGGATTTAAGCAAACTCATGTCCACGGTTTGTGTATCTCCTTTTGGTATATATAAATTTTAAAATAACTAACCTCAAAAATATGCATAGTATATGTAACAAAACCCTGATTAGGATGTTTTTTTAATATTTCATTCAAATTCGTATCAAAGCGATTTAAGAATCGAAATGCTTGACCGTATTTATTACACGCCGAACTACTTATATTATGCAGAACAATCGCATTTATGTCAACTATTTAACGGAACTATTACAAAATAAACCTATTTTATTCACATTAAACAACTAAAGATCACGAAACGGTAAATTTTATACGTAATATAAATCTTTTGAAGGATACACAGGCTCGCATGTCAGGTTGACGCCCAGCTTTTTCAGCACGCTTTCGTCGGCCTGGGTCAACATGCAGGATGAGTGCATTTCACAGCCCTTCAGGTTTTTCAGGTTTTTGAGCGCAAGCCCCGCAGTGGGGTTCAGGTTGGCGCTGACAGAGAGCGCGATCAACACATCCTCAATGTTCAGTATGGGATTGCGTTCGCCCAGTTCGTCCTTCTTAAGGGATAATATGGGCTCCAGGACAGAGGGCGAGATCAGGTGTATCTCGTCCGAGATGTTTCCCAGCTGCTTGATGGCGTTGAGCACCGTACTGGATACGGCGTTCATCAGATCGGTTGTGCGGCCGGTAACGCATTTGCCGTCCGGCAACTCGATTGCAGCCGAAGGCACATTGCTCTTTTTTTCTTTTTTGAGCGCATACGATACGATTTTGCGGTCGCCCTGCTCCAGCCCAAGCTGCTTCATCAGCAGTATGTTCTTTTGCAGTGTCTCGGACGAGGCAAGCCCGCGCCGGTGATCGCATTGCGCGGCGTAATACCGGCGGATCACCTCCTGCTTGGCGGCGTTGCTGCACACATCGTCGTCGACAATGGCATAGCCTGCCATGTTGACACCCATATCGGTGGGCGATTGATAGAACTTCTCGTCACCGGTGATTTTGGCGAGCATTGTCCGTACAATGGGGAATGCGTCGATATCACGGTTATAGTTCACGGCAATTTCGCCGTATGCGTCCAGGTAGAAGGGGTCGATCATGTTGACGTCGTTCAGGTCGGATGTTGCGGCCTCGTACGCCATGTTGACGGCGTGCTTCAGGGGCAGGTTCCATATGGGGAACGTCTCGAACTTTGCATAGCCGGCTTTGCTGTCGCGCTTGTATTCGTGATAGAGCTGGGAAAGGCAGGTGGCAAGTTTGCCGCTGCCCGGGCCCGGCGCAGTGACCACGACAAGTGGTTTTGTCGTTTCAATATACGGGTTTTTGCCGTACCCTTCGTCGCTAACAATCAGCTCAATCTCGGTCGGGTAACCTTTTGTGTGTTTGTGTATATATGTTTTGATGCCGCGGCTTTCCAGCTTCTGGCGGAATATATCGGCGGAACGTTGCTTCAGGTATTGCGTGATCACCACGCTGTTGATGGAGAGGTCCATGGCCCGCAGGTTGTCGATCAGGCGCATGACGTCGAGGTCGTATGTGATGCCGATATCCGCGCGGATCTTGTTGGTTTCAATATCGCCCGCCTTGATGCAGAAAATAATCTCAGCCTTGTCCTTCAGGCTTTGCAGCAGTTTGACCTTGCCGTTGACGTCGAACCCGGGCAACACGCGCGCCGCATGATAATCGTCAAACAACTTGCCGCCGAACTCCAGGTACAGCTTACCCTTGAAGTAATTCACGCGCTCGATGATCTTTTCGGTTTGCTTACTGATGTAAATGTCGTTGTCGAACCCTGTTTTCATATGCAGCCCCTCAAAAGCTATTTTCCATGAGCAGTACGCGCCGGCGCTTTTTCAAACTGTCGGCAGTGATCTCAAATTTGCTGCCGCCCAGGCGCGAAAGGTCGTAGTGTTTTTTGACAATCGTGGTAAACTTGTGCGGTGAATCGATATCCAGTGTCAGCTTGGTGGTCTTATAGTGCATCGGGATAGTGATGTTGGGCGCCATCCTGTCCATGATGGCCAGCGCGCCTTCCGCGTCGACGGTGTATGTGCCGCCAATGGGGATCATCAATATATCCACCTTCCCAATCTGTTGGAAGAACGCATCGTCCGGCATTGCCCCCACGTCGCCCATATGCAATATACGAATGCCGTCCGTTTCGATGAGGAAGGCGACAACCGTGCCGCGCTTTGCCCCGTTCGCGTCATCATGGGGAAGCTCAAACCCGCTTATACTGACGTTTTTCACCTGATGCACACCCGGCGTGTCGATCACCTGGTAATCCCCGGTGACGCCGCCCAGATAATCGTGATCATAATGGTGATGGGATATCAGCACAATGTCGGCCTCTTTGGAGACGGGAACAAGCCCAATGGAATTGTCGTATGGATCGGTCAGCAGCCGGATGCCCTCGTCGTTGACCATATAGAAGCACGAATGGCCTACATATTCAATGTACATTTTATTACCTCCACAACAAACAGTACAACCTCCAGCATTCATATGGTTGTATACATGTGCGGCCTTTCAGGCCGCGTTTTAATTTCTTTGCCTGTAATCTATATTCAGTCTGTTAAATGCGCTCTGGTCACCTGCCTGGATGACGTACTCCAGGTCGATGCGTCCCTTCTCGGCAGATATATCGCTTTTGATCAGTGTGGGCAATACGGACATCTGCATCAGCCCGTCCGGCGTTTTGTAAGCAACCTCAAAAAGATGCTTTTTGGTGAACATCAATTCTGCATGGCGCTCGCCCTTGCGCCTGAACCATACGTAGTCGCCGTCAATGGTCAGTTGTGTAAGCGTATCCTTGACGCCGGTAATGCTGCTTTCGTCAAACTCGATGGTATATTTATCGTCTTCACAGATCAGCTTTCCTTCGGTATAAAGCTCCACTGTGTCTTCCTCGTCATGTTCCAGATGGGTCCCTTTCAAATTCAATACGATATCGTATTTGTCCATACAGCACCTTTCAGCAACATATTTTTTATACAGAGAATAGTATACCACAAAAGCCGCACAATAAATAAAAATTTTTTCCGAAATTGTGTAATGTTTGCGAAAGCATGTGGCGTGCCCCCCAATCCTTG
>DHOD01000103.1:23799-26870 GCA_002407725.1 Christensenella sp. UBA5399 | reverse complement strand
AATTGTATTTCAGTGGGGCCTAAGAAACCAACCGAAGTAGAAAGAATCAGGCTTTTTTATCTCCCTCAAAGTTCAGCCGCTTCTCTTCCACCACAAGCGGCCTTTTCATCACCCTTGAATTGATATTCAAGATGTATTCTCCTAAAAATCCGATAAAGAACATCAGCAGCGACCCGATCAGAAAGAGCCCGATCAATATGGGCGCCGTACCCGCGGGAAACTGGTTCCAGTGCGTAAGCTTTAATATCAGATAAATCAACGCGATCACAAAGCTGGATGCCGAAAATATGAAGCCGATGATTGTAGCCAGCCGCAGCACCACTTTGGAATACGACGTGATGCCCAACATCGCCATATCATAAAGCGAATAGAAGTTATTCTTCGTTTTTCCTCGCTTTCGTTCGGGTTGTTTATAGAATATTTCCTTATATTCAGGGCCCAATTCCGCCACAATCCCCCGCATGTACGGCAACGGGTCGTCCAGATCCCTTAGCACCTTAATAAAGCTTTTATCATACAATCCAAACCCTGTAAAATGCTCAATCTGGTCAACGTCGGAAATTTTCTTGATCAGCTTATAATACAGTGAGCGAATCCAATACATAAACTTGCTTTCTTCGCTATTTGTCTTGATTCCAATGACCACCTTATAGCCCTCTTCCCACGCATGGACAAACTCAGGGATCAATTCCGGGGGATCCTGAAAATCAGCGCACATCGATATTGTGCAGTCGCCTGTGGTCTGCAGCAAACCGTAATAGGGCGAACGAATATGGCCGAAGTTTCTGGTATTAAAAATCGCTTTAAGCTTCGGATTATTCTTGCACATTTCTTCCAGCAAGTCTCGTGTGCCGTCCTTTGAATGATTATCAATAAACACGATCTCATAATCATAGTTTGGTAACTGATCGGCAAACACATGCATGATTGCTTCGCTCAGCGGCTTTACATTTTCCACTTCATTATAACAAGGAACCAAAATGCTTACTTTCTTCATATCTTCCATTCCTTTTTATACCAATCCACCGTCTTCAAAATTCCTTCCTCAAATCCTACCTTCGGTGAAAAATCTGTATCCTTTTGCAGCTCCGTAATATCGGCGCAAAGTGTCATGACCTGCTTGTCATGATAGGGGATTTTCCCTAACCCCAAAGGCACATCGGGCGCTACCGCATTTCCCAGCGCAAGGATATACTCCTTCAAAGGCCTTGTACTACCACTGCCCAAACAATATACCGCGCCATCTTGACCCTTTTCTCCCATTAAAAAAAGCGCATCCGCAGCATCAGCAGAATAAAGATAATCCCATTGCTGCTCACCTTCTGTAAAACTGGTTTCCTCCTTGTTAAGGAGCTTACTGATCGTGGACGTCACCATTGTTCCCATGCCGTCTCCCGGCCCGTATACGCTCAATATGCGCGTCCAAATGTGACGGATACCGCTTTGCGTACAAAGCAGCCGCGTCAATTGCCCCGCACACAGCTTGGCTATACCATAACCGGTTTCCGGAAAGACGGGCGTTTTGGGCCCTAAGATACCATCTACCCTGCCGTATTCGGCCTGCGAACCCGCGCCTACAAACACACTGCAGCCAAGACGTCCCGCAAGCGCTACCGCATCCAGCGCATACGTGACATTTCTGTTTTGCATATACACGTCATCACGGCTACCCCCAAATGTGCCTTCCCAGCCCAAATGATAAAACACATCACACCGGTTGTCAAAACTCTCTAATGACTCTATCTGGCCCAGCCCGCAATCTACGACCCGTACATTTTTATGCGCCGGAATCCTGCTTTTTCGCGGCGAATCCGGTCGGCAAAGCACGTACACAAAAACATCCTCTTCAATCAATTTCTGTATAAGTGCGGTGCCGATAGCCCCCGTCGCTCCTGTAAGTACCGCTTTTTTCATGTTTACACATCTTCCGGCATGGGCACAAGCATGTTTGCGGCAAGCTCTTCCCTATCCAGGAAAGGAGCCAGATCTTCCAGCGGTGGTGAAACAATCGTGCCGTCTGGCAGCCTTTTTGATGACGACTTTGGCTCAAAACTCTGGTCGGGCGTAGTCATAATTTCGCACACAGCATACCCGTCAGCCGCCAACGTTCCTTCAATCGCATCCGTTAATTCATCATTACTGTGGCACCGCACAAAAGGCAGGCCATATGCCTCTGTAATCAACTTAAGATCGGGAAAACTCAAATCGCCGCTTTGCGGCCCTATGCCCACCAGTTGCTCCCCAAAAAAGGCTTTTTGTGTCTGACGTATTGAATGATAGCCTAAATTATTGATTACAAACAGCTTAATGGGCAATTTATTGTGTACAATAGTCTGCAGTTCCTGCAAATTCATTTGAATGCTGCCATCGCCCGTGATACAAATCACATCTCCATAATCATTCGCACAGCACGCACCAATGGCGGCAGGCAGATCATACCCCATGGACGCAATACCAGAGTTGATCAGGAACCTCTGATCCTTTTTGATGGTAAACCCATGGCTGCCAACTACACACGCCGAACCATTTCCAACCACCGTTACCTGGCCTTCCGGCAATCGGCTGCTCAATTCGCCAATAAAGCAATACGGGTTTGTGAGCCCATTTTGTTCATAAAAACATTCCCGGACCACAGGGTACCTGCGTTTCCATTCACCACACAACTCCAGCCATTCCGCGTTGTCAAACACAGGCTGCTTTGCTTTTCCACCCAGCTTTTGTATCACATCCGCCACATTGGCATGGATAGGAACATCCACATGTAACGTGGGCTTTTTCAACTCAGCCTCGTCAATATCCACCATGATCAACTTTGCATGACGTGCCCATGTCTCGTAATTATATCCCACCTGCCGTATACTCAGCCTGCACGCAAGCGATAATATCAGGTCACTGTTCTGCACCGCAAAATTGCCGGCCCTGTCCCCCATAATACCGCCACGCCCCACATACAGCGGGTGATCATCATAAATCTCATCAATGCTGTTCCATGCGGTGACCACCGGTACGTTCAGCCGCTCCACCAGCTTCAAAAAGGCATCATGTGCGCCAGAACCCATAATTCCGCTACT
>DHOD01000103.1:16394-23622 GCA_002407725.1 Christensenella sp. UBA5399 | reverse complement strand
ATCACTGGCCTCTGCGCGTTTTTTATATCAGCTAATATGCTTTCAATCACCTGATCAGAGGGCATCGGCGGGTTTTCCGCGGCGTCCTCCGCCGGATCATACCCCACTAACTCATCGGTCTCTATCATCGCCCCCTGCACATCCAACGGAATATCCAGCCATGTGGGGCCCGGTCTTCCGTTATAGGCCAAGAAAAGGCATTTTTCCAAATGATAACGAATTGTTTTGGGATCCACCACCATGGAGCTATGCTTGGTCATGCAACCAATCGCCTTGATGATATCAAACTCCTGATCCCCCATTGCCCTGAGTGGCAACCCCGTGCTGCGGGCGCAAGTGCTGTATTTTACCTGCCCCGATATCACAAGCATCGGTATAGAATCCGTATACGCGCCCACCACACCGGTAATCGCATTGGTGCCCCCTGGGCCTGTTGTCACACAAACAGCCGCAATTTTGTTGTGCATCCGCGCATACGCTTCGCCTGCAATCGCACATGCCTGCTCGTGGTGATTATACATACAGTGCAGACGCTTATTCTTCCCTAACGCATCATTGAGGTGCATTGCGCCGCCGCCTGTTACAGTAAAAACCTGTGTGATATCATGATCCGCCAAAAAATCAGCTATATAATTTGCAAGCCTTATTTCCATCTTTGCTTACTCCTTCTTTACCTCTGTATTCTTCCTGTCGCGTCCCCACCCAGCAACCGCATCACCTCATCTGTGCTGACCCTGTTGAAATCACCAGAAATAGAATGCTTCAAGCAACTCGCCCCTACCGCGAATTCCAATGCAAAATCATCTTCCCGCTGGTCAGAAAGCGCATAGATCAACCCGGCGGAGAAAGAATCGCCGCCGCCGACCCGGTCGACAATATCTGTGATATCATATTTTTTGCTATGTAAAAATGCGCTTCTGTTATTGATGCATCCTGACCATAGGTTATGGTTCGCGCTGATGCTCTCACGCAAGGTCACCGCTATTTTCTTGACATTTGGATATGCCTCCAGCACCTGCCCTGTCAGCTTCTCATAATATCCAAGATCAAGCCCTTTTCCTTGTTTTTCCGCATCGGGAGAAATCCCAAGCGATTTTTGAATATCCTCTTCATTGGCAATAATGACATCCGTATTCTTAATGATTTCCGGCATAATTTCACGCGCTTCAGCGCCATATTTCCAAAGCTTCGCCCTGTAGTTCAGGTCACATGAAACCGTAACGTTTAATGCTTTTGCACGTCTTACAGCCTCGATTGTCAGGTCTGCCGCCGACTTGCTGATGGCAGGTGTAATCCCCGTCACATGGAACCATTCCGCATCCTGAAAAATTTCATCCCAAGCAAAAGTGCCGGGCGCAGCGTTTGCGATCACAGAATCGGTTCTGTCATAGACTACCACAGAGGGCCTTTGCGCATACCCAGCCTCCAGGAAATAAATCCCTAGCCGCCCTGGCATATATTCGACCCCGGAAACATCCACGCCAAACTTTGCCACCTCCGACGCCGCTGCCTTGCCCACGACATTCTCCGGAAGCGCCGTGATGTAATGTGATTTTAACCCAAAGTTTGCAAGCGAAACAGCCACGTTTGCCTCACCGCCGCCAAAAGTAGCCTCCAAACAATCCGATTGAAAAAGCCTTTGTGCACCAGGAGACTTTAACCGGAGCATGATCTCCCCAAACGTAACGATTTTCTTTGACATATCAGTTTTCTCCCAATCCCTATATAAAATATTATGATTGAACTGCTTTCTTAATCGCTTCAATCATATCGGCGATCATCTCATCCGTCATTCCCGGATACACGCCCACCCAAAAGCTATCGTTCATAATCCTGTCCGTATTGTGCAGATCGCCCGCCACACGGAATCCCTTTCCCGATTCACGCATCCCGTCAAAGCACGGATGCTTGATCAGGTTCCCGGCAAACAGCATTCTCGTTTGCACACCGGCGCCCTCAATCGCCCTAATGACGCGCTCCCTGTCAATGCCTTCTTTTACCGTCATCATAAACCCAAACCAACTGGGCTCGCTACCCGGCAACGGCTCCGGCAAAACCAGCTTGTCCTGCATGCCGTCCAGCCCATCCCGCAGCTTTTTCCAGTTTCCCTTGCGCTTCTCTATGAATGCGGAAAACTTCTCCAATTGCGCCACGCCGATTGCCGCCTGCATGTCCGTCGCCTTCAGGTTGTATCCAAAGTGCGAATAAACATACTTATGGTCGTACCCCTTCGGCAACTCGCCATACTGGCCGTCGAAACGATGGCCGCAAATATTATCCTTACCCGACGGGCACACGCAATCCCTGCCCCAGTCGCGCAGAGAATTGACAATTTTATTCAGCAGCGCATTGTTGGTATAAACCGCGCCGCCCTCTCCCATGGTCATATGGTGCGGCGGATAAAAACTAGACGTACCAATATCGCCAATTGTTCCCGTATATTGCAATTTTCCATTATAGAGAGTCTTGGACCCAAGCGCGTCGCAGTTGTCCTCGATCAGCCACAGCCCGTGCCTGTCGCAAAACGCCTTCACGCTCTCCACATCAAAAGGATTCCCCAGCGTATGCGCTGCAAAAACCGCTTTCGTTTTAGGCGACAGCGCCTTCTCCAGCATGGACACATCCAGGTTATATTGTGGAATTGTCACATCAATAAAAACCGGCACTGCGCCGTATTGTATCACCGGCGTCACCGTTGTGGGAAAGCCCGCCGCGACCGTAATCACTTCGTCACCCGGCAATATCCGCCGCTCCTTCAGCAACGGCGAAGTCAGCGCCATAAACGCCAGCAGGTTCGCGGACGATCCCGAATTGACCAGAGACACGTAACGCACATCAAAAAAATCAGCGAACTTCTTTTCAAACTCGGCCGCATACCGTCCTGCCGTCAGCCAAAAATCAAGCGCGCTGTCCACCAGCATCTGCATTTCCCGCTCATCAAATACGCGCGCGGCATAATTGATTCGATCGCCCTTTTTGTACGCACCACGCTGCATATAGTTCTGATAATATTCGCCGGTGAGTTCAAGGATTTTCTTCCGCGCCTGTTCTTCCGTCATATTTTCAAACATAAATAAACTTATAACCTTCCCTTATTGATCTGAGACACTATCCACGGAAATATTCCGTGATTTGCCTGTCCATACAATCCGCCGTATCGCCCTGCTGTGTGTAGCACTGGTACCATTCCACAGTCTTTTCAATCGCTTGCACAATATTCCACCGCGGACCGATACCAAACACGCTCTTTGCCTTCGAGCAGTCCAATTTGAGGAAATTCGCCTCATGGACCGCATCTTCTTCTGATATCGTCTTCCACCCGGCCCCTTGGCCCCAGGCGTCACAGAATATCGTGGCAAGGTCGCCCGTCGTCACGCAATCGCGGTCATCGGGCCCGATATTATAGCTGCCCGCAAGCGTACTGTCCTTATACTGCCGCATCATAATCGTCAGGTACGCATATACCGGCTCCAGCACATGCTGGTACGGGCGCACCGAATATGGGTTCCTGATCACAATTTCGACCCCCTGCGACACAGCGCGCACACAGTCGGGCACAATCCTATCGTTTGCAAAATCGCCGCCGCCTATGACATTGCCCGCACGGGCAGTGGAAATCGCAATTTCACGACCGCCAAAAAACGACTTTTTGTAACTGTCCGTCACCAACTCCGAGCAGGATTTTGAATTGGAATAGGGGTCGTAGCCGTTCAACCTGTCCGTCTCACGATACCCCCAAAACCACTCGTTGTTCTGATACACTTTGTCCGTCGTCACATTCAAAAAAGACCGTACGCTGCCGGTATGCCGAACCACCTCCAGTATGTGCGCCGTTCCCATCACATTTGTTTCGTATGTATACACCGGCTCCTGATACGAATCCCGCACGATGGGCTGTGCCGCCATATGGATCACAATATCGGGCGCCGCATTTGATAACGCTTGCTGCAACGTTTCCATGTTCCGGATGTCCGCAATTGTGGAATGCACCACGTCCCCCACTTTTGCCACATCAAAAAGGCTGGGGCTTGTCGGCGGCTCCAGCGCATATCCATAAACATCGGCACCCAGCAGCATCAACGCCCTGCAAATCCAAGAGCCTTTGAAGCCGGTATGCCCTGTCACAAATACTTTTTTGTTTTTATAAAAATCTTCAAGCATCAATCTTCCCATACTTTCCACGGGGCCTTGCCCTCTTCCAGCAACGACTCCAGCTCAAACTTATCCCGCTGCGTATCCATGCACTTCCAAAAGCCATTGTGCATATACGCGCACAACTGCCGCTCTGTGGCCAGGTTCTCCAGCGGTTCTTTCTCCAGCACAGTTTGGTCGCCGTCAATATAATCAAATATGGAGGATTCAAAAACCATGTACCCGCCGTTGATCCATCCGTTGTCCGTTTGCAGCTTCTCACGGAACGAGGTGATTTCCGTACTGTCGTTGATATCGATCATCCCAAACCGCCCGCTCGGCTGAATCGCCGTGAGCGTCGCGATTTTTCCATGCGCTTTATGAAATTCCTCCAGCGCGTTTAAATCAACTGTGGACACGCCGTCGCCGTACGTCAGCATAAAACGGTCGCCCCTGATGTAGTCCTGGATGCGTTTTAACCTGCCGCCGGTCATCGTGTTCAGCCCCGTGTCGACAAGCGTAATGCACCACGGCTCGGCAAAGTTATTGTGTATCTGTACCTTTTGCCTGTTTTTGGAGAAGTCCAGTGTGATATCGGACATGTGCAGGTAATAATCGGAGAAGAATTCCTTGATGACATAGCCCTTATACCCCAGGCATATGATAAAATCATTGTAGCCGAATGAAGAGTAATACTTCATGATGTGCCACAATATGGGCCGCCCTCCAATTTCAATCATTGGTTTGGGTTTCAGGTGTGACTCCTCACTGATTCTTGTTCCAAATCCCCCTGCCAAAATCACAACTTGCATGTTTTTCTCCTTTTACAGCATATTAACTGAATGTAGCGCATGCTGCGCATATAAAATGTTTGCTGCACAGCAGTTTCTTGCAAATGATGCTCACACAACTATTTGACAAACTGCAACAATCATCATGAAACTGATTATATAATAAAACGGTTTTTACTTCAACAATAAAAACAGCTTCAGAGCAACTTGGCAAATAGTAGTTAAGGCAGGTGCGCACCAAACGGGATGCAGGCAAGGCGCGCAAGCGCAGGCATATCGGCACATATGGCAAGCTTGCGCAACGCTGCATGGAGCCTGTTTGGTCGGGGATGACCAGCTATGTTTGTCATGTTGGACGTCACGCATATCGGTCAAATCCACTCGCAACGACTGCTGTGGCCTATGCCGGTACACGATAGATCTTTCTCATACTACTCTCAAATTAAAAACGCTGTTTTTAATTTGAGAACGCCGCGCCGTAGGCGTGGCTCCGCCGGACGCAAAGCCAGCCCCCAGCCCGTCTCATTTCATCTCGCGAAGCGGCGGCTGAAGGCCGCATCAGGGATACCAGTGGGTATGCCATCCCAAACGCGCTCCACGCTATAAAAAGTGCCAGCACTTTTTAGGGCCTGTTAACATAAACGTGATTCGTGGATTTTGGGATAGATTTTGCTGGCTTTTTAGGCGGAAAAGGTTGGAATAGTGGGACTATTCCGACCGATGACAACGACAAAAGACTCAAAATATGCCAAAAAGACGCGTGATCGGCGTTATGTTAACAGGCCCTAAATGGGATTGGCATCAACCATGCTACCCCACGGGCACCAAAAAAGACCGCTTTTACCGCAGCCTCTATCTCCAGCTTTATATCTTGAATAAAACCATTCTATTTCACACGGCGTCAATTGTTTGCAGGAAATCCGCCATCCCCGCCCCTGTCAGCGCGCTGACGCAAAAAACCTTCTCCACGCCGGCCAGTTTCAGCATATCCGCCGCCCGAGATACCATCGCCTCGTCCGCGATATCCGTTTTGGTCACAACGCCGTAGACCGCCTGCACAAACATTGCCGACTGTCCCGGGGAATAGCTGAACCGCTCATTTGTGGCATCCTGCACAAACACCACTGTGTCCGCATCGTACGATGTCACAATCAACGCATACTTAAAGCTCTTATCCTCCAGGTATTCGCCCGGTGTATCAATTGTAGCTTCCGTATATTCTATATTCTGGGTTTTCGTGGTCTCGCCCTGCACGCCGTTTATGCGGTTGGCCAGCGTCGTTTTGCCCGACCCAACCCCGCCAATCAAAATCACTTTTCCCATTATGTACGCGTAATCTCGGCAACGTCAAACGCAAGCACGTTTTTCAGCACCTCCATAACGTCCTTCAGCGCCGCTTCCACACTGGCAACGCTTCCCGTCACCACAACCGACCCGCTGAACCGGTCAGAGAATACAATGTCCACGCTCGCCGCCTTCACCGCCACGTCCGCCGCGATGATCGCCGCCTCGCCCGGCGTAATGGTCAGTATGCCGATTGCGCCGTTTTCGATGCTCGGCACACCGATCTTCCTGTACAACGCCTTATCGGGATTCGCAATCAAATGCGCAAGCGTAATCTGCTTTCCCGGTACATATTCCTGAATAACCCTTTGTTTATCTTCGTACATATTCCGCTCCTTTTACCCGGCCGCCCGGCAGTACAATATATACACCGCGCTCGACAACCTGTTCAGTCCTTCAATCATATCCATTCTATCACATTTTTCGCCCGGACAAAATACATCCACCGCACAAAGTTCCGTCTCCCGTATCTGCGCGCGCAGGCTGTTCAGTGCCACTGCCACCTTACCCATGGTGTAGCTTGGCACCTTGAAATGCAATGTGTTTCCCTGCACAATGTTGTGCGATGCCTGCCGCAGGCCTGCGCTGTCCATCCCCATCAGCAGGATATTCCCCACAGGCTTGCCTGTGACCTCGCACCCCAACAAGTGCTGTGCAAACCCGTATACTTCGTTCAGGTCATTGACCAATGTAGTATCGCCTTTTTCCGCCGCTATGCACTGGACTTCTAGCACCGCCGCTTCCAGGCTGTCCAGCTTGCCGCGCAGCTTAATGCGCGAGTGGTTCTTTCGCACCAGTTGCTGCCCAAACAGGTGTGTCATATGCTCGGGCTTTACCTGTCCGCTTCCAGGGTGCACGACAGGCAAATCCACGCTCTCCATCCCGGCCGAATCCACCGGTTGCGCCGCTACTTCGCACACCCGTTCGGCAAACGCCTCGCACGCCGCTTTGCACGCCGCCTG
>DHOD01000103.1:14497-16257 GCA_002407725.1 Christensenella sp. UBA5399 | reverse complement strand
CCTTTGCACGCCGCCTGGTCTCCCACCAGCAGCCCACCGCAAAAGTTGGTCTCGGTGGGAGGCCCATAGAACACCTTCAATTCCACCTGCGCGGCCTTGAGCGCGCTGTCCAGCCCGCACAGCCCTTCCTGCGGCGGCGCGATCAGGTACGCCAGCGCGCTCCCTTCCGCCACACCTGCCTGTGCGGAAAGGTACGCGCCTGTCCGTGATATGCACTGCGCAAAATACACGATCGAATCATCGTCGTTGGCGCTGTAAAACGCCGCATCCTTTTCTATATATGTCACTGCGGCATCCAGCCCGCTCTTAACGGAATCCGGCCTGTCCGAGCACAATATCCCCACAAATTCCCCCGCCAGTTCTGTACTGGCATTGGACGAACCAGCATACATGCTCTTTGCGTACAGCACCTGCACATCCGCTTTTTTTGTCGCCTCGTCCAGCGCCGCGTACGAGACATCGTCGCAATCCGTCGTGATGATCCCCAGGCTGCGGATGCCGGGGCCCGCATGCAGCGAATCCAGCAACGCCCTATCCGCATTGGGGATAATTTGTACACTCAATACCGATGTCGCAATCTTGCTGTTTTTCATATTTACTTCTTGAGCGCTACGCCGCTCGCCTCCTGCTTCAATGATTTCTCCAACAGTTCCGCAAGGTACGCCCCCGCCTCTACGGCAGGCGTGCCCCCGCTGTGTATGTTGGAGATCACCGTCCTTCCCGATTCCGGCATTCCCACATACGGCTTATACGCAAAATATGCGCTCATGCTCTCCGCCGTCGCCAGTCCCGGCCTCTCGCCGATCAGCACGCAAATCACCTTGCACTGCAGCACCTCCGCAAGCACATCCATCGAGGCCACCCTGCCAAACTTCACAAAAAAAGGCGTCCCGGTGGATATCCCCCGCGCATGCAGGCCCTCCATCAGGGCGGGCAGTATATTCGGTAAATTCGCCTCGATCGCCCTCGAGCTAAGGCCGTCGGACGCATATATTTGCACATCTGTGTTTTTTACGCACCGGTTGTCGATCTCCAGCAGCGCTTCGGGCGAGAATTGCGCCCCCAGATCCGGCCGTGTCAAAAACTGATCCCTGCTTTCACACAACGTCTGGATCGCAAACAGGCCCATTTTATCAAGCAATCCCTGGTCTACATCAAAGAATACCGAATCGCGCGCAGCCGCATGGTCCAGCCGCAGCTTCAGCAAAGTACCTGTGCGCAGCCGCGGCCCTGCCTTGCCCACACCGATCCGCGCAGACGTCTTTTTCTTCATGTTTTCGATGATTTTTTCATAGTCGGCCGACTGCGGCAATTCCACCGCCTGCCCACGCGCAGCGCCGGACGCGTCCTGCACAATGCCCATCGCCTCCAGCCGCCGGATCACCTCGCGGTAAATCAATTCCCTGTCAAAATCCATTTCCGATACCGCCTTTGCTTATGAATATCGTCGGGTCGCCCGCGCGCGCCGTCAGCTTTCCGTCCTCCATGATGCCCATCCTGACCAGCCAGTCCTCAAATTCCTTGATTGGCCGCGTACCCAGTATCTCGCGTATCGCCGCGGCGTCGTGATAGGAGTTGCTTTGGTAGTTGAGCATCACATCGTCGCTGGCGGGCACCGTCACCACATAGTTGATACCCATGCCCGAAAGCAAAATCGCCAGGTTTTCCACATCATTCTGGTCCGCCATCATATGGTTGGTATAGCAACAGTCGCACCCCATCGGCACACCGCTCAGTTTTCCCATAAAATGATCCTCCAG
>DHOD01000103.1:13813-14336 GCA_002407725.1 Christensenella sp. UBA5399 | reverse complement strand
TTTTCCCATAAAATGATCCTCCAGCCCGGCGCGGATCACCTGCCTGCTGTCGTACAAATATTCCGGCCCTATAAAGCCGACAACCGTATTGACCATAAAGGACTTAAACGCTTTGGCGTACCCATAACACCGCGCCTCCATCGTCACCTGGTCCGCGCCGTAATTGGCGCCGCTCGACAGCTCCGACCCCTGCCCCGTCTCAAAATACATTACATCATGCCCCGCGCCCGCTTTGCTTTCCATCAGGTTTTGCGCGTCCAGCACCGTCTGCGTGGTAAATCCAAATGCCTTGTTGCCCTTCTCGCTGCCCGCGATGCTCTGGAATATCAAGTCTGTCGGCGCACCCTTTTGCACCGCCTCAATCTGCGTCGTGATATGCCCCAACACGCAAATTTGCGTGGGGATTTCGAATCTGTTTTTGATATCGTCCAGCCTGCGCAAAATCTCCCCCAGGCTAGGCACCGTGTCTTTGACCGGGTTCAGGCCGATCAACGCATCACCGCAGCCATAGCTGAGCCCTTCA
>DHOD01000103.1:13186-13643 GCA_002407725.1 Christensenella sp. UBA5399 | reverse complement strand
CCGCAGCCATAGCTGAGCCCTTCAAACACGGACGCCGTAATCCCCTCCACCTCGTCGGTGGGGTGGTTGGGCTGCAACCGTGTCGACGTTGTGCCACGCAGGCCGATCGTGGTGTTGCAGTGTGCGCTCACACGCATTTTGGATGCGGCGTACACCAGGTCCATGTTGCCCATCAGCTTGCATACCGCGGCCACCATCTCCGACGTCAGCCCCCTGGAGACCCGTTTGATATCTTCTTCCGAAGATCCGTAGCTCAATATCCATTCGCGCAGGTCGCTCACCGTCCAGCCGCGTATTTCGCCATACACCTGCTCGTCAATGCCGTCCTGTATGATGCGCGTCACGTCGTCCTCTTCATAAGGAACCACCGGATTTTCACGCAGGTCCGAAAGCAACATATCCGCCAGCACTTCCTTTGCCGCAACACGCTCCATATCGCTATCCGCCGCCACGCCCC
>DHOD01000103.1:7001-13014 GCA_002407725.1 Christensenella sp. UBA5399 | reverse complement strand
TTCTCCTCGTTGGCTTTGGCCAGCACCTGCTTGACCGATGCAAACGTATAATTTTTTCCCAAAAGTGTTATGCTCAGGTTCATCCGTCTCTCCCCATCAACCGCCGAATATCAGCGTTTTTACCCCCACCGGCACGACAAGCCCTTCCATCAGCGGGTGTCCGAAATCCATATAATCGCTGTCCCCCGCCTCGACCCCGTCCAGGCAAATGATGCTGCGCGGCCTGTCCATCCGTGTTTTGATCGCCTGTCCCAGCGCCTTTGCCATATCGGCCTGCATTGTCACAATCAGCGGCGCGCCATCCGGCAATGCTGCATCGGCGCAATCGATCAGGCAAACCGCCGCCGATGTCAGTTCGTTATATGAAGGGTCTTGCCTGCCTTTGATCGCAAATGCCGGCACGCTGCCGTCATTCTGCCCGACAAACCATTTTGCACGGTCCTTCAGCGGCGCACTGTTCCCCCTGTATATCGCTTGTTCTATGTGCTCGTCCAGCTTTAGCACAGGTACATTTTTCATGGGGAAAACATCACCCGCATAGAGCACCGTGCTGCCCGACACCGAAACCGTATAAGACCCGGCGCCCACAACAGTCGCGCGAATAGTCTGGGCGGGCCTTGCCACATTGACTGCCGCAAACGCGTCGCTCCGCAGGGCGGCCCCCAGGTATACACCTATATCCCCGTACCGCTTCTTATCTTGTATATCATTATACACACAATCCGCCACGCCGCCCGAAAAAAACACCGCATCCGGCTTCTGTTGCAAATCAAACACACTCCCACCCGGCGTTTGCAGGTCATAAAAAAGGGCATCCTTGGCGCGCAGGCCCGCAAACTGCTCCAGCACTTTGGCCATTCCCTCGGCCATTCCCACAAGCTGGCTGTCATCGGCACGCCTTCCCACCGCAACATCGATGCCATACCGCACCGCAACTTTGCGCGCCCCATCGCTGATATGCCCGATCACGCCGTCGCTATTATAAGTCACCAGCCTCCCGCCAATGTCAAGGCTACCGCACGCCACCGTTTCCCCATTGTCAAAAAACGCCGCGTTGGATGTCCCGCCGCCAATATCAATATTCATCACCGTACACATGTACCGCGACGAATATTCGCACGCGCCGCTGCCTTTGCCTGCAATAATCGCCTCCAGGTCAGGCCCAGCCGTCGCCACCACAAAATCGCCCGCATAGCCCGATAGCGCCTCCAGCACCTGGCTTGCATTGTCCTTACGGGCCGTCTCCCCCGTGATGATCACCGCGCCGGTGTCCACCTCACCCGCCGTCCGGCCCGCTTTGGCATATTCCGCCGCAACAATCCGCTCCACTTCGGCCGCGTCGATGTTCTGCGTATCCCGCATGGGCGTATCGTAAATCGGGCTCATATACACAATTTGTTTGTTCACAACCGAAACCTTGGGAACCGAAAAATACGCCGCCGTGTTTTCCATTTCAAAGCTGCTGAAAACCAACTGCGTGGTAGATGTCCCTATATCTATGCCGACGCTCAAATAGTCCGCCAATGCTTCCCCTCCGGCAATATTGTTTCTTTAAGTTTATTATGTAACCGATTATACCACTCGTTCCACCAAAAGTAAATTGAAATATGCCTTTATACTATTTATTTCTATTGTTAAAAAACGACTATTTGGTATAGCTTTCGCAACAGCTATATGATATAATGACCAAATAGTCGTAATTTGAATTTCTCTGTGGGGGAGATAACCGGCATGACGCTACCTGACAACTTGTATAAAATAGCGCCGCAGGCGCTGTACAAAATCGTGTTTTCCTATTCTCCGGCAATCTACAGTATTGTCGACAAGCACTTCAGGATACAATACGTCAATGACAATTACCTCAAAATTCGTGGCCTGACAAACGAAGATGTATTGGGCGCACATTGTTATGACCTGACAAACAACGGTGTGCATTGCGAACATTGCGTAGTCGCCCGCAGCATCGCAAGCGGTAAACCCGCGCATATCATGCGCAAAGACCGTCTTCCCGACGGCTCGCTGCGTTACGTGGACGATTACGCTGTGCCGCTTGACGGCAATGAATTTTCCGACCACAAGGACTATTACCTTGAAATTGTGCTTGACCGTACAAACGAAACGCAGGCGCAGGCAAACCACCGTTTTGACTTTCTCCAACTGATCCACAACCTAAACGCAATGCTGGAGGAAAAAGACCTGTACACCGCCCGGCATTCCGAGGGTGTACGGCAGATGGCCGTCAGCATCGCACGCGAGATGCAGCTTTCGCTGTCGGAGATCGAGCAAATCGACGTTGCCTCCACACTGCACGACATCGGCAAGGTCATGATTGACAAAAACATTATCAACAAGCCGGGTCAACTGAATTATGATGAGTTCCAGGAAATCCGTAAGCATCCCGTCGCATCCTACGATATTATTAAAAACCTCTCACAATTTGCCGAAATCAAGGAATTTGTCAGGGGGCACCACGAGCGCCACGATGGGGCTGGGTATCCTGACCGGCTCAAAGGCGAGGATATCCCGTTGGGGGCGCGCATCATTGCCGTTGCGGATACATACGACGCCATGACGTCCACCCGCTCGTACAGAAAGGCGCTGTCGCACGAAACCGCGGTTGCCGAAATTGCCAGGTGTTCCGGTACGCAATTTGACCCACAGGTGGTTGAAGCATTTTTGCGTATTGGCGAACAAGCGGAAGCATCTGCGCTGGCTACAACGCACAAGCGCCAGACCGCAAACCCGGAAATTCTTGAGCGCATTGTCAGGCCCGCATCCGGCAAATTGTCAAAAAACCGGCAACACAACGTTCACCTGCCGGAGGAACTCGCCATAGAGGCGATTTTGGAGAATTCCCCCATCGCCTACACGCTCATCGACAACCAGTATAACCTGCTGTATGCCTCGCGGCATTACCTGGAAACATTTCACTGTGACGCAGATCAGGTCAAGGGATCGCCCTGTTACCAGGCCCTTGGATGCGATACGGTATGCCCCGGTTGCCCCGTTCCCGAGGCAATCCGCAGCGGGGAGAGCCAAATTTCCGAAATTGAGCAAACCATCGACGGCCACGAACGGTACTTCGACTGCCACGCCATCCCGTATGGCAACGGCCAATCTGTTGAACATGTCGTCGTCATACTCAACGACCGTACAGAGGAGCGCAGGACACAGCGGCGGCAGGAACGCGATTATCACACGCTTACAGATGTATTCCACCGGCTCCTCGCGCGCAATGATGCATTTTCGTATCAAAAATCACAGCACATGCGGCAGTTGTGCGCGGCGCTTTGCAATCATATGGAAAACATTAATAATGACGGACGGGACGAGATTGACCTGTCGGCCATGCTTTGCGATATAGGATTGATTTCCATTGCCGGCGAATCCGACACAAACAAAATCCGCAGCCACCCGGACATCGCATGCCGTATGCTAGACAATCTGGATAAATTTTCGCAGGTGCGCGATATGGTCAAGCACCATCACGAACGGTTTGACGGTACGGGGTATCCCGACGGGCTAAAGGGAGAAGAAATCCCCCTTGGTTCACGCATGTTGCAACTGGCACACGCCTATTGCGAAAAGATTATATACGGCAGGCAAGAGACGCTTGCCTATATCAAGCGCCATTCCGGCAGCATATTCGACCCGGTGCTTGTCGGCCTGCTTTTGGATTTTGAAAGCACATTGCAACTCGATGATGCAAACGACACATCCGACCCGGGCGAGATCAAAACATTAATCTATCAAAGTTATTATCGCGACCATGTAGAATAATATAAACCCTTGTTGCTGTGTAGCAAATGCTCTTGCTCCGCTGGAACATCCCAGACCATTTATTCTTGCTGTTCCGCAAACACTTCCTGATACCTGTCAATACATTCCTGTATGATCTGGATGGAGTCTTCCCTTCCGCGGACTTCCTGCACGGTCGTCTTTTTGTGCTCCAGTGTCTTGTACACTTCAAAGAAATGGATCATTTCTTCCATAATATGCGATGGCAACTCATCGATATCGCGGTACCCGTTGTACATCGGGTCGCCGGATGAAATCGCAATGATTTTTTCATCCTTCTGCTCATCGTCGATCATCTTGATCACCCCGATGGGGTAGCATTCCACCAGCGTCAGGGGCACAATTTCCTCCGAGCAAATGACCAGCACATCCAGCGGATCGTTGTCATCCGCATAGGTCAACGGGATAAACCCATAATTCGCCGGATAGACAGTGGATGTGTAAAGCACCCTGTCCAGCTTCAAAAAACCGGTTTCCTTGTCAAGTTCATATTTTGTTTTCGACCCCTTGGGAATCTCAATCACACTGACAAATTTTTCGCATGTGATGCGGGCTGCATTCATATTATGCCATATATTCATATGTTTTCTCCTGTTTTTGGTTAGAGCAACTTAGGTTTACATCTATCTTATCAGATTTCGTATAAATTGCAATAAATTTGGCTTATTGATACTACTCTCAAATTAAAAATGTTGTTTTTAATTTGAGACCGCTTCGTCGTTGCCGAAGCTCTGTTCCGCGCCGATTCAGCACGGAATACGTCTTATACAGTTCCAAACGCGCTTATTGGCGCTATAAAAAACGTATAACGTTTTTTAAATGGAACTAGTATGATATAATGATTTATGGGTGGAAAGAGGAGCATTCTATGGATTTCGTACTGAGAAAATGGAGCATGTCCGACACAGCAAGTGTCGCCAAATACGCCAACAACCCCGCAATCGCCGATAACCTGCGCGATGCTTTTCCGTACCCTTACACAATGGCCGATGCGGAATTTTATATCAAAAGCTGCCTGGATGTCAATCTGGAAGGCCAGTATACCCGTGCAATTGATATTGACGGCGAGGCCGTGGGCAGCATAGGTATATTTTTCAAGGACGATGTGTATTGCAAAAGCGCCGAAATCGGTTACTGGCTGGGCGAGCCGTTTTGGGGCCGGGGCATCATGACCGCCGCCATCAGCCAGATGTGCACCCATACCTTCAAGGCGTACGACGTCATCCGTATTTTTGCAGAGCCATTTGCACAAAATGCCGGTTCGCGGTGCGCATTGGAAAAAGCGGGTTTCACACTGGAAGGCATATTGAAAAGCAGTGTCTATAAAAACGGGCGGATATACGATTCCTGTATGTACGCGCTGATCAAAGAATAACATCAAATACCCCTTCCTCATCTGGGGTATTCCTTTCCCGCTTCCTTCTCCCAACCTTCCCAAGAGGAATCCCCTACGGGGATCGAAAGGGGCGGAGCTCCTTCGCGGTTTGAAGAGTTGAGCGCTGTCAGCGGCAGATGCAGCGACGCACGAGCCAGCGAAGTAAGAAGCAAGCAAGCCGGAGGCACGGCGAGTCCTTACGAAGAGCGAAAGCGGAAATACGGGAATCAATGAAAATGCAAGAATAGGAAGAATAGAGTACGCACAATACACCGAGGGGAGAGATTCCGAATCCCCCTTGACATAAAACCCGCCCCTGTGTTCATCTTTTGCCAAGGACAATGCGCCTATTACGGCCTATTTCCCCATCTTTCCTTCATGCGGCCAGACAAGCAAACGCCTTCCAAAGGCATGCCCTATCTATATCAAAAACATACTATTTATCCCACCAGCTCTTTTATTCCCACCGCATCTATTTAACCAAGCAACATGCAAAACGACAAGGAAGGCATTTCGCATCCCTCCCTTGTCGCCCTCGACTTAAAAATCAATCTTCCGTACCCCGCCTCAAACACCCTTGCGTGCGTTCTCCAACTGCTTCAGCTCTGTCTGGTTGGTTGTGGGTACATGACCTGCCAACGGCACAATCCGTTCGTGCACCGCATCCACAATCGTCTCCGCCTGCGGGAAGAAGAACTCCTCCAGCTCGTGGGCAGGTGTAATCCAGTTTTTCGCCCCCACCACCACCGGTGGCGCATCCAGATAGTCAAACGCAAGCTCGCTGACCGTTTGCGCAAAATCTTTCAGGTGAGACCCGCGTTCACAGGCGTCACCCGTCAC